>JBPCQM010000252.1:0-8469 GCA_050998115.1 Pseudolabrys sp. | reverse complement strand
TTCTTGTAATCCAGCAGCGTGTCACGCCTCATGACACCTACGCCGTGCTCGGCCGAGATCGAGCCGCCGAGTTTTTTCACCACCGCGAATACCACCGCGTTGACTTCGTCCCAGCGCGCCAGGAATGCGTCCTTGTCGGCGTCCGGCGGCTGGGTAACGTTGTAATGGATGTTGCCATCGCCGGCGTGGCCGAACGGCAGCGGCCGGCTGCCGGGAATGAGCTTGGTCACCGCGGCATTGGCCTGCGCGATGAACTCCGGCACGGCCGCCACCGGCACCGAAATGTCGTGCTTGATCGAGGCGCCGATCCGCCGCTGCACCTCGCCGAACGCCTCGCGAATGAACCAGAAACTCTTGCTCTGCTCGAGGCTTTCCGAAATGGTGGCGTCAAGCACAATGCCTTTTTCCGCGCCGGCCGCAAGGATGTCTTCCATCGTCTCGCGCAGGCCCTCGCGCTTGAGCGACGACAGTTCGATCAACGCGTACCAGGGATACGGCTTGCTTAGCGGATCGCGCACGTCCGGCATGTGATCGAGCACGGCCTGGATGCCCATGCGAGCCATGATCTCGAAACTGGTGATTTCGCCGGCGGCGCGCTCTTCGGCAAGCTTCAGAAGCGCAATCGCCGTTTCGGGGTTGCGCACCCCGGCAAAGGCGGTTTCCACCGAACGCGGCCGCGGCACCAGCCGCAGCACCGCGGCGGTGATGACGCCGAGCGTGCCTTCCGAGCCGATGAACAGATTTTTCAGGTCGTAGCCGGTGTTGTCCTTCTTGAGCTTGTTGAGGTTGTTGAGCACGCGGCCGTCGGCCAGCACCACCTCAAGCCCCAGCGCGTGGGTGCGGGCAATGCCGTGCGCGACCGCGGCGATGCCGCCGGCGTTGGTCGCTAGATTGCCGCCGATCGTGCAGGTGCCTTCGGACGGCAGCAGTTGCGGATAGAGCCGGTCCGCTCTGGCCGCCGCCTCGCGGGCGCGCTGCAAGGTGACGCCGGCCTCGCAGGTGATGGTGTTGGAGACCGCATCGACCTCGCGGATCTTGTCGAGCCGCGTCAACGACAGCACAATTTCATTGTGGTGCGGGATCTGCCCGCCGACCAGGCCGGTATTGCCGCCCTGCGGCACGATCGGCGTGCGGGTCTCGTTGGCGAGCTTGAGAATGGCGGCGACTTCCGCGACCGAGCCGGGCCGCAGCACCATCGGCGAACGGCCGCGGTAGAGGTCGCGCATTTCGGTGAGATAGGCTTGCTGCGCCGGCGGATCGGTGATGGCGTATTTTTCGCCGACGATGGCCGCAAAGCGCGCCAGCAGTTCGGTGGCGGGACCGGGCTTGCTTTGCAGATTCATCATGCCTTCCTTCACGCCGTCCTTGGAGCCGCTGCGCGCGTGAGCCTATCATTAATGGCTTCGCCCAGTCCCTCGCGCGGCACTTTCATCACGGCGATGGACTTGACGCCCGCGGCGTCGAGCGCGCGCAAATGCGAAAACAGGTTGGCGGCGGCTTCGATCAGGTCGCCGCGTGGCGACAGGTTGAGCGTCTTTCCTTTGCCGTCCGGCGCGGCGCCGAAGGCCAGCAGCGCCTCGCCGGAGCGCGCCGCGTCGGCGTCCAGCCGCAGCGCAGCCTTTGGCGCGTAATGCGATGCCAGCATGCCGGGCGCCAGCGGCGCTTCACCGTCGCTTTGTGGATCGTGCGCCGGTTCGGTCAGCGCGCGGCCGAGCGTGCGCTCGATGTTCTCGCGCGTCAGCCCGCCCGGCCGCAACAGTGACGGCGGGCCGCCGAGGCAGGACACGATGGTGGATTCCACGCCGACCGCGCAGGCGCCCGCGTCAATGATCAAATCGATGCGCCCGCGCAAGTCCGCCATCACATGAGCGGCGCTGGTCGGCGAAATATGGCCGGACCGGTTGGCGGACGGCGCGACGATCGGCTTGCCGAAGGCGCGCAGCAGTTCGCGCGCCACCGGATGCGCCGGCACGCGAAGCGCGATGCTATCGAGGCCGGCCAGAGCAAGATCGGCCACGCCGCAATCGGGTCGCTTGGACAGAACGAGCGTCAGCGGTCCCGGCCAATATTCGTTCGCGAGCTTTCCGGCGTCGACGTCAAGTATCGCCAGTTGCAGCGCCGCGTCGAGATCGGCGACGTGCGTGATCAGCGGATTGAATACCGGCCGTCCCTTGGCGGCGTAGAGGCGGGCGACCGCTTCGCCATTCCCGGCGTCGGCGCCGAGCCCGTAGACCGTCTCGGTCGGGAACGCGACCAGGCCGCCGGCCGACAGGCAGCGCACCGCCGTGGCGATTGCTTTCGCGTCGGCTGTCATCGTCCGGGTTCCAGGTTCGACGGTCATTCCAGAACTCAAGGTTGCCGACGGCGCACAAGCTTGCGGCTTGCGGTAGGTCGGGGTTATAAGCCGCCCCTTAGTCGGAGTGTAGCGCAGTCTGGTAGCGCACCCCGTTCGGGACGAGGGGGTCGCAGGTGCAAATCCTGCCACTCCGACCAATCTTTCCAAGGCGTTAGCGGTTGTTGCAGGACAATCCAAGCTTTAGGCGACAGGAACAATTTCTCGCTCACTCCTCAAGGCAATGCGCGCCGGCATGAGCAGCGCGTTGACGCGAAGCGCGAACTGATGACCCGCGCAGCCATCGAACCGCGGCTTACTGAAGTCGCCAATCGGAATTTTGCGTGTCCGCCGAAAGCGACGCCGTCTTCGTTACTTCCCCGGCGGCGCCATCAATGGAAATTCCGCCCTTTCGGCATCACCTCTTCGGCGTTGCCGCCAAGCCCAGACCCAAGCCCAAGTTCGGCGCCTGTCCCTTCCCGCAATAACGTGACCAGCCCGTCGCCAGAGCGCGGATGACGCTGGCGGATATTCACCGGCCGCTTGACCCCGTCGGCTGGCTTGGTTGCGTCGATGCTGGCGGCGTTCTCGGAAAGTCGCCGGAGCAGATGAGTCAGATCCTCGATCTTGTCGGCGACCACATGGATCACGCCGGAGGCGCTTTGCAGCTTGCCAGTAAGGCTGATCAGCCGTGCGCCGAGCACGATCGGGCGGAATATCTCGAACACATTGGGCCAGATGATCGTGTTGGCGATGCCGGTTTCGTCTTCCAATGTCGCGAAGATGACGCCCTTGGCAGTGCCGGGCCGTTGCCGCACCAGCACGAGACCGCCGACGGTCACTCGTTCTCCGTTGCGGCTATCGCGCAATCGCTCATGCGGGATAACGCCGCGCGAGGCCAGATCAGCACGCAGGAACGAGACCGGATGCGCCTTCAGCGACAGATGTAGATGCCGATAGTCCTCGATCACCTGCTGGCCGGGCGGCATCGGGGGCAAGGTCACATCCGGCTCCAGATCCGGCATGATGACACGCGTGAACAGCGGTAAATCATCCTTGTCACCGGAGCGCCGCAGCGCGCGGATCGCCCATAGCGCCGCGCGCCGGTCGAGGCCGAGTGAGCGGAACCCGTCTGCCGCCGCCAGCCTCTCCAGTTTTGCTGGCTTGAGCCGTGTACGCAGCCAGAGGTCGCGAACGGAATCGAATCCGGCGCCTCGCACGGCTTCGATGGCGCGCCCGTCGTCCTCGGAGAACCCGCTGATCTGCCGGAAGCCTAACCGCAACGCGTGTGTTGAGCGAATTGCATCCTGCATTTCGGCGTGGCGTGAAGGCAGATGCCCGACAGCCCGGCGTCCCGGCTCCAACGTGCAATCCCAGCACGAGGCGTTGATATCGACGTCGCGCACCTCGACGCCGTGTTCCTGCGCGTCGCGAACGATCTGCGCCGGCGCGTAAAATCCCATCGGCTGGCTGTTGAGCAATGCCGCCGCGAATACGTCAGGATAGCGGCATTTCATCCACGCCGAGGCATAGACCAGATTTGCGAAGCTGGCGGCGTGGCTTTCCGGGAAGCCATATTCGCCGAAGCCTTGAATTTGCTGGAAGCAGCGCTGTGCAAAAATAAGTTCGTAGCCCCGCCGCGTCATTCCCTGGACAAATTTTTCACCAAAAGAATTGATGGTACCGACACGCTTGAAGGTCGCCATCGCGCGCCGGAAGCGGTCGGCCTCGCCGGGGGGGAATTCCGCGGCGATGATGGCGATGCGCATCGCCTGCTCCTGAAACAGTGGAACGCCCAGTGTGCGCCCCAGCACCTCTTCAAGTTCATTGGCCGGGCCGAAGTCCGGCGACGGCGAAGGGTAGTTCACGAGCTGCGGGTTCTCGCGGCGTTGCAGATAGGGATGCACCATCTTGCCCTGGATCGGGCCAGGGCGGACGATCGCGACCTCGATGACGAGATCGTAGAACTCCTTTGGCTTAAGCCGCGGCAGCATCGACATCTGCGCGCGGCTCTCGATCTGGAACGTACCCAGCGTGTCGGCACGCCGGATCATCTTGTAAGTTTCTTCGTCCTCATCCTGGATCGAGAGATCGCGATGCACGTTATAATGCGATCGCAAAAGCTCGAATCCGCGCCGCAAACAAGACAGCATTCCAAGCGCCAGCACATCGACTTTGAGCAGACCAAGCGCCTCCAGATCGGTCTTTTCCCATTCGATCACGGTACGGTCTTCCATCGCCGCGCTTTCGATCGGCACCACCTCGTCAAGCCGGCTGCGTGTCATCAGGAAGCCGCCGACATGTTGCGACAGATGTCGGGGAAACCCGATCAGCTCTTCGGCCAATTTCATTGCCTTAGCCAATCTGGAGTCGGATGTATCTAACCCGGCGCGGCGCGCCTCCGCTTCCTGCACACCGCTACTTGACCAACCCCAAAGCGTGCCCGACAAAAGCTTCAACGTGTCATCGGATAGACCGAACACCTTGCCGACATCGCGGATAGAACTGCGTCCACGATAACAAATGACCGTCGCGGTCAGACCGGCGCGTTCACGCGAATATTTTCGATAGATATATTGAATGATCTCCTCGCGCCGGTCGTGCTCGAAGTCGACATCGATGTCGGGTGGTTCGCGACGCTCTGCCGAGACGAAGCGCTCGAACAGTAGATTTTTTCCATCCGGTTTGACCTCGGTGATTCCGAGGCAATAGCAGATAATGGAATTGGCCGCCGAGCCGCGACCCTGGCAGAGAATGTTGATATCCGGACGTCGCGCGAATTTGACGATGTCATGCACCGTCAGGAAGAACGGCGCATATTTAAGCTCGCCGATAATTCGCAATTCCTCATTGAGGATTTTGCGGATTTCGCCGGGCATCCCTTCCGGGAATCGCCGGCGGGCGCCTTCCTCCGCAAACGCGATCAGTGCATCCTGCGGCGTGGCAAATCCTAATCGGGTTTCTTCCGGATATTCGGTACCGCGCAATTCTTCGAGTGAGAACTGGCATTGGTTGAGGAAGCGCGCCGTTTGTGCGATGGCATCCGGATATTGCCGGAATAGCCGCGTCATTTCGGCTGGCGCCTTGAGATGCCGCTCGGCATTGGCTTCGATCTGCTTTCCTGCGTTGTCGATGGTGACATGCTCGCGGATGCAGGTGACGACATCCTGCAAGTCCCGCCGCTCGGACGCGTGATAGAGCACGTCATTGACGGCGATCAGCGGAACGAACGCGTCGCGTGCGATTTCGGCGAGCATCGCTAGACGGCGGGCATCGTCGCCGCGATACATCATCGTGGCGGCAAGCCATAGCGAGCGGCGCGTTGCCGCCTTTTTCAGGCGGTTCAGCAAAGCGGCTAGCGCACGCGGATTGATCCGTACTGGCGGCATGACGATGAGGTTCAGATCGTCGATGAATTCGAGCAGGTCCGGCAGGCCGAGCAGACACTTGCCCTTCTCCGCCCGCAGTTTGCCAAGGGACAGAAGACGCGTAAGCCGGCCCCAGGCCGGGCGATCTTGCGGATAAGCCAGAATATCGGGCGTGCAGCCGTCGTCGAACACCAGACGCGCACCGACAGCGATTTTGAAATTCGAGAGAAATGGCTTGAGCTGCTCGTCATTTTTCAACGCCTTGGCCGCCACATGCACCCGCACTACGCCAGCGACGCTGTTGTGATCGGCAATGCCGCATCCTGCATGGCCCAGGAGACAGGCCTGCTTCACCAGTTCCTCGGGGGTGGATGCGCCACGCAGAAAGGAGAAACTGCTGGTGACGGCCAGTTCCGCATAAGGCGGGATGACGAAGGTCTCGTTCGTATCCCGATTGTCTTTCGGAGCCGGAAACTCACGGACTGTCATGCGAACAGTCCGTGCAAAAACCAGCGCGGCTCTCCCTTTTCCCGCCCATAAAGACCTTCCCGATAAATCCAGACCCGCGCGCCGTTTCGACTTTCCACGCGAAAGTAGTCGCGCGTCAGGGGACAGCCTTGTGAATCCCGCCACCACTCCGCGCCAATGCGTTCCGGACCTTCGGCGACGGTCACTTCATGCTGTACCTGTCGCCAGCGGAAGCGCGTGGGCGGACCGTCCGGCACTTCCGCTATAGCTTCGATCGGCTCCGGCTGCGCAAACAGGCGCACCGGCCGCACGGGCGCGAGACTGTCTTGCGCTAAAGCGTCTTTCGCCAGATTTTTCCGCGTTAGTTTTCCATCTGCGTTGAGATCGAAAAATGGCGTGTTGCGCATCGCTTGCGCCGGAACGGCGGCCACCGCGTGTTCGGGAATATGGGTGTCGTGCGGGACCTGACGGATTAGCCGCCGCGTGCCGAAGCGCGCGTTCAGGCGATCCACGAGATGCGCAAGCTCGATGTGATGATCGCCGCTGGCGAGCCCAGTCTGCGCCGGGTCGGAACGTTCGGCGGCGAGCGCCGACAGCCGCACCATGTCGTAGCCGAAGCCGGGATCGCATTCATCGCCGATGGCGGAAACTCGTTCGACGAACAGGCGGCGGATGCGTTGCGGGTCGCGCAGCGGCTCGCTCGCGCCGGCTTCAAAGCGATGCACCTTGCCGTCGGTTCGGAACATTGCGACCTGCAATAGCCGCGCACCTTCGCCGCGCCGCTCCAGCATGATGGCAAGCTCATGGGCAAGCTGCTCGATGGTGCCGAGCACGTCCTCCTCACGGCCGATCGGATCGGGAAACCGCCGCTCCGCCAAATAGGGCGGCACTGGGAGGCGCGGCGTGATCGATTCATCCTCGACACCGAGCGCCTGATCGAGCCGGCGGAGAAAGTCCTCTCCGAAGCGGGCGGCCAACGGCGCGCGCGGGCGCTCGATCACATCGGCAATGCGTTTGAGTCCGGCCTGCGCCAGTGCCGTGACGGTTTCATTTGCAAGCCGAAGCGCCGCTAGAGGCAGCGGCAATAGCGCCGCGCGGGTCCCGCCTTTGGGTACAAGCGGCGTTTCACCGTAACGCGCCACCGCCCAAGCACAGCCCACCGTATCGGCAAGACCGACCTTCGCCCGCAAGCGTTGCTGCGCGAGCCTCGTCAGCAGATCGCGGCCAAGCGCTCTTTCTCCGCCGAATAAATGCGCACAACCGCTGACATCGAGCAGCAGGCCATTGGGCAAATGCAGCCCGACCAGCGGCGTGTAGCGGTCGCACCAGTTGGCGACTGCTTCCAGCAGAGCCCGGTCGGCTTGCGGATCGGCGTTCTCCACATGAACCGTGGGGTGCATGGCGCGCGCATCGGCGAGCGGCATCCACGTCTTGAGGCCGAGTGACAACGCCGCGTCATTGAGCGCAGCGATGCGCAGCGCCGACTTGACCGGTTCGACGATAACGAGCGGCGCATCACCCGGCGCGGGCGAGCGGCGTTCGACCCGGTCGGTCGAAAGCCGCTTGAGCCACACCGAGAGATAGCGCCGAGAAGACGCGCTCATAGTGATCCCATGCGACGATCCAGCGGCCAGTAGGGCCGCGGCGATTTTTGACGAGCGACAGCGTGAAGGCGGTCTGGCCGAGCCCGCCAAACCGGTCAGGCCGGCTCACCGCCGCCGCCACCTCCCAGCGCGTCTCCGCCGAACTGGTCAGCGGTGAGGGACGGTGACGCAGGAGCAAGCCGAACCCGCCGCCCGCCCGCGCCGCCAGGGTTAGCCGTCGCGTCGCAGTCAACCCGGCGAGCGGCGCATCGTTCGGCAGTTCGGCGATGACGCTTGTGAGAGCGCGGCACTTGAGCGCCTCTTCCATCGCCCACAACGCATCGATCGGCTTCGGCACCTTGAGCACCAGCAGTCGGCGCATGGCTAATCCGAACAGATCGCAGCCGGAGCCATAGAGAGTGCCCGCTTCCAGAGTGGCGAAATCGGTCTGGATCCACAGCGTCTCCCGAGCGGCGCCGGCGCGTGCCGCCAGCGCGAGGGCGAAACCGGTAGCGGCGCCGGCGTCGCGCATCGCCGAAGGCGCGATCTCATGCAGGCTGGCCGGAGCGAGCCCGCCTTGTAGCGTGCCGTCGATGGGTCCGACGCCGAGCGCCAACATTCGCGCCCCGATGTCGAGGTCGGTTGCCTGTCCTTCGATCTTCGCCACGTCGCGCCGGAGACGGCGGAGCGTGGCTGGCAAACCAGCAATCACGACGTT
>JBPCQM010000238.1:0-18500 GCA_050998115.1 Pseudolabrys sp. | reverse complement strand
TGGCGAACAGCACCACCTTGCGCTGTAGCACCGCGGCGAGGTGATCTTCGATCGCGGAATGAATGTCGGAGACGTCATATGCGACCGCCAGACGGCGGGAGAAATCGTATAGGTCGCGCATGTCGATTTCGCGCTGGCGCGAAATTTCCGCCTGGATCTTCAACTGCGTCGCCAGATGACTGGTGACCACGGCGACGAAGATGAAGAGCGCGAGATTCAGGAATTCATGCGGATCGCTGATCCGAAACGTATAGAGCGGCGGGTAGAAGAAGAAGGCCGAAGCCAGGCCGCCGGCGATGGCGGCGGTGATGGCGCAGACGATGCCCCAACGCGCCGCAGCGATCACAACCGGCACCAGGTAGATCACCGAGCCGTGCGTCAGGCTGCCGCTCGACACCATGTAATAGACGCCGGCCGACACGAGCCCGACCAGCGCCAGGGCGCCGGCAAGGCCGTACAATTCGTCGAGCAAAACGCGTTTTTTTGCGCCGTCGTACATTAATAAGTCGCGAGCTCCGCCGCGCTGCGGCTGGATGCACAATACGCCATTGCGGCCTTGTGTGTCCCGGCCCGGCTGGCTAGATAACCGCCTCCGTTCATGGGCTTTCTTGGGTTTTTTTGGGCCTGCGGCGGAGTCCGGAGAGGTGGCTGAGTGGTTGAAAGCACCGCACTCGAAATGCGGCGTACGGGCAACCGTACCGGGGGTTCGAATCCCTCCCTCTCCGCCACCTACGCAGAAACTCGCTCTGATGCGCACGTTTTCGCTTGAACACGCTTTGGCCGTCGGTCACCCGTCCTCCGGATCAGGGTATTGAGCGGGTGCCTTTCCGGTCGAGATCAGCAGTCTCGGAAGCTTGACCTTTGGCTCCTTCGGCTTCCGTTAGACGAACTTGACCAGGAATTCCCATCCGTCGCCGTAGTCGAAAAGGAATCGCATCTTGGTCCCGACCGACGGGAAGGCCTCAACGACACGCGTCCGCTTGACGCTCCGTGCCTCACCCTCGCTCTCTCCCATATCGACAAACAATTCATAGCGAACGGGCGATGCATAGATGTTCCCTTTCAGCGTGCTGTAAAAACCGAACGCGTGGTCGAAGTCGAAATCGAACGATCGGACAATTGCCTGCGCGAGTGCATACAGGGTGCTCGTGTGGGTTATCTCGAACGTTCGAGAGACGTCCGGCGAGAGCGATGCTCGAAAAATCAGGATCTCGGAATCGGCCATGCGACACCCGCTTCAGGCTTCGGGGTGCCTTCAAGTTTGGACGATCCAGCTTTCCATGGACAGCCTCGAAATATTGCGAAAGGTTACAAAGCAGATCAAGACAGCACGTACCAGGTCGAGCGGCCGCCGCCCTGTTTTGACAGATAGCCTTTCTCGACCAGTTGCCGAAAGTGCTCCTTGAGGGTGTTGCGACTGACGCCTGTCAGCTTGGCCATCTCGCCGATGCTGACGCGCCCGTGCTCGCGAGTATGATCGAGGATTCGCACGGAATGTTCCGGCAGGCTTGCGACAACCAATTTTTCGAGTTCGATTTTCTTTGCCAACCGCTGCTTCTGTTGTTGCAAGGCACGAAGGAAAAACAGAAGCCATGGCTCCCAGTTGGGGTTATTCGTGCGGATTGTTCCCTGCGTTTGCCGCAGGGCCAAATAGTACCCCTCCTTGCTTTGCTCGATGACGCTTTCGAGTGAGCTATAGGGCACGTAAGCGTAGTCCGCGCGCAATAGCATCAGCGTCGTGAGTATGCGGCTAAGCCGGCCGTTGCCGTCTTGAAAAGGATGGATCGCGAGAAACACGACCGTGAAGATGGCGATGACGAGCAGCGGATGAAGACGTTTCTCCTCCGTTGCTTCGGCGAACCAGGTCAAGAGCTCGGTCATGAGGCGGGGCGTGTCGAACGGGGTCGCGGTTTCGAAGACAATGCCGATTTGCTTGCCGTTTTCGTCGAAAGCGACAACGTTGTTCGGGGCGGTTTTGTAGCTGCCGCGGTGTCGCACGTCCTTCTCGCTGTGGACGAGGAGGTCGCGATGCAGTTGCTTGATGTGATTTTCGGTGATGGCGATGTCCGTCGACGACCGAAACACCAATTTCATCGCTTCGGCATAGCCGGCCACCTCCTGCTCGTCGCGGGAGGCGAAGGACTTGATTGCAAGATTGGTGAGCAGGCGCTCGACGTCGCGATCGGAGAGTTTGCTGCCCTCGATCCGGGTTGATGAACCGATGCTCTCGATCGTAGCCACACGCCGCAACGCCGATAGGCGCTCGGGAGCAAGCGTTCTTAACGCGCGCCAAGCGCCCTTGAATTCATCGATCTCGGCGATGAGTGCCAGAGTTTCCGGGGTGATCCGGAGGGTGTCGGTTTGGATGGTCACACCCGAATATACACCCAATTACGCCCAAATAGCAAAGTCCAATTCTTCACCCAACTCCGCCCGATTAGCTGCTATTCGGCCCCGTAAGATAATAAAGGGGCCAATCCTTAAAGTCTTTGAATGACCCGAGTCACTGACGAAAGGGTCGGAAGACCGATCATAAGGGGATGGGCGATAGCGAACGAGGTCGAACTGAAACGAAATTCTGCGAGAGACCGTTGGATTCCGGTTCCTCCCTCTCCGCCAACTTCCTTGGCGGATCGTTCTCTTACCCATTCAGCCGCCATGAATTGCGTAGATTTAGTAGGAACTCGGACTTGACCTTTGGACCTTAAATGGAGAGCGGACGCCGGAAACGTCTCTCTTCGAGCGCTTTTTCTCTGCGGCTTTGTACTTTCACACGGAGATACGGTTTCGGGGCGCCCTCTATTTGTATGAATGTTCGATCGTTTTGAGTTGCGAAAAAAGCGCTCGACCGAGATTGAACCCCCAGATTGGTAATCTAACGGTTCGAATCTTGTCACCCTAGCCAGCCAGTGTTTGGGCACGCATCGTCTCGCCTGCGGCGATAGCACCGGTCGCCCTGCCGTGGAGGCTTTGCTCAAGGGCACAAAGCCGAATTTGATGGTGACCGATCCGCCCTATGGGGTGGCGTACGACCCGCAATGGCGCCACCGGGCGATATCGAAACGCCGGGATACTGTCTCTGGAATGTCGCTATGACGTTCGGCAACAGAGCGGTCGCCAGCAAAGGCGGCGCGGCGACGACAATTCGGCCACGCTTGCGTTCGACGAGGTCATGCGTGTGCTGAACGGCGTGATCGAGATCGGCGATCAGTTTTTCCGCGGTTGCCCGAAACTCGATGCCCGCATCTGTCAATTCGACCCGGCGCGTCGTGCGGTCGAATAGGCGAATATTGAGCTTGCGCTCGAGTTCACGAACCAGGACCGAAACGGCGGATTGGGCGACATGAAGTCGGTCCGCCGCGCATGAAAAGTTTCCGGACTCGGCGACCGCGACGAAGGCTTGTAGCTGACGCAAAGTTACATTCATAAAGTAGCATTATAAACAAATACCAAAAAAACGATACTGAGATAGATGGCCCCTTGCAAATATAACGTCGAAACCCAGGGCGCGAAGCGCGTGAAAGCGAGGCGATATAACCGGCCAGTCGGCGGATCTCCAAGCCAAGATTCAGAAAATTCAGGACCATCAAGACATCGTCGATGTCGTCCACCGCTTCATGGCCGCGCAGGATTCCGGTAACTGGGACGCTTTGATCGCCACGATCACGCGAGGCGCGCGTCGAGTCCGCTCGCTTTGGAATGCAGAAGGGGATCGACGCGGTTGTTGCCGTCTGCAAGCGGGCGCTAGGTCATTATGACGGCATCCTGCACGTGATGAACAATATCCGCGTCGAGCAAAACGGCGATTCCGCCAAGGTTCACTACTACGCGATCTCTTACTATCTCCGGAAAGGTGTTGAGGGCGGCGAAACCCTGACCAATCGCGGCGAGAATACGATCGATGTGATCCGTACACGCGAAGGATGGAAGATCGAGTGCTACCGCTCCTCCAAGATCGCCTGGCAAGAAGGCAATCCAAAGGTCGGCGTCAATAAGGCAGATCCCGCGACCCATAAAGGAGACGTAGGACCGCGACATCACAAGCGGCAATTTATCCGAAGCGAGCTACGGTATTTGGCGCAAAGCTTTCGCGCTAAGCGCGCCGATTTATGTCTGCATACGAGCGCGAAGAGCGGACATCGCACGGACGAGATGGGGCTCGTCGGTCCATGCTTCCCGAAGGGTTTCCGAACCACCCTTTTGCTTGATTTTTAGTGGATAATATGATATCTATTATAGATGACTGAGCTAACAGTAGATATGAAATTATCCCTTAAACTATCATCTCCACAGGACGTCTTAGAGGGCTTAGCACGACGTGCTAAGCGCCGACGGTTGGACGCCAATCTTACGCAGGAAGGATTGGCCCAGCGCGCGCAACTGAGTCTGGGAACGCTCAAGCTTTTCGAGCGCACCGGCAAAGCATCTTCCGAATTCATCGTTCTCCTTGCCTTCGCGCTGAACGCTGAAAAGGAGTTCGACAACCTCTTCCCGCCGGAGACGCCCAAATCGATCGATGACATCGTTACTAAACCGCGCAGGCTGCGCGGTCGGCGAAAATGAGTAAGCCGACTACCCGCGCCTTGTCGCAAGTCGAACGGCTCACGGTCCGGCTGGGCGCTCCCGATCGCTCTGTCGAGGTGGGCACGTTGGTTTGGAGCAGGGAGGAGCGCCGTGCCTACTTTGAGTACGGCCGCGAGTTTCTCGACGCACCGCTTCCGTTGTCACCGATAAATCTCGCGGTATCCGCGGGGTTGAAGGCAGCACCGTACCACCCGTTTGACGGCTTGCACGGGCTGTTCAACGACAGCTTGCCGGACGGATGGGGCCGGCTACTTCTCGACCGACATGTCAAAAAGCAGAACTACGACCATCTCGCTTTGAGTCCTTTGGACCGTCTGGCCTACGTCGGTACGAAGGGTATGGGCGCGCTTCGATACATTCCCGAAAAGACATGCCGACATTCCGGGAGCGGAGAGGTTGATCTGGATTGGCTCGCGAGCCAAGCCGAGCAGGTTCAACGCGAAGTCGAAACTGCGGATGTCGACCGTTTGCTTGAAATGGGAGGCAGCTCTGGCGGTGCACGTCCGAAGATCATGATCGGACTAGATCCCAAAAAAGGAATGGTTCTGGAGGACCTCGGCACTGGCGTACCGCAGGGATACGAACCTTGGATGGTGAAGTTTAGATCGACCAATGATCCAAAGGAGATCGGGTCCGAAGAGTATGCATATTCACTGATGG
Organism: Pseudolabrys sp.; assembly: GCA_050998115.1. Lineage (GTDB taxonomy): Bacteria > Pseudomonadota > Alphaproteobacteria > Rhizobiales > Xanthobacteraceae > Pseudolabrys. Next base: position 13,256 of record JBPCQM010000238.1, on the reverse strand, counting down.
CAAGCGCCGCGGGGATCGAAATGCCTCCGACCCAATTGCTCAAGACAAGCAACGGAAGCTACTTCGCTGTCCGCCGTTTCGATCGCCCGCCCGAAGGCAGCTTGCATTTCCAGACGGCCAGCGGTTTGCTGGACGCCGACCATCGGACCCCCCAGATCGACTATGACAACCTGCTCCGTCTTACACGCATGCTCACGCGCGACGAGCGCCGTGTCCGGCAGGTGTTCCGGAGAATGGTTTTCAACGTTCTAGCGCACAACCGTGACGACCATTCCAAAAATCACGCGTTCCGGATGGAAGCAGACGGCGTGTGGCATCCTACGCCGGCCTACGACATCACGCTTTCCGCTGGACCTGCCGGCGAGCACAGTCTTGCCGTCGCAGGCGAGGGAAGGGCCCCCGGCCGTGACCACATCATGAAAGTCGCCAAGGACGCCTCCATCCCGAAAGCCGAAGCAGATGCCATCTTCGAAGAGGTGCGATCCGCCGTTGCTAAGTGGCCGGAATACGCCTCGTCCGCCGCTCTGTCCGACCCGAGGACTTCCGAAATCGACTACCTTCTGAACCGGCGGGGGCGCGAACCCGGGAAAGATGTCGAGATGGCGTCAACCCCTGTGCCCTGATCCTCCGTGAGCATTAAGCCCACGTTCGTACGCACAAGCTCGCTAGATTACTCTGGCCTACGAGGGAAGAATTTGTTTTGCAGTTTCGCTCCACCGCCATACGCCCAAATACGCGGGCTCACGCGAGATTGCTCTGCACTACGATCAGAGAATTTGTGTTGGACGAACCGAAGTTCGACTATCTCGGCGCAGGCGACCGTCTCCTGATACAGGATGCGATTTTCCTGCAGTGCGCTCGTTTTTGACGATGGAGTGCAAGCTTCCAAAAAACGCGGCTCACATCGAGCGTGAGTTCGGGATTCGCGTGCTGACGCCAATCAGCTATTGAGAGATGCTGCGGGCCTCGGGCGAGCGGTGAAAAATCGTATGCTGGAAGGTCGGACTGCAGCGTGCCGCCGCGCACGAACACTGGCTCGATGCGCTCTACGCGGTTGCTTGGCGGTTGAATGGCTGGGGCAGGCGGGCCGGCACGTCGAAACGCCGGCTGATCAAAACAAGCCCGGCTAGTGGCCAGCGCGGCCCGCTTGAATTAAAGCCCTTCGTAACTAAACGAAGACGGTCTATCCTTTAGTAACGGGATGCCCTAACTAAAGGGTCTGAGAACATGAGTGGAATAGAGCCCACCCGACTGGGCCAATTCGTCGAGACTACAGCCAGTGGCGAGCGCGTACGGGCATTCCTGCCCCCGCCGCTTCCGCCGTCCCCTCCGCTCGACCTGCAGGGCCTATTCACTCTGTACGACACCGCTCGCGGCGCCATGGGGCGGCTCGATGGCGTGACGACCATCCTGCCGTCCACCCCGCTGTTCCTCTACATGTATATGCGCAAGGAAGCCCTGCTGTCGTCTCAGATCGAAGGCACGCAGTCCTCGCTTTCCGATCTTCTCCTGTTCGAGAGCGAAGAGATTCCCCACGTCCCGCTCGACGACGTGGCCGAGGTTTCGAACTACGTCGCGGCGATGGAGCATGGACTGAAGCGATTGCGGGAGGGGTTTCCGCTTTCGCTTCGCCTGGTTCGCGAGATGCATGCAATCCTGCTTCACTCGGGCCGGGGCGCCAGCAAGCAGCCCGGGGAGTTCCGGCGCTCACAGAACTGGATCGGCGGCACGCGCCCGGGCAACGCCCTGTTCATCCCACCGCCACCCGATCGGCTGAATGAATGCCTCGATGCGTTCGAGAAGTTTCTGCATATGGACGATCCGCAACTCCCGCCTTTGATCAGGGCAGGGCTTGCGCATGTGCAGTTCGAGACGATCCATCCATTCCTCGACGGCAACGGTCGTCTCGGGCGTTTGCTGATCACGCTCATGCTATGCAATGCTGGCGCGCTGCGTGAACCCATCCTGTATCTCAGCCTCTACTTCAAGGCACGACGCGCCGATTACTATCGCCTGCTGCAGGAGGTCCGTGAGAACGGCGCCTGGGAAGCTTGGATGGAATACTTCCTGACGGGTGTGCGCGACACCGCGGCGCAGGCCGTCGATACCGCTCGCGAGATCATGGCCCTCTTCGACGAGGACCGCGGCACAATCCAGACGCTTGGACGCAGTGCAGCCTCGGCATTCCGCGTCCACGATCTCATGCAGCGCCGACCGCTCATCACGATCCAAGCGGCGTCTAAGGAGCTCAAACTCTCGCTCCCCACCGTTGGAAAGTCGCTCGAACACTTGGTCGACCTTGGGATCGTGCGTGAGGTGACAGGCAAGCAACGCCGTCGTGTCTTTGCCTACCGCAAGTACCTTGATGTCCTCGACCGTGGGACCGAACCGCTGCCGCCGTGATCGTCGTAGCGAAGCCCAGTGAAAATTGTCTGCCAGAAACTTTTCGCTCAGACAGATCAAGCCGAATTCGCCCGATCGGCCGCCATATCGAGCCCGTCATCATCGCGCCGGCAGGATACTCATCCTTCACGCATACTTCATCGCGTCACGACCGGCGCGCAATTCGAGCCGGTCTGACCGTGATCGAACGCTGAGCCTCCACACCAACTTTTCCTGCGACCGGCCGCCTCCGGGCGGCCTTCGCATTTAGAATCTCGACGCCGGTCTGCGCCTAAACTCGCGTTATTCCTCTGGAGTACGAGGAGAGAATTTGTTTTGCATTATCTCTCCCTCCGCCACTCCTTGCGCGACCAACATTCTCTGCGGCTCACGAGGACGCATAACGAGCAGACTGTCGAATGCGATGCCACAGCTATGGCGCCAGCATTTTGTGATGTACCTGATCGATGTGCGGTAGTTCCGCCAAGTGGCGAGACGGACCCTTGGCCTCATCAATCAGATATGGTTCGAGCCCGATACAAGCAGGCGCGCGGCTCAGACTCGTATTGACGGGAACAATTTGCGGCCTAGAATCGTTTCTTGCTTGGCGATGGAGTTCGCCGAACCCGCCCTTCTGGGCTGATGACTCCTACCGAAGCGCTGCTTTGGTGGGAGTTTTTGTATGTCCTTGGGTGGCCGCACCGACTCGCCAAGCATCCTGTTTGACGGAGACGAAGATCGTCTGAGTCCGCGACATCGTCGAGCTTGCCACCGAACTCAAGGCCGAGTTGCTTATCATCGTGGAAAAAGGTCATTCCTCGATATACGAGCGACTGATCGGAAGCCGGGCTGAATCGAAATCAGCATTGCGATGGGGCACGACGGACACCCCTGGGAGGAGATTGAGGTGACAAACGCTAACAGGCGTTCCCAACTTATCACAGCGGGCGTCGCCCGCTCGCCCAACCGTGCGATGTTGCGCGCCGTGGGCTTCAAAGACGGCGACTTCGACAAGCCCATCATCGGGGTGGCGAACGGCCACTCCACGATGAACCCCTGCAACGCCGGCATCCAGCCGCTGGTCGATCGCGTGATGGTGGCGCTCAAGGAAACTGGCGCAATGCCGCAGGTGTTCGGCTTCCCGACCGTGACAGACGGCATCGGCATGGGCACCGTGGGCATGAAATATTCATTGGTGTCGCGCGAAGTGATCGCCGACGCGATCGAAGTCGCGGTCAATGGTCAGCGCATGGACGGTGTGGTCGCGGTCGGCGGCTGCGACAAGAACATGCCGGGAGCCCTGATGGCCATGGCGCGCATGAACGTGCCCGGAATCTTCGTGTATGCCGGCACCATCAAGCCGGGCTTCTGGAAGGGACAGAAACTCACCATCGTCAGCCCATTCGAGGCGGTAGGCGCGTTCGCCGCCGGCAAGATGTCGCAGGAAGATTTCGACGGGATCGAGAAGAATGCCTGCCCGTCGGTGGGCGCCTGCGGTGGCCAATACACTGCAAACACTATGTCGTCCTCGTTCGAAGCGCTGGGCATGAGCCTACTCGGCTCGTCGCAGATGGCATCGCCAGACGCCGAGAAGGCCGATTCCGCAGCCGAATCTGCCCGCGTACTTGTTGAGGCGGTTCGCAAAAACCTGAAACCGCGTGACATCGTCACGAGAAAGTCGGTCGAGAATGCGGTCGCGCTCGTCATGGCGACCGGCGGTTCGACCAATGCGGTGCTCCATTATCTTGCTATTGCCAGCGCGGCGGGCGTGAAATGGAGCATCGACGATTTCGAGCGGGTACGGCGCAAAGTGCCGGTGCTATGCAATCTGAAGCCCTCGGGACCATACGTGGCGACGGACTTCCATGCCGCCGGTGGCGTACCGCAGGTATTGAAAATGCTGCTCGCAAATGGCGTCCTACACGGCGATTGCATGACCATTCACGGCAAGACCATGGCCGAGATGCTAAGAGACGTTCCTGCCGAGCCGCGGAAGGATCAGGAGGTGATCCGCCCCTGGTCGGACCCGGTGTACAAGCAGGGGCACCTCACCATTCTGAAGGGCAATCTTTCGCCCGAGGGCTGTGTCGCCAAGATTACCGGGTTGAAGCAAACTTCGATCACCGGCCCGGCACGGGTGTTTGATTCCGAACCGGAATGCTTGAAGGCGATCCTAGCCAAGAAGATCAAAGCGGGCGACGTCATCGTCATTCGCTACGAGGGTCCAAAGGGAGGACCCGGCATGCAGGAAATGCTTGCGCCGACTTCCGCCCTCGTCGGACAAGGGCTCGGCGCGTCGGTCGGCCTTCTCACCGATGGCCGCTTTTCCGGCGGAACTTGGGGCATGGTCGTCGGTCACGTCGCACCGGAAGCCTACGAGGGTGGGGTGATCGCACTGGTGAAGGAGCGTGATTTGATCACCATCGACGCTCAGAAACGTCTCATCCGGTTGAACGTCCCAGCGAAGGAACTGGCTCGACGGAAGAAACTCTGGAAGGCGCCCAAGCCTCGCTACACCACTGGCGTGCTGGCCAAATACGTCAAGCTCGTATCAACCGCCAGTCGTGGGGCCATCACCGGCTGACATTCGACATCAAATCGGATCAGTTTTGCTGTAGGCTAAGCGCACGACCGAACGCGGCAAGGAGGTCATTAATGATCGATCCAACCGCTGTCATTTCTCCTGGGTCTTGGAATAGTCCTCACGCTTGAAAGCGCCGAACTACGCAAGTCTCATGCCAGCAAAATGCTGCCGGAGATTGAAGACTCTCTCGGGTTGGCGGATGACATCCTGCGGCGCCTCCGAAATCTATACTTTTGCGATCGATCAGAACGCGGCGGCCAAGCCCGGATCAGCCGGCCGTGCCGGTATCCATCAATGGTGCGCGTGGTGAAGCTCGGCGCTAATTCGCCGGATGCGATCGTGTCTGTGGAAGAGGAGGACGAAATCATCGCGCTGCTCGCCGGCGACGAGTCCTTCGAGGGCTACTGGCGCCGTCCGCAAGCCGACGCCAAGGCGATCCGTCAGGTTTTCGCGTCGAGATCGACGAGGCGAACGAGTGCGCCGATGTCGTTCTTGATCGACTGCCTTCAATATCATCTCGATGCCGCAAAGAGACCACGCGGCGATCTGACCCATCGTAGCAGACGTCTCACGCGGGGCCGATGGAAGACACGCCGTAGCGAAAGACTTCGCCGCGAAGGATGGCGGATCGCGTCTCGTTGTCGGGCCCACAGCCTCGGAACTGCAAAAGTTCTTGCTCCGAATCCCATACTTAGTAAACATTCACACGATCAGGCTCGATCGGGTCGGCAGCGACTACGAAATCCCGGCATCCCGCTGAGCGGCGCGCCAGGCTCACCGCTTCAGCGGAGCTTCGAGGAATCGCGCTGCGCTCCCAGGTTTGAGATATAGCCGTCCAGCTACAATCAACATTGTCGACCTCAGCGTTCTCCGCCCTGCGCCACGGGGAATGGGCCTTGACGTGATCAATCCCGGTGGCGAGACGAATGGCGCTTGCCGGTCACGCCGCCGGCCGGATGCTTGCGAATGCCTCGGCGATGCGTTGCGGTGCCTCGGGGCGCGAATTGGATTGGAAGTATTCTCTAAGGAGATACTTGTCTGCCTCCAGTTGAACTGCGCAACGAAGTCACCTTTCGCCATGCGGCGATCGTGACGACGCAGGTCGCGACGAATGTTGGTATCAGGCGGCATCCCGCGATTTGAAGTCGCCGAATTGCGCCGCGAGCGCGCGCTGAAAGGCAGGCCGCGTCTCTCCGCGGGCCAGATAGGCCGCGAGGTTTGAGCGTTCGGCCACCAAATCCGTATGGCGCAGGATGCGCAGCACCGTGACCATCATCAGATCGCCGATGGTGAAGCGGTGCTCGAGCCACTGGCGCTCGCCGAGCCAGTCCGCCACGCGCTTAAGCTTCAGCTTGGCGAACTCCTCGGCGCCTGGCCGCCGCAGCTTTGCCCATTCCTCGCCGGAGTAAAAGAGATCGATCACGGCCAGGCTCATCAGCGCGGGCTCGACGCTGTTCAGCGCGGCATAAGTCCACTGAATGGCGTGCGCGCGGCCAATCGGATCCCGCGGTAGCAGCCGCTCGTCCTTCTCCCCGATGTGCTGGAGGATGGCGCCGGTCTCGAACAGTCGCAAGTCGTCTTCCCGGTAGAAAGGCACTTGGCCGAAAGGCTGCTCGCGAAAATATTCGGCCGGACGCTCCTTTCCGCCATCCAGCAGGCGCACGTGGTAGCTGAGGCCGGCTTCTTCCAGAGCCCATCGCACGCGCAAATCCCGCACTTGGCCGGCCGCAAATGGCGGCACCCAGTCGAAGGCAGTGATCTCGATATCGGCATCGGCCGGTTTGGACATCCCTGTTCTCCTTTGCAAAACTCTCTGCACACTCGATGACCGCAGGGTCATCATCGTTGGGCGTTTGCTTTCTCGCGGCGGCGCCCGCCGCTAGGCGCCCGGTATGGGCAGCACCGGCATGATCTCGACCGACTCGCCTGGGAAAATCGTAAAATGCGGATGCTTCTCGAACAGCTTGGCGGCGGCCTGGTGCGAGTCCGCGCGCACGATTGTGAAGGCGCCCATGTCGTTGCTGGTATCATCGATCCCGCCTTGCGCCACCTTCTTGGTCTTTCCAAGCGGGCCGCCCCCGGCGACGATGGCGGCGTGATGCTTCTCGGCCCACGCCTTCCAGGCCGCTATGCCCTCTTGCTCCTTCGTGCGGCGATCGCTTTCGGCAAGCGCGTCCCAGGCCTTTCGTTGCGGGCTGGTTTTGCTGCCGAGGAACACGGCAAGGTAGGTATTGTTCGTGCTCATGATGCTGCCTTTCTATTGCGCCGTTTAGAGCGTCCGCCGGCTCATCCGCCGTATCGGCGCTACGCGGCATTGACAAAAAGGTTGATATCAACGTAAATGAGGCATGTCAAGGTCGCGCGCGCCTTCCCTGGAAGCGACACACCAGGTCCGTGACCAGTGCTTGTGCCTGCACGCGCAACGCGCGGCGCGCGCGCTCGGCCGGCGCTTCGACGACGCCTTTCGCCCGCTAGGCCTGACCAACGGGCAGTTCTCACTGATGATGTCGCTCAACCGCCCGGAGCCGGCAGGCTTTGGTTCGGTGGCAGCGCTCCTTGCCATGGATCGCACGACATTGACCGCAGCGCTCAAGCCGCTCGAGCGGCGCGGATGGGTCAAGAGCGATGTCGACCGGGACGACCGGCGGGCCCGCCGCATCGCATTGACGGCGGCCGGCAAGAAGATCCTCTCGCGCGCGCTTCCCATTTGGCAAAGCACACATGCCGAGCTTGATCGCCGGCTGCGTGACGGCGACCGCCTGCGAAGCGACCTACGTGTGTTGAGTGGAGAATTCGCGGCAGAATCCGCGGGTTAGGCAATCTGCCGATCAGACCTGGAGGGGTTTGTCATGAAGTTCTCCTACGGCTGGGTCGTTGTCGCGGCGGGCGCGCTGTTAAGTTGCGTCGCCATGGGCGGGACATTCTCGCTTGCGGTGTTCCTGCAGCCGATGTCGGAGGCGACCGGCTGGTCGCGCACCGGGGTGTCGCTCGCCATGACGCTGGTGTTCGTCACCATGGGCATCGGCGGCTTCGTCTGGGGCGCGCTCACCGATCGCTTCGGCCCCAGGCTCGTTGTGCTGTCGGGCGCGGTCCTGCTGGGCGGCGGCTTGGCGCTGGCCAGTCGCGCCGTCAACCTGCTGGAGTTCCAGTTGGTCTACGGCATCGTGGTCGGCGCCGCGGCGGGCTCGATCTTCGCCCCTATGATGGCGACCGTCACCGGCTGGTTCGAGAAGCGCCGCAGTCTTGCCGTGTCGTTGGTCTCGGCCGGGATGGGCGTGGCGCCGATGACGATCTCGCCCTTGGCGCGCCGGCTGCTGTCGAATTACGACTGGCGCACCGCCATGCTCTCGATCGCGGTCCTCGCTTGGGCGCTGCTGATCCCGGCGGCGTTGTTGGTGCGCCGCAAGCCGGTGGCGCCGGACCCGGCGCGACCACCGTCGGCGGCAACGCCATGACGGCGGGCCAGGCGCTGCGCTCGCCGCAATTCATCGTGCTGGCGGCGACCTTTTTCGCCTGTTGCACCATGCATTCCGGCCCGATCTTTCACACCATCAGCTACGCCATCACCTGCGGGATAGCGCCGGCCGTCGCGGTCAGCATCTACAGCGTCGAAGGGCTCGGTGGGCTGGGCGGCCGGTTGATCTTTGGCCTCGCCGGCGACAGGTTCGGCGCCAAGCCGGTGCTGGTCGCCGGCCTCATGATGCAGGCGCTTGGCGCCGGCGCCTACTTCTTCGCTCGCCAGCCCGGCGAGTTCTACGCCTTCGCCTTCGTCTTCGGCATGACCTACGCCGGGGTGATGCCGCTCTATGCGGTGATCGCGCGCGAATATTTCCCAATGCGCATCATGGGCACGGTGTTCGGCGCCGCCACTATGGTCTCATGCCTCGGCATGGCGCTGGGGCCGGTACTGGGCGGCTGGCTGTTCGATTATTTCGACGCCTACGATTGGCTCTATATAGTGTCGTTCGCCGTTGGTCTCGGCGCCGCCGCGATCGCGCTGCTGTTTCCGCCGTTCCCCTCGCGCATGCGAGAGGCCGCCCGGCCTGCATAGATTCCGGAGCCCATTATTACTTGAACGTCGCCTCGACGGTGGCGCGCAGTACCGGCGTGATTTCGGGCATCACGCCGAACCAGGTTTTGAACGCCGGCCGCGCCTGGTGCAGCAACATGCCGAGCCCGTTCACCGTGACATTGCCGCGCGCCCGGGCCGCCTTCAGGAACGGAGTTTCCGGCGGCACGTAAATCAAATCCGAAACCAGCGCCTGCTTCTGCAGCCGGTCGAGTGAGATATCGAGCGGCGGTTTTCCGGTCATGCCCTGGTTGGTGGCATTGGTCAGCAGCGCGACATCGCCGATCAGCTCGTTGCGCTTCTCCCACGGATAGGCTTTGACCGCGGCGCCGAATTCCGCGGCGACGCCTTCGGCGCGCGCCAGCGTGCGGTTGATCAGCCGGATTTCCCTGGCGCCGCGCTCGATCAGCGCTACCACCACGGCGCGCGCGGCGCCGCCGGCGCCGAGAATCGCGATCGGGCCGGCGTCCGGTTTGTAGTTCGGCGCCACGTCGAGCAGGTTGTTGTAATAGCCGTTGCCGTCATTGTTGGTGCCGGACATCGAGCCGTCGTCGGCGATGACGATGCAATTGACGGCGCCGATCCGCTTGGCGGTGTCGTCGATCTTGTCGAGCAGCGGCATCACATCCAGCTTGTGCGGCATGGTGACGTTGCAGCCGCGAAATCCGAGCGCGCGCAAGCCACGCAGTGCGTCGGCGGTCTGGGCCGGCCGGACCGCCAGCGGAACATAGCGGCCGTTGAGTTGGTATTTGTCGATCCAGTAATTGTGCAGGATCGGCGAGCGCGATTGCGCGATCGGCCAGCCCATGACCCCGGCCAGAACGAATGGATTGTCCGCCATAATGATTCCCGTTGCCGATTTGCCGTTGCGGCCGAATGTTGTCGCCTATCGACCGAAGCCGAACAAGCGGCGCGGCGTATCCCACAAAAGCGCTCGTCGCTTGGCCGGATCGGGAAACAGCGTTTCGGTCAGGGCAACCAGCGGCCCGTAGTCCTGCCGCACCGCCGCCCGCAGATAAGGCCAGTCCGAGGCCCACATGCAGTGGTCGAGGCCGAAATGGTCGACAATCGCGCGCACGAACGGCCAGCAATCCTCAAAGGGATATGGTGCGTCCGAAAATTTCGCGTAGCCGGAAAGTTTGACATTGACGCGGCCGGTCTTGGCGAGCCGCAACAACGCCTTGAAGCCCGGCTGGTCGAGGCCGGCTTGCGGCGTCGGCCGGCCGCAATGATCGATCAGCACGCGCACCGGCGTCGTTTCAATCCACGGCACGAACAGCAGCAACTGGTCGTGCTCGCTCTGGATCTGCACAAACATATCGAGCTCGGCGAGCCTGCCGATCAGGGGCTCGGAGCGTTTGTAATAGTCGAGGCCGTGACCGCTGAACGTCGGATTGAAGGCGGCGCCGACGATGCCTTGGCTCTTGAATTTCCGAAGCGTGTCGAGATCGGCGTCGAAATCGATGATGGCGACGCCTTTCAGCCGGCCGCCGCTCTGCGCGATGGCATCGAGGATGTAGCTATTATCGCTGCCGTAGCCGGAGTTCGGCTGCACCAGCAGCGAATGGTTCACGCCGTAGGTTTTCATGACCTGGCGAAGCTGGCCGGCGGTGCCGATCTCCTGGCCGGCCGGCTTGTATTCGATGTCCCGCCGGTACGGGAAACGGACCGGATCGAATATGTGGGTGTGGCAATCGACCTTCGGCTCGTCGAACACGCTCATCCGGGCTTCTTTCGAATCCGAAAAGTCAGAACGCCGTTACCTTCGGTGCGTTCTTCCAGCGTGTCGCCGGTCTGCCGTAGCAGGTTTGGAATATCGATCGCGGTCAGCGGATCGGTGCATTCAATCGTCAGCAGGTCGCCGGCGGTGAGCTTGGCCAGCGCCTTTTTGGCGCGCAAGGCCGGCAGTGGGCATTTCAGCCCACGCAGATTGATGGTGGTTTCCGCCATTTCTCGTCCCGCCGATTGCGCTACAATGCACAATTGATGGACCGGCCCGTCAAGCGCGGCAACCGGCACACCACCGCCGGTCCGGCATGGAGCCGGCCGCCGAACAAGCGCGGCGGGTTTACGGCAGCGGATTGTCCGACACGCCGACGCGATGGCGATACACCATCTCCCATCCTTTCCAGCCGGTGAACAGCAGGATCAAGACCACCGCCAGCGAAAGCACGAGTCCTTTCGTTCCGGCGGCGGCCGGCTCGGGATAGCGGATGTAGAAATTATAGAGCTGGATCAGGACGGCCAGAATATTGCCGCCGGCGTGCCACCAGGCGTCGCTGAGGTTGCGAATGCGCCGTTCGCCAAGAAAGTCGGTCAAACCCATCAGCGCGGCCAGCGCGGCCATCACCAGGCCGGCGCCGAGCAGCCACAGCGCGGCGGTCGCCCAGATCGCGGCGCCGGTGCGCCAGAACACCAGGTCGCAGGCGAACACGGTGACGAAAAACGCGACCGGAAATGGAATCAGCATCGGATGAATCGGATGGCCGGCAATTTGCGCTGTACTTCGAGGATTCGACATATTCGACTCCCATAAGGTTTGGTGTTGCAATCCGCGTCGGTAAAACCCGCCATCAAATTGTAAGTTCCGCCCATGCTTGTTGTGCATCGCGCCATCGCCAAAGGCTTCGTCGTTCTGGTGCTTTTCATGATGGCGGTGGCTGCTTCACCCGGCGCTCTTCATGCTCAATTGCGTGGTCACGGCGGGCCGGTGCGGGCGCTGGCGATTGCGCCGGACGGCAACAGCGCGATTTCCGGCAGCTTCGACACCTCGGCGGTGCGCTGGTCGCTGTCGCGCAACGCGGCCGAGCAGGTGCTGCGGTTTCACGATGGCGCGGTCAACGCCGTCGCGTATTTGAAGGACGGCCGCATTGTCACCGCGGGCGAAGATGCGCAGATCGCGATCTGGACGGCTGGACAGCCGCAACCCGACAGCGTGCTCAAGGGTCACACCGCGCCTATTGCGGCGCTGGCGGTGTCACCCGATGGCAAAACGATCGCCTCGGCGTCGTGGGATCATACCATCCGGTTATGGCCGGTTGCGGGCGCGCCGCGCGTGCTCGAAGGCCATTCGCAAAGCGTCAACGGCGTCGCCTTCACGCCGGATGGTTCGGCGGTGGTGAGCGCCGGCTACGACGCCACGCTGCGGATCTGGCCGCTCAGCGGCAACGCGCAGGTCAGCGTCGAGACTTTGCCGGCGCCGCTGAATGCCGTGGCGGTCGCGAGCGACGGCGAGATCGTCGCCGGGGCCGCCAACGGCATGGTGTATTTCCTCAGCCCGCAGGGTCAGCGCAGCGGCGAGGTCAAAGCCTCGAAAATTCCGGTGATCGCGCTGGCGATCTCGCCGGACGGCGCGTTGGCGGCTGCGGCTGGCATCCGCGGCTCGGTGGCGGTGATCGCGCGCAAGGAACGCAAGCTCATGCACACGCTGGTTGGTCCCGGGCTGCCGGTATGGTCGGTGGCGTTTTTCCCGGACAACCACACGCTGCTGACCGGCGGCACCGACCGCATGATCCGCCGCTGGAACGCGGTGAGCGGCGATCCGATCGACTCGGTCGTGGTCGGCGCGCCGGACGATCCGCTCGCCGCCTATGCCGGCGATCACGGCGCCGAGGTGTTCCGCGCCTGCGTCGCCTGCCACACGCTGACGCCAGACGAAGGCAACAAGGCGGGGCCGACGCTGGCAGGGATTTTCGGGCGGCGGATCGCGACGCTGCCCGGCTATAATTTTTCGCCGGCGCTCAAAACGCTGGATATCGTATGGACGCCGGAGACGGTGGCGAAACTGTTCGAAATCGGCCCGCTCACCTACACGCCGGGCACCAAGATGCCGGAGCAGAAAATCACCTCGGCCGAGGACCGCAAGGCGCTGACGGACTTTCTGGCGAGAGCGACGGCGAAAAACCAGCCATTTTTGGCCCCCCCTCCGAAGCGCTATTGACTTTGCGGCTAGGAGACTATAATCCTATCATCATCTGCATTCGGACGGTGCCGCTATCTAGAGGCGCGCCGGGCGGAAGCGGAGCGGCGCAGCCAAATGCTCGCCGCGGTGGAGCGCCGGGAGGCGCCGCCCCGTTCACCAGCGGGGCGCGCGCCTTCGCATGGCGCGCGGCGGCCCGATCGCAAGGGCCGCCAAGAGCGCCTCGCAAGCGCCCTAGCGCCTCCCAGCGCTCCATTCCCTCTTTGGAGGGGGAGGGAAAGGGGTTTCGGTGGACCCGACAC
>JBPCQM010000209.1:0-5981 GCA_050998115.1 Pseudolabrys sp. | reverse complement strand
CGATGAACGCCGGCTGCCTGCGGCCGATCAACATCGTTATTCCCCCGCACTCGATGCTGACGCCGAAATTTCCCGCAGCGGTCGTCGCCGGCAACGTCGAGACCTCGCAGGCGGTCACCAACTGCCTGTTCGGCGCGCTCGGCGCCATCGCCTGCGCGCAAGGCACCATGAACAACGTCAATTTCGGCAACGACACGTATCAATATTACGAGACGATCTGTTCCGGCTCGCCGGCCGGCCCCGGCTTCCCCGGGACCGACGCCGTGCACACCCACATGACCAACACCCGGCTCACCGATCCGGAAGTGCTGGAATTCCGTTATCCGGTCGTGCTGGAGGATTTCCACATCCGCAAAGACTCCGGCGGCAAGGGCGAATGGAGCGCCGGCGACGGTATCCGCCGCACCATCCGCTTCCTCGAAAAGATGGAATGCACGCTGCTGTCCGGCCACCGCCGCGTGCCGCCATTCGGCCTCGCCGGCGGCGAGAGCGGCCAGGTCGGCGAGAATTGGGCGCGCCGCAAGGATGGCACGATGGAACGTCTGCAAGGCTGCGACGACACCGTGATCGACGCCGGCGAAGCCATCATCATCCAGACCCCGACCGCCGGCGGTTACGGCAAGCCGGAAAGCAAAAATTGAATGAAAATGCTCAATGTTAAGCATGGCGATGCGCGGGCCTTGAACCAATGCGGGGCATGCGGAATTCTACCCGCATGAAAGCCGTTTCGATTCTCATCGTGCTCACGGTCGGCGCCGCTTCGCCCGCCTTTGCTGCCGGCTATCCGGTGCAAGGCAGGTGGGGCGAAAGCAAAACAGCGGAAAAAGGCGCGGTCGATTGCGCCGGGCGCCGCGTCATCGGCTTCAATGGCGAGCAGCGCACCGACTCACGCGGCGGCGTGCCGGCCTATCGCAATGTATCGGTGACGCCCGACGGCGGACCGGCCACGTTCAAGATTGTCGACGAGTTCACCAACGGGCAGGTCAATCGCGGCAAGGTGACCTACACCCTGCGCAAGGTGGATGACGATCGCATCGAACTGCGCATGCAGGTCGGCGGCAATCTGACTCTGCAACGGTGCAAGTGACCCTTGTCATGGCCGGGCATAGCCCGTCGAAGACGGGCGTGAACGCCCTTTTGTCCCGGCCATCCACGCCTTAAACAAGTTCGAGGTTAAGGAAGACGTGGATGCCCGGCACATAGGCGTGCGAAAGCACGCCGTCCTTGGACGGCTATGGCCGGGCATGACGGCAACAATGCCGTCAATTTCGCGCGATGATCTCGCGCTCGGCGCGGTGCACCGGCATTGTTGCATCCACTTTGCCAAACGCACGGCGCAGCGGGATGGTTGGCCGGCGGCGCTTGAGCGTGCTGCGGCGGCGGCGGCGCATCTGCGGGCATTCGAGCCGCACGCCGCCGATTCGGGCAAACGGTTCATAGCTGCTGCCGTCGCCGTTGGCGACCAGCAACGGCAAGCCGAGCACCTCGCCCCAGGTCCGCCATTCGGCGCTGATGTCGTTGCCATCGGATGAAACGTAAAGCGGCAGAGCCAGCGCCGGGTCGCGATGCTCGAGCACCACGGAGACCGAGGCCTCGCGCTGCGCGCTCGGCGCCAGCATGCGGATCGAGACGCCGCGAAATGCCGACACAGGCATGTTGAGCGCCATGCGCATGCCGCGAACGGCACGCCGCATCACCACCCGCTCGCGATAAAGCTCGACCTGCCGCACCTGCCCATCAGCAGCGCTGTCGCTCGCCTCGAACCGTGCCGGCAAGGCAAACGGGTCGAGCCGCAATGCGCGACTCGACCCGGCGGGACATCCGCCACTCATTTGACGCCTCAAACTCTCCCGCGCCGGGTATTCCCGGTCGCATGAAGAGCTTCCCACAATTCCGCCGGAATCCGCTTAAAGTTCTCGGTTAAAACTTCCTGCCGGATAGTCCATTGTGGCGCATGATTGACGGGCGGTTGCCAACCATCCTTGACGAGACCTTGCAGCGCTCGCGGCAATTAGCCGGAACACTTTATTGACCTTGAAGAAATCAGCGCCATTTAAGGGCTTCATGCACGGCTCTTCCGCTTCTTCCTTGTTCGATCAAACCGCGCTCCGCGAACTCGCCGACCGGTTGGTCGCCGGCGCGCGCCGTGCTGGCGCCGACGCCGCCGATGCAGTCGCGGTGCGTTCGATGTCGCTGTCGATCGAGGTGCGCGACGCTGCGGTCGAAGAGAGCGAGCGCGCCGAAGGTGACGACGTCGGCCTGCGCGTGCTGGTCGGCCGCAAGCAGGCGGTGGTGTCGTCCAACGACCTGTCGCGTGACGGCACCGCGGCGCTAGCGGAGCGAGCGGTGGCGATGGCGCGCGCCGCGCCGGACGACAAGTTCGCCGGCCTCGCCGACCAAAAACTGCTGGCGCATGATTTTCCCGATCTCGATTTGATCGACCCTGACCTGCCCTCAGTTGCGGCGCTCGAGACCCTGGCGCGCGAGGCCGAAGCCGCCGGGCTTTCGGTCAGCGGCGTCGCAAAATCCGGCGGCGCTTCCGCCTCGGCCGGCATCGGCGGCATGGTGCTGGTAACGAGCGACGGCTTCCGCGGCGCCTATCTCGGCTCGCGCCATGGCCTGTCGATGACCGCGATTGCCGGCGAAGGCACCGGCATGGAACGCGATTACGATTTCTCCTCGGCCTTGCATGCATCGGATCTCGAAGCACCCGAGAAGATCGGCCGCATGGCCGGCCAGCGCGCGGTCGGGCGGCTCAATCCGCGCAAGGTCACGACGCGCAAGGTTCCGGTGGTGTACGATCCCCGCGTCGCCAATTCGCTGGTGTCGCATCTGGCCAGCGCGGTGAATGGCGCAGCGATTGCGCGCAAATCAAGTTTCCTCAGGGACAAGATGGCGGCCAAGCTGTTCGCCGACGGCATCCGTATCGTCGACGACCCGCTGCGCAAGCGCGGCTTGCGCTCGCATCCATTCGACGCGGAAGGCGTCGCGGTCAAGCCGCTGGCGCTGGTCGAGGACGGCGTGCTGCGCTCCTGGCTGCTCGATTGCGCCACCGCGCGCGAACTCGGCCTCGTTACCACCGGCCACGCCCAGCGCGGCGTGTCGTCGACCCCATCCCCCGGCGCCACCAATCTGCATCTTGAGCCTGGAACACAAACACCCGGGCAACTGATCGCCGGCATCAAAGACGGCTTTTATGTCACCGATCTGATCGGCTCCGGCGTTAACGGCGTCACCGGCGATTACAGCCGCGGCGCCTCAGGCTTCTGGATCGAAAACGGCAAGCGCACCTTTGCTGTCAGCGAGGTCACCATAGCCGGGCATCTGCTCGACATGTTCGCCAGCCTGACGCCCGCCAACGACCTCGCGTTTCGTTACGGCATCAACGCGCCGACCGTGCGGGTGGAAGGGCTCACCGTTGCCGGGCAATGATCGGGCGGGTTTAGATCGCGAACCGTTGCGCGAACGGCTGGAGACAATCGTGCGCGAGGCGGGCGAACTAGCGTTGGCCGCCTGGAAACGGCCGCTGAAGCGCTGGACCAAAGCCGGCGCCTCGCCGGTCAGCGAAGCCGACATCGCCGTCAACGACTTCCTCGCCACCAGGCTCCCGGCGCTGGCGCCCGACGCCGGCTGGCTCTCCGAGGAAACCGAGGACGACCTGGCGCGGACGGAATCCGGCGCGCTGTGGGTGGTCGATCCGATCGACGGCACCCGCGCCTATCTCGACGGCCGCGCCGATTGGTCGGTCTCGGTCGCGCTGGTCGAAGACGGACGGCCCTCGCTCGCGGCGCTCTATGCGCCGGCAACCAACGAGATGTATCTGGCGGCGCGCGGGCGCGGCGCCACCCTCAATGCCGCGCGGCTACAGGTCAACACCGGCGACGCGCTCAACGGCGCACGGCTCGCCGGGCCGAAGAGCTTCCTCAACAACCTGACGCAGATCAATCCGCGCCTGTTGCTGCAGCCGAAAATTCATTCGCTGGCGCTGCGATTCGCCAAGGTGGCGGAGGGCACACTCGATGCGGCCTTTGCCTCACGCAACAGCAGCGATTGGGACCTTGCGGCAGCCGACCTTTTGGTGCACGAAGCCGGCGGCGCCTTAACCGACCTCAACGGCCGCGTGCCGCGCTATAATCAGGCCCAGCCGGTTCACGGCGCGCTCGTCGCGGCCGGCCTGCCTCGCCACTCGGTCCTGCTCGATCTGGTCCGTGAGCATCGCAGCGAATTCGCCTGATCGTTGTCACCCAACCAATGCCGGGTTGTCCTGCCAAAAGGTTTCTTGAGCCATGTCCGAAACATCGCCCGGCAATCAACTCCTGCATCTCGTGTTCGGCGGCGAGCTCACCGAGCCGGGCAACACGCAATTCCGGGACCTGAGCAAGCTCGACCTGGTCGGCATGTATCCGGATTATGCGACCGCCCATGCCGCGTGGCGAGCGAAGGCGCAGCAGACCGTCGACAACGCGCACATGCGATATTTCATCGTGCACCTGCACCGGCTGCTCGACCCTGCCACCGCGGCCAAGCCGGCGCCTTGAACGGACGGGAACGATGCGGGTGTGGAAGCGTCTGTCGCGCCAGGCTTGGATTCAGAAAGCGATCGGCATAGGGGCGGCCGAATACCTGCGCTTGGTTATGACGACGAGCCGCGTCGTTATCGAGCCGGCCAATATCAACGACGAAATCGCCGCCAACCTTCCCGTCATCATCGCCATGTGGCACGGTCAGCACGCGCTGGTGGCCTACATCCGCCCGCCGGAGCATCGCTTCAAGGTGTTGATCTCGCGCCATCGCGACGGCGGAATTAATGCCGCTGCCTTGCACCGGCTCGGCGTCGCGACGGTTCGCGGGTCCGGCGACCATGGCGGGGAATTTCGCCGCAAAGGCGGCTTTAGCGCCTTTCGCGAAATGCTCACCGCGCTGGAGGAGGGCTACCACATGGCGCTCACCGCCGATGTTCCGAAGGTGCCGAGGGTCGCCGGCCTCGGCATCGTGAAACTGGCGCAATTATCCGGCCGCCCGATCTATCCGGTGGCGGTCGCGACCAGCCGCCGCATCCAGCTCGAGAACTGGGATCGCAGCGTCATCAACTTGCCGTTCAGCCGTCTTGCCGGGGTGATCGGTGACCCGATCCGCGTCGCCGTCGACGCCAGCGACGATACCTGCGAGGGCGCGCGCCGCGCGCTGGAAGACGCCTTGAACGCCGCGACGGCGCGCGCCTATGCATTGGCGGACGGCAACGAGGGCGCCGCCGGTGGCTAAACGCGTGCCCGCGTTGCTGCGCGCCTACCGACTGTTGTCGGCGGCGGGGCCGCCTTTCACGCCGCTGCTATTCGCGCACCGGCTGCGGCGCGGCAAGGAAAATCGCGCGCGGCTCTACGAGCGGAGCGGCGAGCCGACCGCCGATCGGCCGGTCGGGCCGCTGATCTGGGTGCATGGTGCAAGCGTCGGCGAAGTCGCCAGCGTGGTGCCGCTGATTGAGCGGCTGTGCGCGCACCACGTCGGCATATTGATGACGTCGGGAACGGTCACATCGGCATCGCTCGCCGAGCAACGGCTGCCGCGCGACGTCATTCATCAATTCATTCCGCTGGACGTGCCGCGCTACGTGCGCCGGTTTCTCGATCACTGGCAGCCCGATCTCGCTCTGCTGATCGAATCCGATCTTTGGCCGAACCTCATTCTGGAGAGCGCCAAGCGGAGCGTCCCGTTGATCCTGGTCAATGGCCGGCTGTCGGAAGCCTCGTTCCGGCGCTGGCGGCGGTTTCCACGCACGATCGCCAGCCTTCTGGAGCGCTTCGACCTGTGCCTCGCCCGCACGCCCGATGACGCCAATCGATTTCGCGACCTCGGCGCTCCCCGCATCGTCACCACCGGCAATCTCAAGCTCGACGTGCCGGCGCTGCCGGTGCGCGCCGACGCTTTGGCGCGGTTGAAGGCGGTGATCGGCGAGCGGCCGCTGTTTGCGGCCGCCTCCACCC
>JBPCQM010000188.1:0-13046 GCA_050998115.1 Pseudolabrys sp. | reverse complement strand
CCGACCTGGAGATCATCTGGCACGGCCCGCCCGCCTCCATTCAGGGCGGCATGCCGTTCAATAAAAACTGGACGCCGGGTCACGAATACATGGGCACCGTGGCGGCGCTAGGACCGGGCGTCGATGAATACACGATCGGCCAGCGCGTGACAGTGGAGATCCATGCGGGCTGCGGCCAGTGCAAGCGCTGCCGCGCCGGCATGTACACCTCGTGCCACAACTACGGCCTCAATTACGGCGACGTGGACAAAGGCCACCGCGCCAACGGCTTCACAACGGATGGCGGCTTTTGCGAATACCAGGTCAACAACATCAACACATTGGTCGCGATCCCCGACGCGATGTCGGACGAGGAAGCAACGCTGGTTGTCACCGCCGGCACCGCGATGTACGGCCTGACCGAGTTGGGTGGGCTGGTGGCGGGCGAAAGCGTTGTGGTGACTGGGCCCGGCCCGATCGGTTTGCTCGGTGTCGCGGTCGCGAAAGCGCTCGGCGCGCATCCGGTGATCCTCACGGGCACGCGCGACAATCGCCTGAAGATCGGCCTGGAGCTTGGCGCCGACCATGTGGTCAACGCGAAAAAGGAGAACGCGGTCGAGGCGGTGCGCAAGCTCAACGGCGGCAAGGGCGTCGATTACGTGGTCGAGTGCTCGGCCGCCACCACCGCCGTCAACGATGCGGTGCGTATGGTCAATCGCGGCGGCCGGGTCTGCCTCGCGGCGTTTGCGCACGAGGAAGTGCCGGTCGATGTCGCGCATATCGTGCGCAACAATATTTACCTCTACGGCATCCGCGGCGAGGGCAAGAGCGCGACCCATCGCGCCGAGGCCTTCATGGCGCAGAAGCGCTTCGACGCCACCAAGATCCACACCCACACCTTCCCGCTCGACGATCTGCCGACCGCGATCCGCTACGCCAAGGATCGTGTCGAGGACGCGATCAAGGTTGTGGTGAAGGCTAAAATGGACGCCGCCAAGCGCGAAGCCGCGGAGTAGGCATCGGGTCGTCCCCGCGCAGGCGTACGCCGTGCCGATAGCCGTCTCATGAAGGCGGTGATTACACGGTGGAACCGCCGCTTGTCGATCTCGCCGTGGCCGCGATCTTCGAGCGCGACAAGCCCTGGTACGAGCAGCGCCTGCCTCTTGTCAGGGATCGCGCCCGCAGGCCGCTGGGCGAACTTTCCCGTCGCCTTGGCGATGCCGAATGGCTCGATGGTGCGTTCAGCGCGGGCGACCTTCTGATGGCGGGGGTGCTGTTCAGGGCGAAGGGATTGGGAATACTGGACGGCTATCCGAACCTCTCCGCCTATGTCGCCCGCGGCGAAGCGCGGCCCGCCTTCAAGCGTGCTTTCGCCGCCCAATTGGCGGTTTTCACCGGCACGCCACCGGCCGGTGGATAAAGATCCGCTCTGGGCTCAAAGCCGTCATTCTCTCGCTCAATTTATAGGTCCTGACCCTAAGACGTTGTGTTGTCTGACAAAATACGAAAAGCCTCCAACGGAACGCCGCGCTGGGCGGCGCGTTTCCCTTCGGACCCGAAGGAGGCGAATGATGGCCAAGCACAGCGCCGGCAAGGTCGAAAAGCAGGCGGAAGAACAACGCGAGCAACTCAAGAAGCACGGCGACGAAGTCGACGTCGCGTCGGACGACAGTTTTCCGGCGAGCGACCCGCCGAGCTTCACGCCGGTCAAGGGCGAGAAGAAAAACGATATCAAGGAGAACACGAAGGATAACATGGTCAAGGGCAAGGATGCCCCCTGATCCCGCAGGCCCAGTCCGGCAATAAAAAGCCCGCGGCGCCAGCGTCGCGGGCTTTTTACGTTTGCGAAACCCGGCGCCCACGCTGCCGCCGCAGGATATCGTTATTTCTTCGGGCTGGGGTCCCGGGCGGTCGCCCACGGATCGCCCTTGACCGGCTTTTCCGGTTTCGAGGTATTCTTGACCGCGGCCTTATAGGCGCGATCTGTCTCTGCGTCGCGTCTTTCCTGCACCTCGCGCGCCTGTTTCATCGACTCGCTTTCTTCGGCATAAACCGGCGTTGCCAAGGCGCTGAAGGCGGCGGCAGCCAACATTGCGGCGATCCAAACGGCTTTCATGGCACTCCTCATCGAATCCAGAGGCGAATGCTTACTTGCAATGCCAGGCAAAATCATGGCCGCGCGCCCTGGCTACTTGCCTTTGGCTACTTGCCTTTGGTAGCGGGCGTGCGGGCGTTGGCCCAAGGGTCGCTGTCAGCCTTGGCCGCGGCCGGCGCGGTATTTTTCATCGCGGCACGGTAGGCGTCCTCGGCCTCTTTTTTCTGGCGCTCGAAGGCTTGCTGTTGCGGCGAAACCGGTTTCGGATTCTTGCTTTGGCCATAAGCCGGCGCGGTCAGAATCGCGGTTATTGCCACTATCGCTAAAATGGCTCTCATGCCATCCCCCAATGTTTGGAACGACGCCATAAGGTGTCGCATCGGCGGTCCGGAATCAAGCCGCGGCACATCTTGTTACTTGGGCACAATGACGCGGACCGGCTTGCCATCGAGCCAGGCGCGGATGTCCTCGACGACGTCCCGGAAGAATACCTCGTAGGTTTGCTCGGTGACATAGCCGAGATGCGGCGTCAGCACGACATTGTCGAGCTTGCGATAGGGATGATCGACCGCCAGCGGCTCGACTTCAAAGACGTCGAGCCCGGCGCCGGCGATCTTGTTGTTTTGCAGCGCAGCGAGTAGCGCCGCCTGATCGACAATCGGCGCGCGCGCCGTGTTGATCAGGTAAGCGCTGCTTTTCATGCGGCCGATATCGCCGGCATCGACCAGGCCGCGTGAACGGTCGGACAGCACGACGTGAATGGTGACAATATCGGAATTGCGGAACAGATCTTCCTTGCTCGCATATTCGACCCCTGCTTCCTTGCATTTTTCCGGCGTCAGGTTCTGGCTCCACGCGATTACCCTCATGCCGAGCGCCTTGGCGATCGCGGCGACGCGCTGGCCCAACTTGCCGAGGCCGACAACGCCGAGCGTCAACCCCTCGAGATCCTTGCCGACCGTGATCTGCCACGGCTTACCGGCTTTCATGCGGGCGTTTTCGAAGCCGATCCGCCGCGTCAGTTCCAGCATCAGGCCGATCGCGATGCCGGCGGTGGGATTGCCGAATCCGCCGGTGCCGCACACGACGATGCCACGCTCGGCGCAGGCCTTGAGATCAATGGAATTATTGCGGGCGCCGGTCGTGATCAGCAGCTTGAGATCGGGCAGCGCCTCGATCATCGGGCGCAGGAACGGCGTGCGCTCGCGCATCATGTTGATGACGGCGAAGCCCTGCAGCGCCGTCATCGCCTCAGTCTCACTCGCGAACGGCTTGTTGAACACCTTGATCTCGACGTCTTTTGCGACCGGCGACCAATCCGCCATCGTCATGGCGATGTTCTGGTAATCGTCGAGAATGGCCGCTTTGACGCTCATGTGCCGTGTCCCGCTCGCTTGGTTGACCGCCTGCGTGGTCTCACCATAGCCTGAGAGGAACGACAAGAGGTCCGGGTTGCGGCCATGGACCCGAGAGGCGAGCCAGGGAGGATGCTCTGCAGGGCACACACGCCGCCGCGCCGGCCTTGGCCGTGCGCGAAGCGATTTCGGTGCGCGGCCTGTCGAAGGCCTATGGCCGCGGTGCGGCAGAGATCGCCGCGCTGCGCGATATCGACTTCTCGGTCGGCGAGGGCGAATTCCTGTCGATTGTCGGCCCGTCGGGTTGCGGCAAATCCACCCTGCTGAAAATTTTGGCCGGTTTGATGCCGGCATCGGAAGGTGAAGCCTCACTCAACGGCACGCCGATCGAGGGCCCGCGCCACGATATCGGCATGGTGTTTCAGTCGCCGGTGCTGTTTCCCTGGCGCACCGTGTTGAGCAACGCAATGCTGCCGATCGACGTGCAGCAGCTTAACCGCGACAAGATGATCGAGCGGGCACGCGCGCTGATCGCGCTGGTCGGGCTATCGGGCTTCGAAAACCGCTATCCGTGGGAGTTGTCCGGCGGCATGCCGCAGCGCGTCGCCCTGGTGCGCTCGCTGGTGCACGATCCGGCGCTGCTCTTGATGGACGAGCCGTTCGGCGCGCTCGACGCGCTGACCCGTGAGTCGATGAACGTCGAATTGCAGCGGATCTGGCTGGAGCGCCGCAAGACCGTGGTGTTCGTCACGCATTCGACCAGCGAGGCGGTGTTCCTGGCCGACCGCGTCATGGTGATGACGCCCCGGCCGGGCCGCATTGGCGACATGCTGCATATCGGCCTGCCGCGGCCGCGCACGCTCGACGTGATGACCACCGAGGCCTTCGGCGTCCATGTGCGTCGCATCCGCGCCGGCCTCAATGCCGGCGGGGGGCTGGAATGACGGGAGCCATCCGCAACAATTTTGTCCGTCTGCTCCTGATCGCCGGAGTTTTGCTGGCCTGGGAAGCGGCGGTGCGGGCGTTCGATGTGCCGGCTTTCATTTTGCCGCGGCCGTCCAATGTCTTCATGGCGCTCTATCGCGGCATCGCCAGCACGATGTATTTCGAGCATATCGGCGTCACGCTGACCGAAACCTTGATTGGCTTCGGGCTTGGCTGCACGCTCGCCTTCGCGCTCGGCACCGTGGTGGCGTTAAGCCGGCGCACCGAATATTTCCTCTATCCCTTCATCGTGATGTTCCAGGCGATGCCGAAGGTGGCGCTGGCGCCGATCATCATCATCTGGTTCGGGCTGGGCTTGACATCGAAGGTGGTGACCGCGGCGCTGGTCGCGTTCTTTCCGCTGCTGGTCAACACCATCGTCGGCCTGCGCTCGGCAGATGAAGACCGCGTCAGTCTGATGCGTTCGCTTGCCGCCTCGCGCTGGCAGATTTTCTGGATGCTGCAACTGCCGAACGCGATGCCCTATATTTTCGCCGGGCTGGAGATCGCGATGATCTTCGCGTTGCTTGGCGCCATCGTCGCCGAATTGGTCGGCGCGCAATCCGGGCTCGGCATGCTGATCCAGAGCATGAATTTCACCATGGACGTCGCCGGACAGTTCTCGGTGTTGCTGCTGCTCTCGGTGATCGGCCTGTTGCTCAATGGCGCCGTCACCGCGATCCGCCGCCGCGTGCTGTTCTGGGATGCCTCGCAGAAGCTCAATGTGGAAGCTACCAGGGTTAAAAAGGGAGGATCGTCATGAAAAAAACACTCGCGCTGCTGTCGCTCGCGATACTTGCGGCCGGTGTCGCGCCGGTCGCCGCGCAAACGACGGTGCGGGTCGGCTGGTGCGCCAAGACCGTGACCTCGGCGGCGGCGCCCTATGCAATTGCCACCAAAATGGGCTGGTTCGCCAAAGGCGGCATCAAGGTTCAACTGGTGCCGTTGCCGGGCTCGACCGATTGCGTGAAGTCGGTGGCCACCAGGGATGTCGACTATGCGGTGCCTTCGATCGAGCCGCTGGCGATCATCCGTCCGCAGGGCGTCAAGGCGCTCAATTTCTACACCGCCTACCAGGGCAACATTTACGGCATCATGGTGCCGGAGGATTCGCCGGTGAAGAAAGTCGCCGATCTCAAGGGCAAGAGCATTGGCGTAACCTCGATGGCCTCGGGCGGCGTCATCATCGCGCGGGCGCTGGCCAAGACCGCCGGGCTCAATCCGGATACCGACGTGAGGATCGTGGTGGCGGGGGAGGCGGCGCAGACCGCGGCGTTGTTGCGCGGCGGACAGGTCGACGCGCTGTCGCAGTTCGACACGCAATATGCGCTGACCGAGAATGCCGGCGCCAAGCTGCGTCCGTTGACCGAAGACAACAAGGCAATTGCGCATTTCCCCTCGAACGGTTTCGTCGCGCTGGAGGATACGCTCAAGAACAAGCGCTCGGAGGCGGTGGCGCTCGGCCGCGGCTACGCGATGGGAACGGTGTTTGCCTTGGCCAACCCGGAAGCCGCAATCCGCATTTTGTGGGAGGTCTATCCCTTCACCAAGGCGACCGGCAAGGACGAGGCCACCGCGCTGCGCGACGACCTCGCGACGTTGCAAGCGCGCGCGGCGAACTGGCCGCCGGCCGCCGGCGACGTCAAGCGCTGGGGTGAGAACTCGGTCGAGAACTACAACGCCTATGTCGATTTTCTGGTGCAGAACGGCGTGCTGAAGGAGAAGATCGACGCCAACGAGCTGGTGACCAACGATCTGATCACCGAGATCAACACGTTCGACTCAGCCGACGTGATCAAGCAGGCCAAGGCGTATAAGTGACCTCTTGTCATGGCCGGACTTGATCCGGCCATCCACGACTTGCTTGCTGCGTGACTGTGAAGACGTGAATGCCCGGCACAAGGCATGTGCTCGGGCCGGCCAACGGGTCCGTGCGAAGCGCGGCCCGATGACAGGCTCCGCCGGACCCGAGTGCCGGGCATGACGGAAATTATGGCTGCGACCGATCTCCGTACTTCTTCCGGCACGCAGGCCCAGGCCCGCGCATGTAGTGGCGCTCCGGCCGGTAGCCGTCGAACATCAGGCCGGTCAGTTCGAGCCAGAAAACGGCGAGGGCGGTGCCAAGCTTCGGCCATGCCCCGTGAGTGGCGGTTGCGACCGCCGCGATAGCTCGTCCCACGACAAAAACTCCCGCACCAATCGGACGCCTGGCGGCGTCCGTACGCTTGGTCGCGTCCCCACGCGAACAAGCCAAGCGTCATGGGCGAAATGATGGCAGGCAGCCGTTAACGACTGGTTGGCGTTGGAAAGACGAGTGCGGAATTTTCTCGCTAGCGTTGCCATACCCCGACTCCGTCATCCCCGCGGAAGCGGAGATCCAATAAACATCGGGCTCTCTGGGACCTTGGGTCCCCGCTTTCGCGGCGACGACGCACGGTGAATCGCTTGCCCTCCTGTGGCCGGCTCGCTACACCAGCGCGGAATTTTCCATACATCGCGTGTAACGGCGCACTCACGCGCAGGCGTGCGGATTCGCTGATTTCAAGGAGTTCCATGAACGGCCGTCAATTCATCTATCACATGCAGGGCCTCACCAAGGCCTATCCGGCTGGCAAGAAGGTGCTGGAGAACGTCAATCTGTCGTTCTACCCGGACGCCAAGATCGGCGTGCTCGGCGTTAACGGCTCCGGCAAGTCGACCTTGCTGCGCATCATGGCTGGCATCGACACCGAGTTTGTCGGCGAGGGCTTCGTCGCCGACGGCGCCCGCGTCGGCTATCTCGAACAGGAGCCGCATCTCGATGAAGAGAAGACGGTGCGCGAGAACGTCATGGAAGGCGTCGCCGCCAAGAAGGCGCTGCTCGAGCGCTACAACGAAGTGGCCGCCAATTATTCCGACGAGACCGCCGACGAGATGGCGAAGCTGCAGGACCAGATCGACTCGCAAAATCTGTGGGACCTCGACGCCCAGGTCGACCTGGCGATGGACGCGCTGCGCTGCCCGCCGGACGACGCCGACGTCACCAAGCTGTCGGGCGGCGAGCGCCGCCGCGTCGCGCTGTGCAAGCTGCTGCTCGACAAGCCCGATCTGCTGCTGCTCGACGAGCCGACCAACCATCTCGACGCCGAGAGCGTCAACTGGCTGGAAGGCCACCTGCGCGATTATCCCGGCGCCATTTTGATCGTCACCCATGACCGCTACTTCCTCGACAACGTCACCGGCTGGATTCTGGAGCTCGACCACGGCCGCGGCATTCCCTACGAGGGCAACTACACCTCCTGGCTCGGCCAGAAACAAAAGCGCATGGAGCAGGAAGGCCGCGAGGACGAGGCGCGCCGCAGAACCTTGGAGCGGGAAAGCGAGTGGATTTCCTCCTCGCCGAAGGCGCGCCAGGCCAAGTCTAAGGCGCGCTACGAGCGCTACGAGGAGTTGCTCAAGGTCGCCAACGCCAAGCAGAACAGCGTGGCGCAGATCATCATTCCGGTCGCCGAGCGGCTCGGCAACAACGTCGTCGACTTCGACAATCTGCGCAAAGGCTACGGCAACAATTTGCTGATCGACGATCTCACCTTCAAGCTGCCGCCCGGCGGCATCGTCGGCGTGATCGGCCCGAACGGCGCCGGCAAGACCACGCTGTTTCGCATGATCACCGGCCAGGAGAAGCCGGACGGCGGCAGCATCAAGGTCGGCGACAGCGTGCAGCTCGGCTACGTCGACCAGTCGCGCGATAGTCTCGACGGCAAGAAGACGGTGTGGGACGAGATCGCCAACGGGCAGGACATCATCCTGCTCGGCAAGAAGGAGGTGAACTCGCGCGCCTATGTGTCGTCGTTCAACTTCAAGGGCGCCGACCAGCAGAAGAAAGTCGGTGCGCTGTCCGGCGGCGAAAGGAATCGCGTGCATCTCGCCAAGATGCTCAAATCCGGCGCCAATCTATTGCTGCTCGACGAACCGACCAATGACCTCGACGTCGATACCCTCCGGGCATTGGAAGAGGCGCTGGAGGACTTCGCCGGCTGCGCCGTCATCATCAGCCACGACCGCTGGTTTCTCGACCGCATCGCGACGCACATCCTCGCCTTCGAGGGCGACAGCCACGTCGAATGGTTCGAGGGCAATTTCCAGGACTACGAGAAGGACAAGATGCGCCGGCTGGGGCAGGATTCGATCATCCCGCACCGGCTGAAGTACAAGAAGTTCTCGCGCTGATCCGGCGCTTTTATTTCAATCGCTGGATATAAAGAATGTCCAACACCGGGCAGTCCGGTGCCGTCTTGCCCGAGCACCGGGCCACGGTTTTAGCCAACAGACGTTCGAGTTTTTTTAAGTCACCCAGCTTTGCGCGGATGTCTTCGAGATGACGCGCCGCTATGTTGCGGACCTCGCGGCACGAAGCCTTTTCAGGCCCGCCGAGCCGGATCAGCGCGCGAATTTCATCAAGCGAGAAACCCAACTCCCGCGACCGCCGTATGAACGAGAGGATGCGCAGGTGTGTCGGGTCATAGACGCGACGGCCGCCCGCTGTGCGCGGCGGTGACGGCACCATCCTGATCCGCTCATAATAGCGGATCGTCTCAATGTTCACGCCGGTCAGCTTCGATAGCTCCCCAATCGCCAAGCCGTCCACTAAGCCATCCACTAAGCCATCCACTCGCGAAGTCGTGATTGAGCGCATGAGAAAGCCCTTTCTCCTGTAGTTGCTACAGGATGCATCGTACCGCACGTGACGATCAAGTCTGAAAAATTCGCAAGGACTAGCAGACGTCATTATCAACACACGCTACTTGCACCCAGGAACCGAGCCATGCGCGACCGTACCCTCATTGCAACCGGCGCTGTTGGTGCGCTGCTGGCGGCGCTTTGCTGCGCCACGCCGTTGCTGGTGGTCCTGTTCGGCGCGGCCGGGCTCACGGCCTGGCTCGCCAAGGCTGATTACGTGGTGATGCCGGCGCTGCTGCTTTGTCTCGCGCTCGCCGGATTTGGTCTTTACCGCGCGCGGATGCGGAGCAAGTGATATATCTCTCCAGGACCCCAGCATGATTTTGCAATCCATCATCACCTGCCCGCATTGCGCCACCGCCAGGCTGGAAACGATGCCAACCGATGCGTGCCAGTTTTTCTATCTGTGCACCGGCTGCGGGGAGAAGCTCAAGCCGAAGCCCGGCGATTGCTGCGTGTTCTGTTCCTATGGCTCGGTGCCCTGTCCGCCGATCCAGGCCGAGCGCGCCGGCGGGGCCGGCGCGGCGTCCTGTTGCGCACGATCGTCGCCATGAAGACTGCGATCAAAACCCCCGCGAAATCGGCGGCCGACTGGGTCGGCGATGCCCGCACCAACCTCCTCGCCTGGTGGCTGCCAAAGGGCGCCATCATCGCCGCTCTGTTCGCGCCGCTGCCGGCGCGCGCCGCGGTCTGGACCGCGGCGCTTGTTTGGATGGGGACCGCCTGCGTTCTAAACGCGCGGCGCTGCGGCCGCACCCACTGCCGTTACACCGGGCCCTATTATTTTGCGATGATCGTCCCGGTGCTGGTGCTGGCTTTCGTCACAGCGTCCGCCAATTCCTACGGCTGGCTGGCGCTCGCCGCTCTCGTTGTTTTCGGTGGCTGGGTCATCTGGTGGGCAACCGAACGCACCTGGGGGAGATTTTCGTGACGGTGCCGCGGACCTAACCTCTTACCGCCAAGACAACCCCGGCGATCACCGTCTAGACTGCCGCGCCACGTCCATCCCGCGCCGCCGCGCCGTCCACCCGCCGCCGATGTCCGAAACCCTGATCGCCATCATCTTCTTCCTCTGCCTCACCGCCGCCTCGCTCGGCGCCATGCTGCTGCACGCGCGGCTGCCGAGGCGCCACCGCGCCGACGACACCCACGCCGTGGTGCGCGCCTGCGCCAATATTTTCGTGGTGATGACTTCGCTGGTGCTCGGCCTGATGGTCACCTCGGCCAAGAACGCTTTTGAGGCGGTCGACAAGGGCGTCCACGCTTACGCCACGCAGCTCATTCTGCTTGACCGCACCATGCAGCAATATGGTGCCGAAACCGCGCCGGCGCGCGCCGCGCTGCTCTCTTACGTCAAGCAGGCGGCGGCCCGCATGGCGCAGAGCGACCCGGTGCTGGGCAGCCGCACCGCGGAGGATTTGCTCAAGGACGTCGCCGGCGGGCTGCGCGCGCTCCAGCCGGCCGACCCCGAGCACGCCGCGCTGCGGCTGCGCGCCGAGCAGCGCTTCGAGCAGGTCTACGAGATGCGCTGGGCGCTGGTCGAGCAGTCGGAGGGCACCATTCCGGCGCCGCTGATCGCGCTATTGGCGGCGTGGCTGGTGCTGATCTTCGCCAGCTTCGGCTTCCGCGCGCCGCGCAACCCGGTGGTGGTGGCGAGCTTCGTGGTGTCCTCGGCGCTGATCGCCGGCGCGCTCTATCTCATCCTCGACATGGACGTGCCGTTCGACGGCACCATCCAGGTCTCGCCGGCGCCGCTTGCGCGCGCGGTGGCGGAGATGGAGCGGTAGGGTGTTCAGCTGGGGTAGGATTCCATCCTTCCGCGCCGGCTGAGGATAAGAAGTTTAGCCAATAGCAAGGCATAGAAATATGTAACTATTTGAACAAATTACTGTATTATGTTCCCAATCTGGGAAATCGCTTGCTCCCAAATTGGGAACATGATACACTTATGAACGTTATCGCGAAAAGGACTCTCAGGGAATTTTGGCAAAAGCACCCTCACGCCAAGAAGCCATTATCGGCTTGGCACACGATCGTTTCAAAAGCGAACTGGACCACTCCGGCGGAGATCAAGGCGGCGTTCGGCACGAACGTGGACTTCGTAAAGGACAATCGAGTGATCTTTGATATTGGCGGCAACAAATATCGGGTGATTCTCCATGTGTCGTACCAATACAAATCCGCCCTTATAAAGTTTGTTGGTACCCATGACGAGTATGACGCGATCGATCCGGAGACTGTGTGATGATGGACGTCCGTGCAATTCATAGCGAAGCTGACTACCAATGGGCCATTGATGAGGTCCGGCGCTACTTTGACAAAGAGCCTGAGCCGGGTTCTCAGGACGGTGACCGTTTCGAGGTCCTGCTCCAGCTTATTAAGGCCTACGAAGGTAAATCACCTGTCCCCGAGGCAGACCCAATTGAAGTCTTGCAGTTTGCAATTGAGTCGATGGGAAAAACTCAGGCTGACCTTTCCAGGGTCATAGGACGCAACCGGGCGTCGGAAATTTTAAACCGGCGCCGGGCCTTGACCCTGGAGATGATCAGGCAAATTAGCGCGGAGTGGAAATTGCCTGTCGAATCCCTGACGCCCGCCTATGCGCTTGCCCGCGAACATGCGTGATCTTTCTTGTTTTTCTAAATTGATCGGGGAAAGAGAATGGCGACCCAACGGTATTCAGTAACGCCACATCCAATTGAAACGTTTCTTACGTGGGTTAAGTCCGGCGAAATTGCAATACCGGAAATTCAACGCCCGTTCGTGTGGGAACCGGTGAAAGTCCGCAATCTACTCGATTCATTATACCGAGGTTACCCGATCGGCTACCTTATTGCCTGGAGAAATCCCACCGTTCGATTGAAGGACGGCACACCATCCGCGGGAAAAAGAATTTTGATCGATGGGCAACAGCGCGTAACGGCGCTGTTGGCGGCGTGGCTCATACTGATCTTCGCCAGCTTCGGCTTCCGCGCGCCGCGCAACGCGGTGGTGGTCGTGAGCTTCGTGGTGTCCTCGGCGCTGATCGCCGGCGCGCTCTATCTCATTCTCGACATGGACGTGCCGTTCGACGGCACCATCCAGGTCTCGCCGGCGCCGCTTGCGCGCGCGGTGGCGGAGATGGAGCGGTGAGCGACAAGACTGACGCCTATCGTACGTTCCCAATCGACGCCGCTCCATCTTTGCTTCGAGCGAAATGCCCGCTTGGAAAATTGATTTTCCTCTATGCCGCTCGCCAATGGTCGGGTTTCTTCTTATCGTTGAGATGCCGGACGCGAGCGACCAGCGGAGCGTGGCCCTGTTTTTTCGCCCAATCAATTGCTTCTTGTTGCGTCTTGAGGGTGGCGAGCACATGATCCGCATGGTCCTCCACGACGTAATCGTCGATATGGGTCCCCTCAGGGCGGCCCTTGGGGCGCGCTTCAACGTAAACGTTCGCCATGTCCATTCTCCCTAGCTAGTTTTTGTTGCCGAAATGAGAATTACACAAAGCCTGAGCCCCCGGTAGCCCCAAACTTCCGACTCGACCGTATCGCCTCGCCCAACTCGTAAGGCGGATTAGCGAAGCGTAATCCATCTTCTCGGGCGTTCATATCCGGCGGGCTACGCCTTAGGCTAACCCGTCCTAAAGGCTATTCGGCCGCAAAGGCGCGTTGTTGGTTTTCGGATTCAACTGCGACGGTGGGAAGCTTTAGACCGCCTCGCAGTTTCTCCAGAAGGCCATTTCCGGCGCGCGCAAGGTCATCTGCCCGCTCTTGGACCCACTCTGAATACTGTTTCACAGTAGTGACCTGCCACTGAACTTTCATCCAGCGGCAGTTAGAGCCTCGGCTGATGTTACGCCTTCCGGCGCGGTGAGTGTATTGGCATAGGCTGCCGGGGTCTTGTATCCGAGTGAGGAATGCGGCCTGGCG
>JBPCQM010000180.1:0-16487 GCA_050998115.1 Pseudolabrys sp. | reverse complement strand
CGATGAACGTCATCCGCCGCCGCGGCTGGGAAATCCCGGAAAGCCAACTGACGCCCGAACATCTGTTCTTCAACCGGCGGAGCTTTTTGGCCGGTGCGAGCGCCGTCGCTTTGTTACCCGGCGCCGCGCAGGCTCAGCGCGTCAGCGACCTCGCCAACGTTCCTGACCCGACTTCAGACCTTTATCCCGCCAAGCATAATGACAAATACGCGCTCGACCGGCCGGTCACCGACGAGAAGATCAACGCGCATTACAATAATTTCTACGAATTCAATTCCTCGAAGGAGGTCGCGGCGCAGGCGCAACGGCTGCCGATCCGGCCGTGGACCATCAAGATCGATGGCATGGTCGAGAAAGAGCAGACGGTCGGCATCGACGATCTCATCCGCAAGATCGGGCTGGAGGAGCGCAGCTATCGTCACCGCTGTGTCGAGGCCTGGAGCATGGCGATCGCCTGGACCGGATTTCCGTTCGCCAGGCTGGTCGAAATGGCCAGGCCGCTTGCTTCAGCGAAATACGTCCGGATGGAAACCTTCAACGATCCGAAGGTCGCGCCCGGCCTGCGGCAAAGCTGGTACCCGTGGCCCTATGTCGAGGGCCTGACGATGGCGGAGGCGACCAACGAACTGACGTTCCTCGCTACCGGCGCCTACGGCCACCCGATCGCGAAGCAGCACGGCGCGCCGCTGCGGCTCGCGACGCCGTGGAAATACGGCTTCAAGTCGATCAAATCGATCGTGCGGGTTTCCTTCGTCGACAAGCAGCCGAAGGGGATGTGGGAAGCCTTGCAGGCGTCCGAATACGGCTTTTGGGCCAATGTAAATCCGCAAGTGCCGCACCCGCGCTGGAGCCAGGCCAGCGAGGAAGTGATCGGAACCGGCGAACGGCGGCCGACATTGCTGTTCAACGGGTATGGCGACTATGTCGCTGA
Organism: Pseudolabrys sp.; assembly: GCA_050998115.1. Classification (GTDB taxonomy): domain Bacteria; phylum Pseudomonadota; class Alphaproteobacteria; order Rhizobiales; family Xanthobacteraceae; genus Pseudolabrys. The sequence goes on along the minus strand of JBPCQM010000180.1, from coordinate 15,556 downwards.
CATGTACAAGGGCCTCGGAAACGAGCGACTGTGGGCTTAACCATTGATTTTGTCATGCCCGGCACTCGGGTCCGGCTTCGCCGGCCCGAGCATAAACCTTGTGCCGGGCATCCAAGCCTTTCTTCTTTCCAAGCAAGACGTGGATGGCCGGGACAAGCCCGGCCATGACGGATGCTCATTGCGTCGCCCGCCGAAATACTTATCTCGCAGGAAGCCCAGGAGGCTTTCTTGCACAGACTTGTCCTTGCGCTGCTATTTGGTCTGCTTGCTTTGACCGGCGCCGTGAATGCCGCCGAAGAACCCGATCTGATTTTCAAGCGCTCGACCGTGTTCAAATGGCTGACGCCGAACGACAAGCTCGCCACCTATGGGCTTGACGATCCGCAGGTCGAGGGCGTGGCCTGCCATTTCACGGTGCCGGAGCGCGGCGGCCTGAAAGGCTGGATCGGCGTCGCTGAGGAAGTGTCCGACATTTCGCTGGCCTGCCGGCAGATTGGGCCGATCAAGTTCAAGGCCAAATTCGAGCAAGGCGAGGATGTATTCCGGGCGCGGCGCTCGCTGTTCTTCAAGAAGATGCAGATCGTGCGCGGCTGCGACGCCAAGCGAAACGTGCTGGTCTATATGGTCTACAGCGATCGCATTATCGAAGGTTCGCCGAAGAACTCGACCTCAAGTGTTCCGATCATGCCGTGGGGCGCCACGGACGTGCCGAGATGCGCGGATTGGGTGACGAATTAGACCTGCCACTCGGTGGTGCGAGGGCATAAGATGCCGCATAACAGGAGTGTGCCATGACGATGAACCAACCGGACCTCAAAGGCTTGCAACGCGTGAGCGCGAAGTCATTGCATGAGCATTGGCTGCTGTTTCTGGTCGAGGGCGTGGTGCTGTTGGTGCTCGGCGCCACCGCGGTCGTCATCCCGCCGTTCGCCACGCTGGCGGTGACCATTATTTTCGGCTGGATATTCCTGGTCAGCGGCGTGGTCGGGCTCGTCACCACCTTCTACATGCGGCACGCGCCGGGTTTCTGGTGGTCGCTGATTTCCGCTGCGCTCGGCATTCTGGTCGGCGGCATGCTGCTGGCGCGCCCAGTCAGCGGCGCGTTTTCACTGACGCTGGTGCTGATCACGTTCTTTTTTATCGAAGGCGTCGTCACCATCCTGTTCGCGTTTGATCACAAGCGCGAGCTGTCCGGACGATGGGGCTGGATGGCGGTGAGCGGGGTGGTCGATCTGTTCCTCAGTGCGATGATCTTCGCCGGCCTGCCGAGCTCGGCGGTCTGGGCGGTCGGGCTGCTGGTCGGCATCAACATGGTGTTTGGCGGCACGGCGCTCATCGCGATGGCGCTGCGCGCGCGGGACGCCGCTCCCGCCGCGTAACCGCTCAGGCGTCCGGCTGGCCGGCGCTCGCGAATACCGGCGCGAGATTTTCCTCGTCATCGCCGAGCGCGTAAAGCGCCGATACGTTGGCGTCGACATCCGTCATCATGATCATGCGGCGATTGTCGAGCATGAGCCATTGACCATCGACGCGCGCCGCGGCGCCGGCGTGGTTGCCCGGCTCGCGCCGGTCGCGCAGCACAATGAGCCGCGAGTCGCTGGCCGCCATGCCGGCTTCCCGTAGCGCAACATATTTGGCGATGGCGTAGTCCTCGCAATCGCCGGCGCCTGAGGCAAATGTCACCAGCGGCGAGGCCCAGAAATCCGGCACGCCGAACTGTGCCTGGTCGCTCAGCGGCCGGATCGCCAGATTGACCGCGCGATTGACCTCGCCAGCACGGGCGCGGCCGCTGCGGGTGCGTGCTGTCTCGATGATGCCGATAAATTTCGCCGCCGCCGGCGAACAGGTCTGCGGTTGCGAACGGCATAGCGCGATCATTTCCGCTTCGATGCGGATCATGCGCTGTACGCCGCGCCATTTTTAAGAGAAACTGTTGCTGCCGGAAATTTCAAGATCGAATGGCCCTCGCGTTGTTAAGACCGCCGTTGCGGGCTCAAGCGTGGCGATTTCCTGCGCCGGCGCTGGCGAAACGCTGGCGCCAACGCACAGCGCGATCAACCCCAGCGCCGCGACACAGCGCGCGGCTGCACGCGATTTTTTCGATACCGGCATCCGGGACGCCCCCGCGGGAGGGGAGTGGCGCCGGCTTTTACTGGCCGATCGTGCCCTTCGCGCGGGCCTAGAGATAAGCGCCGGCCATCTTCGATCCGGTTAAGTATGCAGGGACGCGCGTCGGTTTGACAGGCGAAGGTAAGGGCAGACCGAGTGAAATCGTTCGGATTTGCGCCGACGTATTAACCTGCTGGAAACCGTCAGGTGCCGGGCTCGCCGGCTTCCGCCTCGGCGAGCTTCTCGCGCCAGTCCTTTTGCTTCATCACGAAGGTGAAGGCCGACAGCGCCAGCAGCAATCCGCTGACGATCAACAGGCCGAGCGAGATCGGCCGGCTGAAAAAGATCAGATAATTGCCATTCGACATGATCAGCGACTGCCGCAGGCTCTGTTCGAGGATCGGCGAAATGACGAGGCCGAGCACCAGCGGCGCCGGGTCGAACGCGAATTTACGGAGCAAATATCCGATCACGCCCATGATCAGCATGATCCAGACGTCGACGATCGAATGACCGACTTCGTAGACGCCGAGCATGCAAAACATAATGATCAGCGGATAGAGATAGGCGTAGGGAATCCGCAGCACCGTCACGAACAGCCCGACCAGCGGCAGATTAAGCAGCAGCAGCATCAAGTTGCCGACATACATCGAGGCGACGAAGCCCCAGAACACGTCGGGATGCTCGGTGACGAGCTGCGGCCCGGCCGAGACGCCGTGCACCATCAGCGCGCCGATCAGCACGGCGGTGATCGGGCCGGTCGGGATGCCGAGTGCCAGCATCGGCACGAAGGCGCCGGTCGAGGCCGAGTTATTGGCGGATTCCGGGCCGGCGACGCCGGCCCCCGCGCCGTGGCCGAATTGTTCCGGATGCCTGGAGACTTTTTTCTCCAGCGCATAGGACAAAAAGCTCGAAATGATGTGCGCCGAGCCGGGGATGATGCCGATGATGAAGCCAAGCACGCTGCCGCGCGCGATCGGCCAGGCGGCTTCGCGCCATTCCTGCCGGTTCGGCAGCAGTTCGCGGAATTTCGGCGCGATCACTTCACCGACAATCTTGTGGCTCGGCGTCGCCAGGATTTCGCCGAGGCCGAACAGGCCGACCGCGACCGGCACAATGCCGATGCCGTCGCCGAGCTCGGCCAAATCGAAGCTGTAGCGGAAGTGGCCGGTCATGTTGTCGATGCCGATCATGCCGAACATCAAGCCAAGGCAGGCCATCAGCAGCGTGCGCACCAGCGAGGTCGACGACATATAAGCGAGGAAGATCAAGCCGAGCACCAGCAGCGCGGTGTATTCCGGCGGGCCAAAGCGAAGCGCAATGGTCGCCAGCGGCGGCGCCACCACCGTCAAGACGATGACGCCGAACGTGCCGGCGACCCACGAACCGACCGCGGCGATGCAGAGCGCCGCGCCGGCGCGGCCTTTGCGCGCCATCGCATTGCCGTCGATGCAGGTCATCACCGAGGAGGCTTCGCCGGGGATCCGCATCAGGATCGAGGTGGTCGAGCCGCCATATTGCGAGCCGTAATAAATGCCGGCCAGCATGATCACCGCCTGGGTGGCGTTGAGGCCGAACGTCACTGGCAGCAGGATCGAAATGCCGGACAGCGGCCCGATGCCCGGCAGCACGCCGACCAGCGTGCCGACCAGGCAGCCGAGAAAGGCGTACCAGAGATTGTCCGGCTGCAAGGCGACCGCAAATCCATGCAGCAGGCTGACGACGGTGGTTGCCACGCTGAATTCCTAAAAGCCGAACGGCCCTTCCGGCAGCGGCGTCTTGAGCAGGTATTCGAACGAATAATAGGTCAGCATCACAATGGCGGCGCTGTAGCCCACGGCGCGCAACGGATTGCGCCGCTCGATGATGACGAGCAGCGCCGTCATCATCAGAACCAGCGTGAGGATAAAGCCGATCACGGTGTATAGCGCGATGCCGGCGGCGGTGATCGCCACCACCATCACCGCGTGCTTGGCGTCGCTCCAGCCGAGTTCGGCGAGCGGCCCGCTTTCACGCGCGCGCGCGAACAGAGCGATCCCCAGGATGATGGTAAGGCCGGCGACCAGCTTCGGCATGAAGCCGGAGCCGGGCATTGACAATTGCCCGGTCGGTAAGTCGCCGCTCAGCGCAATGATCAGCACGCCGAACGCGACGAAGGCGGCGCCGGCGACGTGATCGGAGCGGATATTCATGACGGCGCTGCTCCCTCCCTCCCTCCGCGCACTGCGCGGCATTAGCGTTTGAGCATAAAACCGCGTCAAGCGACATGCTCTGGTGAGAGCGACGGCCGCAGAAGCTCGGACTCATTCCACATTGATCACGAGCATGAGGCCGCCTCCGCCCTGCATCTCGGTGTTGTTATTCGTGGTGTGATGGGCGATGTGGCAGTGGACCAGCCATTTTCCTGGCTGGCGGGCTTTCCAGATCACATCGTAGCGTTGCCCCGGCCCGACATTCACGGTGTCCGAAAAAAACCGGGCAGATTTAGAGATAGTTTCGCCGTCCCGCGCCACCACTTCAAACGGCCCGCCGTGCACATGCATTGGATGAATAAAGCCGTTGTTGGTGCCGATGAAGCGGAGTTTTAGAGTTTCGCCCAGCTTCATCGAAACCGTCTCCGTCGACGGATACGCCTTGCCGTTGATGGTGAAGTAGTTGGGTTGCATGCCGTCCATCGGCATCGAGGGGTAGGTGAGACCCTCACGCTTCAACCACTCTTGCAACTGAACGACATATTCGTGGTCCGCGGAGACTTCGTCGGCGGGGTTGGCAGGGTCGATAATTAACGCTCCATAGAGGCCGAGCGCCTGCGTGCGGTCAGGATTCGCATGTGGATGGTAGAAGTAGGTGCCGTGCTGGCTCGCCGTAAACTCGTAGGTGTAGTCGCCGCCGGGCTTCACGGCCGCTTGAGTTATTTCAGCCGGACCGTCCATAACATTCGGCAAAATAAGACCATGCCAGTGAATGGTCGTCGCGTCCGGCAGTTTGTTGATGAGATGAATGCGGACATGATCGCCTTGCCGGATATGCAGGCGCGGCCCCGGTACCTGCCCGTTATAAGCGTAGGCATCGACAGTGACGCCCGGAAGGATGGTCCACCGGATTGGCGCGGCGGTAAGTTCGAACACTTTCACGTCGCCATCCATGCGCGGCTGCAATTCGCGGTCGCCGCGCTGGTCAAGCGCATGGGCGGCGGTATCCTTGCGGGGATCGGCATAGCTCATGTCGTGCATGGCATCGGCGGGAGTGTCGCGATCCATCCTCATGCCGCGCGGCATAACCAGGCCTCCGACCTCGCGCGCCGAAAGCCGAAGATTTACCCAATTGGCGGTGCCGGCCATTCCGAGAAGGAGCGCGATCAGCGAAACCCCGCCGAGCGCCGCCTTCTGGGGAAAAGTCGCATCGCTTTCCATGGCGTGACCGCGCTGCTGCCGGTGACCGCCATGACCGGCCTGGGATTTACTATGTGACGCGTGGGGTTTTTCCGGTTTCGCCTTCAGCTCAAACCGGCTTCCCTTGGGCCGCGAGGTCATCAGGCCGTGTTTGAGCGTTCGCGCTACCATCCAAACATTACTGGGATAGGCGACAGCGAAGCCAGCCATGACGCCAAGGGACATCACGCCCCAGAACACCAGTTCCGTTGGGTCCATGGCGCGCATGTCGCGGCCCATCATCAGGAAGCTCATGACCGGAGCCATGCCCGCCATCATGAAGTTCATGCTGATGAATTCCGGCAAGAAACTCTTGCGCACGTTCTCCCAATAGGTGCCGCCCATCATCGACTGCATGAACAGCGACTGGAAGATGAAAAGGCCGAAGCTAAACCCAGCCAGATATTCAACGATCAGGTCTAGCCACATCGGCAGGCCAAGGCTCGCAGTGACAACGGCGGCGAGGATGATTCCGGTTGCGTCACCCGCCACGCAGTGAATGGTGCTGCCAACGCCTTGCTTCCAGAGCGGAGCGGTAAATGTTTCATGCTCGCCCGGGCGCGGCTCCTTATCGGCAAGGACGTAAATCAGAAGACCGATAGGGCCCATGTAGAGAGTGACCAGAATGAAACCCCAACGCATCACCGTGGGCTCGGGATTGTTGCGGAACTGATCGACCGCGACATAGAGGGTGGAGAGCGCCGCGAGTAGGAACCAGAGAACTAGAAAATAATCGATCGGCTGGATCATCACGGCGTCGATCTCCGTCTGATTTTAAAACGGCGGTGGGTCGGTCTCGGAAGACCCACCGCTCAAGTCTTCATTTTTTGTGTTTTTTCAGCCAGTCCTGAAGCTGCGAAATTTCCCGACCTTGGTCTTTGATCATCTTTGCCGCCATTTTGCGAAGCGTCGGATCCTTGCTGGTATCGAGCAGCACTTTGGCCATGTCGCTTGCGCCCTGATGATGTGGAATCATCATTTGTGCAAAATCCACGTCGCCGTCCCCCGTCGTTTTCGGCATGTCCTTCTGCATCTTGGCCATGGAATCCATGTAGCCCTTGCTCGCAGGAGACATGTCTTGGGCAAACGCGTTTGGCGAAGCTTGCGTGAGAACAAGCACAACGCCAAACGCGCCGATCTTTAATAGTTCTATCAACTTCATTGTTGTCTCCTCTTTCGGGTTGTTAGCTTTTGCTGGTCGAAGGGCAATCATCTATTTTGTCTTTTCGATCTTGGTGATCGTGAACTGTCCGTTGACGCGATCAGGAACGAAACGAACCTTATCGCCCGGCTTAACCGCCTTGAGCATGGCGGCATCTCCGGCGCGGAACACCATCGTCATGCCGTCGTCCATGTCGAACTTTTTTAAGGCCTCGTGCTTGATCGTGATCTTGCCCGCGGTTTCATCTACCTTGGTGACCTGCCCAGCGACAAATTCATCGGTCTGGGCAATCGCGCGGGGCGGGGCGGCAGCGGTCCCGATTACCAACGCGGCCAAGGCGATCAATGTGCGAATGTTCACAATGTTCTCCTACGTAGGTTTGTTGTTTCTGCTTACTTGACGGTGACCTTGCCTATCATCCCGGCTTCGCGGTGCCCGGGAATGAGACAGGCATATTCAAACGTGCCGGCCTTGGAAAAACGCCAAAGGATTTCGCTCTTGGCCTTGGGTTGCACCGTCTTTCCGTTCGGGTCGTCATGTTCCATGTCGGGGTATTTGTTCATGAGCTCGGCGTGCTTGAGATTGTCTTTCTCGTTGGCGAGGACGAACTCGTGCGCGAGCGCGCCGCCGTTGGTGATGATGAATTTGATCTGCTCGCCGCGTTTAATCTCAAGTGTTGCGGGCAGGAATGCCATCGTCCCATTACCCTCGCGCATGGTTACCAGCACGGTGCGGAACGGTTTTTTGGGATCGCCGGGCTCGCCCGCGGAGAAATGTTCGCCTTCATGGGCATAGAGATGGCTTGATGCCGAAACGCCGAAGGCGAATAGCGCCGCCATCATTGTCGCTGTCAGCAATTTCGAAAGTCGATGGGTCTTCATGTTTGGGTTTCCTAGTGCTGGTGGGGTGACTTGTTGTTGCCTGGCTTGACCACGTCGAATTCCGCGGCCGGGGGGCGGGATGTTTTTTTCTCGGGAGCGCGCGGCGCGGAACCCGCATCGCCGTTGAACAGATAGGCGACCGTGCCTTGGGGATTTTTGTAGGGACCGGGGTCTTTGTAATCGTCGCGCGCAAGTCCCTCGCGCACCTTCACCACCGAGAACATGCCGCCCATCTCCATCGGGCCGAATTGCCCGAAGCCCGTCATCATCGGCAGCGTGTTGTCGGGCATCGGCATTTCCATTTCACCCATTTCCGCCATGCCGGCCGATCCCATGGGCATGTAATCGGGTACCAGCTTGCGGATAGTTTTGGCGAGGTCCTTGTGGTTCGCGCCGATGAAGTTCTTCACCTCATGGCCCATCGCGTTCATGGTGTGATGCGCCTTGTGGCAATGGATCGCCCAGTCGCCCGGTTCATCGGCGACAAATTCGACGGCGCGCATCGCCCCGACCGGAACGTCGGTAGTCACTTCCGGCCGTTGCGCGCTTGGCGGCACCCAGCCGCCATCGGTGCAGGTCAACGTGAAGGGCTCGCCGTGTTTGTGGATCGGATGGTTGGTCATGGTGAGATTGCCGACCCGGATGCGCACGCGGTCGCCCCGCCGAACCACCAGCGGGTCGATGCCGGGGAATACCCGCGAATTCCATGACCAAAGGTTGAAGTCGGTCATGGTCATGACTTTCGGCATGTAGGCGCCGGTGTCGATGTCGTAGCTCTGCATGATAAAGACGAAATCGCGATCGACACGGTGAAGGCTCGGGTCGCGCGGATGGACCACGAAGAAACCCATCATCCCCATCGCCATCTGCACCATCTCGTCGGCGTGCGGGTGGTACATGAAAGTCCCGCTCTGCTTCATGACAAACTCATAGACGAACGTCTGGCCGGGCTTTATTTGCGGCTGGGTCAGGCCGCCCACGCCGTCCATGCCGTTGGGGACAATCAAGCCGTGCCAATGCACGGTGGTGTGCTCCGGCAATTTGTTGGTGACGAAAATGCGGACTTTGTCGCCCTCGACACATTCGATGGTCGGGCCCGGCGACTGGCCGTTGTAACCCCATAGATGCGCTTTCATCCCCGGCGCCATCTCGCGCACCACCGGCTCGGCAACAAGATGGAATTCTTTCCAATCGCCATTCATGCGCCACGGCAAGGTCCAGCCGTTTAGCGTCACCACCGGCTGGTACGATTGACCGTTTTGCGGCACGAGGGGAGGCTGCATGGCAGCCGAAGTTGCGGTCGCTGCTTCGGGGATGCCGGCCGCCTGCACACGGCCGCTCACCACCGCGGCGCTTGCCATCGCCGCGGCCGAGAGTCCTGAAAATTTACGCCGTGACAATGTCATGCTCGTCTCCCTGTCCGTTAATGGCCGGACGGCTCGGATGGAGCCGCTGCTGTAGATATTCGCGTCGAAGTAGCGGTCGTGGCATTGCCGCCGAGCATGGCCGATTTGAGGTTGGAATCGGCCAGCCAAAAGTCGCGCTGCGCTTCGATGGCGGCACCTGTAGAAGCGATACGCTCGCGCGATTCCGCGAGCAGCGAAAATACGTCGATTTGCATGGCGTTGTAGCGCAGCAGGGTTTCCTCGGAGATGATCTTGCGCAGCGGCAGCACGTCGCGCTGGTAGCCCCGTGCGATGTCAAAGGCCGCGCGATATTGCTGATAGGCGTCGCGCGCCTCCGAGCGCACGCTGACCGCCTTGGCGCTGAGACGGTTGACGGCCTGGGTGTAACTTGCCTCCGCCTCGCGCAGGCTCACCTCGCCAAAATCGAACAGCGGCACCTCGAACTCAACCCCGACGCCGCGTTCCGTTGCGCGGTCGCCGCTCGGTTCTTGCAAGCGCCGTTCGGTACCCGAGACTTCAAGCAGGTTAATAAACCGCGTCGTCTTGGTAAGGCCGTAGCTCTTTGCCAGCGCCACGACATCGAGCCGCGCAATTTGCAGGTCGCCGCGGCGGCGCACTGCTTCGAGCTCAACTGATGCGCCGTTAAGAGGACGCGACGGCAAAGCGGGCAGGGTTGACGGAAGCGTGAAGGCAAGGTCGCTCCCCGAAAGACCCATCGCCCGGATCAGCCGCTCGCGGCTGCTCGCCGCGCGTTGCCGCGCGCCTAAAAGACGCCCTGTAGTTTCGGCGTAAAATACCTTGTTGCGAGCCTGATCGAGTTTGGTCATGGTGCCGCTTTCGCCCAAACGCTTGGCGAGTTCGACGGCGGCTTCGGCCGAAGCTTGCGCTTGCACTAAAAAATTCACGGATTGACGGTTGGCGACCGCTTCGACATAGGCGCGCCGCGCTTCGAATGCGGTGCGTAAGGTCGCATCGACTGCGCGGAGTTGTGCCTGATGAAAACGATCGTTGGCTACGTCGGCACGCGCCGGCAGGGTTGCCAGAGACAGGATATTGGCGACGATCTGGGCCTCGAATTCGAAAGCGCCGCCGCCTGCGATGCGCGACACGCTGAAGCGCGGATTGGCGGGGAGTCTCGCCCGCACCCGCGCCGCCTCCGCGATGCCGAGTTCATTGTAGGCGGCCTGCAGTTCGTGATTGTTCAAGAGCGCGATTTGAACCGCGGCTTCCGCGCTGAGCGGGTGTTTGAGCAGCGCGGCAACGGTCTGATGGGCGGCAGCGATGTCATCATCACTGCTGAGCGCGGCAACGTCCACGTTCAGAGATGACTTCGCCATGTCGCGCACGGCATTCATGCCTTGGTCGTCGGAAAATCCGGCACAGCCGCCCAGCAGAGCAAGCGATGCCGATATGCAGGCGGTTTGCCAAACGGCGCGAGCCGGTTTGGGCCAGCCCAACTCCTGTCTGACAATGCAGACGGAGCGCAAAAGACGCGCAAACATGAAATCTCCCATGACAAAGCGATTAAAGCCGCGCGCCGCGAATCGCGCAGGCGCGCGACTTATTAGATCGCTGTCAGGCGATGGGAGGTCTGTGGAGGCGATTGGGTCCGCAACCGTCCAAGCCGGTCGCAACCACTGGCAATGCCAGAGACGGTGGCCCTTCTGCGCCAAACGTTAGCGCTGGGTCGTGGGCGATTGCGGATAAGCAAAACAAACCGCAACAATTTCCGGCATCTGATTTGCCGTTCTCGTCCGTGTGGTTGTCTGGAAGACCACTATGCTCGTGATAGTGAACCATTCCGCCAACGTGGGCATGGACCATGCTCACGTGCTCGGCTGGCGCGGTCAATCCGTTTAGTTCAGCGAGGCAAGGGAACGAGGCCGGGTTGTCGACGAAAGCGAGCGCGGTGGAAGGCGCCAGGACGCAAAGTACGTAGGCCAGGGTGATAAAGATCGCCGCGCGGCTACGAACGGTTTTTGTCAGATTACGCATTGCGCCTTGATGCATTGATTTTAACGAACATCACACACTACCGCTTCGACCGTCAGTCTTCCAGTGCCAAAAGGAGGAGAGGGGGAACTTTCATCCCTGCACACGCCCGATTGAATTGATCGCGTCTTCCTGGCGCTGGCTGTCGGCCGCCCAGAATTTGGCGAATTCCGGCTGGTCCATGTAGGCGAGATCCTGGCCGAGATTGTCGAGGGTGCCGAGAAATTGCTTGCTGTGCGCGGCGCTGTTGGTCGCCGCGCGCAGCTTCACGATGATCGGCTCCGGCGTGCCTTTCGGCGCGAACAGGCCGACCCAGAAATAATATTCGAGGTCGTAGCCCAATTCCTTGAAGGTCGGGACGCCGGGCAGCGCCTTGACGCGGCTGGCGCTGGAAACCGCGAGCGCGCGCACCTTGCCGGCCTTGATGTGCGAGAGCGCGATCGAGGTCGGCGACATGAAGAAATTGACATTGCCGCCCAGCACGGCGGTGACGGCCGGCCCGCCGCCATTGGTCGGCAGATGCCGCATCTGCAGGTCGCCCGCCACCTTGGCGAATAGTTGCGTCGGGATATGCGACGCCCCGTAAAGCCCGGACGAACTATAGATCACCTTGTTCGGATTGGCCTTGGCGTCATCCACCAGGTCCTTGAGCGACTTGTACGGCACGTCATTGTTGACTATGAGGACGATCGGATCGGCGATAAGCCGCGCGATTGGGATGAAATCGGCATTGGTGAACTTCGGCGCGCGGCCGAACAATTTGTCCACCGCCGCGAAGCCGGAAATCGACACGATGTGGCTGAGCAACGTGTAGCCGTCAGGCTTGGCGGTCGCGACATATTGCGCGCCGACCGCCCCGGCCGCTCCGGTTTTGTTTTCGAGCACGACCGGGACTTTCAGCATCTGCTCCAGCGCGGCGTCGAGCGGGCGGGTGATGGTGTCGCTGACGCCGCCGGGCGGAAACGGGCTGATCACGGTGATGGCGTGCGAGGGGTAGGCATCCTCGGCCCGTGCTCGTTCGCCCCACAGGGCGGTCGCGGCCACTGTCCCGATCATGAAATTGCGTCTGTCCATAACTCCTCCCAGAGTGAGGATCGTTGTCGCGTCAGCCTTGCACGCGGCCAATACTGCGCACCGCGTCCTCGATGCGCGCGGCGTCGGCGTCCCAGAACCTGGCGAACTCCGGCTGGTCCTGATAGCCGAGCTGCTGGCCGAGATTGCTCATCGCGGTCTTGAACAGGTCGGTGTGCGCCGCCTTGTCGCAGGCGCCGCGCATATAGGTAATGACGTTGGCGGGCGTGCCCTTCGGCGCGAACAGGCCGACCCAAAGATAATATTCGATGTTGTAGCCGAGCTCCTTCATGGTCGGCACGTCGGGCAGCGCCTTCGAGCGTTCGGCGCCGAACAGCGCCAGCGGGCGAGCCTTGCCGGCCTTGATCTGCGAGATGCAGGCCGACACCGACGACACCAGCACCTGCGAATTATTGCCGAGGAAGGCGGTCAGCGCCGGGCCGCCGCCATTGGTCGGCAAATGACGCATTTTCAGGTCGCCGGCCGCCTTCAGGTAGAGCGCGGTCGGAATATGCAGCGCGCCGTAAAGCCCCGACGAGCTGAAGATGATGGCGTCCGGCCGTTTTCGGGCGTCCTCGGTCAATTCCTTCAGCGCCTTGTAAGGCTGCTGGTCGTTGACGATCAGCACGCAAGGATCGGCGACGAAGCGCGCAATCGGGATGAAATCGGCACGGGTGAATTTAGGCTGACGGCCGAACAGCTTGTCGACCTCGGCAAAGCCCGAGATCGAAGTGATGTGGAGCAGCAGCGTGTAGCCGTCCGGCTTGGCGGAAGCGGCGACCTGCGCGCCGACCGCGCCGGCGGCGCCGGCTTTGGTGTCGATCACCACCGGCTGCTTGACGATCGGCTCCATCGCCGCGGCGAGCGGACGGCCGACCACGTCGGCGGCGCCGCCGGGCGGAAACGGATTGATCAAGGTGATCGCGTGGGCGGGATAGTTTTCCTGCGCGATGGAAGGACGGACCGCGAGCGCGGCGGCAGCCGCCGCGCTGCCGGCCACAAAACGGCGACGATCCAAAAATCCGCCCACTCTCATCCTCCCTGAGCTTTTTATCGTTGGCAGGATGGTAGCGAACGGTCCTGACGGGTCAACCGATGATGGCGACCGCCCGCGTCCAGCCAGCCGAGCCGCCGCGCACCTTCACCGGGAAACAGCTCACCACGAAGCCCCGGTCCGGCAGCGCTTCGAGATTGTGCAGCTTCTCGATGTGGCAGTAACCGATCTCGCGGCCGGCGCGGTGGCCTTCCCAGATCAGCGCGGCATTTTTCGTTTCGGCATAGCGCGCCTTGGTGTGCACGAACGGCGCATCCCAGCTCCAGCCGTCGGTTCCGGTGACGCGCACGCCGCGCTCCAGCAGATAAAGCGTCGCTTCGCGGCCCATGCCGCAGCCTTTCGCCACATAATCGGGCTGGCCATAGGCGGCGCCGGCCGCGGTATTCACCACCACAATTTCAAGCGGCGAAAGCGTGTGGCCGATCCGCTTGAGCTCGGTCTCGACATCCTTCGCGCTCGCCACATAGCCGTCGGGAAATTTGCGAAAGTCGAGCTTGGCGCCGGGCTGCAGGCACCAGTCGAGCGGCACCTCGTCGATAGTGATGGCGCGCTTGCCGCCGTCCATCGTCGAGGCAAAATGATACGGCGCGTCGAGATGGGTGGTGCAATGGGTGGACAGCTTCACCCATTCGAAGCCCCAGCCTTCGCCGTCCGGCAGGTCTTGTTTTTTCAGGCCGGGAAAGAATTTCAGAACGTCGGCGGCGGTTTGCTGGTGATCGAGGTATTCGATGGCCGGGCCGTAGCCCGGCGGGTCGGCCGCCATGTCGTTTTCCAGCGGCACCGAAATATCGATGATCTTGCGCGGCATGTTTCTTTCCTGTCATGGCCGGGCGGCGTCGCTACGCTCGCCTATGTCCCGGCCATCCACGAGTTTACTGTCGCACCGCAAGGCCGGTGCTGGCGAGGTCGAGACCGTGATGGTCGATGGGGTGTGAGCCGGCGGCGTACCGCGCCTAGGCCTCTAGCGCGCCCGCGCGGAATGCGCATAAGATGCCGCAAAACAACGGGTAATCGGGAGGAGATACGATGTTGCTTAGTCTTAAAGCACGGACGCTGACCGTTGCCGCGGCGCTCGGCATTGCGGCCTGCGCGGTGTTCGCAGGTCCCGCCGCCGCGCAAAGCGATCCGATCAAGATCGGCTTCAGCATGGCGTTGACCGGACCGCTCGCCGCCAACGGCAAGCAGGCGCTGCTCGGCGCCAAGATCTGGGAAGAGGAAACCAACAAAAAAGGCGGTCTGATCGGCCGGCAGGTCAAGCTGGTCTATTACGACGACCAGAGCAATCCTTCGACGGTCCCCGGTATCTACACCAAGCTGCTCGACGTCGACAAAGTCGAACTTGTCACCGGTCCCTACGCGACCGCGATGATCGCGCCGGCGATGCCGGTCGTGATTTCGAAGAACAAGACTTTCATCGGGCTGTTTGGGCTCGCGGTGAACAGCAAGTTCAAATATCCGCGCTACTTCTCGATGATCCCGTCCGGCCCGGACACCAAGCCGGCCTTCACCGTCGGCTTCTTCGAGGTCGCGACCGCGCAAAACCCGAAACCCGCAACGGTGGCGCTCGCCTGGTCGGATCTCGAGTTTTCCAAGAACGCCTGCGAGGGCGCGCGCGACAACGCCAAGAAATTCGGTTTCAAGGTGGTGTACGACAAGAGCTACCCTGGCAACACGACCGATTTCACGCCGATTGTGCGGGCAGTTCAGGCTGCCAATCCGGACATCGTGGTGCTGTGCTCTTATCCGCTCGATGCGGTCGGCATGACGCTGGCGATCAACGAGCTGGGCTACAAGCCGAAGATGGTCGGCGGCGCGATGGTCGGCTTGCAGGCCACCGTGTTTAAGACCAAGCTCGGCCCGGCGATGAACGGCATCGTCAATTACGAAACCTGGGTGCCGTCACAGGCGACGCCGGCAACCACCGAGTTCCTCAAGACCTATCAAAGCCGCGCCGCGGCCGAAGGCGTCGACCCGCTCGGCTATTATCTGGGGACCTGGGGCTACGCCTATATGGAAGTATTGGCCGCCGCCGTCACCGGGACCAAAAGCCTCGATGACGCCAAGCTGGCGGATTTCTTGCACAAGAACCCGGTCAAGACCATACTCGGCGACATGAAGTTCGGCGCCGACGGCGAATGGGCGAAGTCGGGAATGATGCAGGTGCAGTATCACGACATCAAAGGCAACGGCGTCGACCAGTTCAAGGGCATGGACACGCAAACCGTGGTCGCCCCGGCCAGCATGAAGACCGGAACCGTGATCTACCCTTACGAGAACGCCAAGAAGTAAGCGGGCGCTCGGAATTTCAACACTAAACGGCGCGGGTGTCTCCCGCGCCGTTTTTGTTTCTTGTCCCGGCGCAGTGCAGCGTGGAACGCTTCGCTGCAGAACAGGGCCCTTTCGACATTCGGAATTTTTGCGGCCCCGAATCCGCGGAGCACCACCTCTCC
>JBPCQM010000149.1:0-27091 GCA_050998115.1 Pseudolabrys sp. | reverse complement strand
GTTGCGAGGTTAGCCGGTTCGCGCGCCACCTGCAAAGCGCCGCCGAGCCCGGCCAGTGCCGAACCGAGCGCGAACACCGCGGTAAACAGAATTGCCTGATTGACGCCGAGCGCGCCGACCATTTCTCGGTCCTGCGTCGCTGCGCGAATCAGACGGCCCAGCCGTGTTTTCGCCAGCGCGAAGTGCAGCAGCAGCAGCAGCAACGGCGCGATGACGATGAGGAACAGGTCGTAGCTCGGCAGTTGCCGCCCGAGCACCTCGACCGCGCCGGGCAGGCCCGGCGCGCGCGGGCCTAACAGATCCTCCGGCCCCCACAGCCACAGCGTGGCGTCGTTGATTATCAGCACGAGCGCGAAGGTCGCCAGCAACTGGAACAATTCCGGCGCGCGATAAACCCGGCGCAGCAGCACGAGCTCGATCAGCGCGCCGAATGCGCCGACGATCAACGCGGTGGCAACGATGCCGCCCCAAAACCCCGCGACGCCGCCTACCCTGGTGGCGAACGAATAGGCGATGTAGGTCCCCAGCATATAGAGGGACCCGTGCGCAATATTGACGATGCGGGTGACGCCGAAGATCAGCGACAGGCCGGAGGCGACGAAGAACAAGCCGGAGGCGGTGGACAGCCCGTTGAGCGCCTGAAACAGGAATGCGGTGAGGGTCATGGTCTGATCACCTCTCCCCGCTTGCGGGGAGAGGTCGACTTCCGAGCGGCAGCGAGGAAGTCGGGTGAGGGGCCATAACGTTAGAGTATCACCATCGCCTCACCCGGCTCGGCGTGATACGCCTCGCCACCGCAAGCGGGGAGAGGAAAAGAGGAAACGGCGACGATCTCAGTTGGATTCCGCCGGACGCAGCTTCGCCACCTCGGCGTCGGATGGCAGCACCGAAGCGCCATCGACATATTTGAAATCGACCATGGTGCCCTTGCCGTTCTCGATGGCGAGCTTGCCGACGAAAGCGCCCATCGTCGCCTGATGGTCGCTGGCGCGGTAGCTGAATGGCCCGAACGGCGAGTCAACCTTGAGGCCCTTGAACGCCTCGACCAGCTTTTCGGTATCGGTCGATTTCGCCTTGCCGATGCCGGCCGCGATCGATTTAATGGTGACATAGCCGACCACCGAGCCGAGCCGCGGATAGTCGTTGAACTTCTTGTGATAAGCGCTGACGAAGGCGACGTGCTCGGGCGTCTTGATCTTGTCCCACGGATAGCCGGTGACGACCCAGCCGACCGGGGTCTCGTCCTTGAGCGGGTCGAGATATTCCGGTTCGCCCGACAGCAGGCTGACCACCGGGCGATCCTTGAAGGTGCCACGGGTATTGCCCTCGCGCACGAATTTGGCGAGATCGGCGCCGAACAGTACGTTGAAGATAGCGTCGGGCTTGGCGTCGTCGATCGCCTGCGCGACCGCGCCGGCGTCGACCTTGCCGAGCGGCGGCGCCTGCTCGGTGACGAATTCGACATCGGGCTGCGCCTTCTTCATCAAGGTCTTGAAGGCCTCGGCGGCCGACTGGCCATATTCGAAGTTTGGATAGACCAGCGCCCATTTCTTTTTATGAAAGCCGGTCGCCGCCGGCATCAGCATCGCGGTCTGCATGTAGGTCGTGGCGCGCAGCCGGTAGGTATATTTGTTGCCGTTCTGCCATGTAATCTTGTCGGTCAACGGTTCGGCGGCAAGGAAGAATACCTTCTTCTGGCCGGCGAAATTCGTCACCGCCAGCCCGATATGTGACAGGAAGGTGCCGGCCAGCAGCGCCACTTTTTCGCGCGTCACTAGCTCTTCGGCGACGCGCACCGCCTCGCCCGGATTGGTGCCGTCGTCGCGCGAGATCAGCTCCAGCTTCTTGCCGAGTACGCCGCCTTTGGCATTGATCTCGTCGAGCGCCATGTCCATTCCCTTTTTGTAACGGTCGAGGAAGGCGGGCTGGGTTTTATAGCTGTTGAGCTCGCCGATCTTGATGGTGTCTTGCGCGAAGGCCGGGATGGCGCTGGCGGCAAGAATGGCGGCGCATGCGATGCTGAACAAGTGACGCTCGGTCATGACGGGCTCCTGCGGTACGGACGATCCGGGCTTAAACTCGTTTGTGTGCAAATAGTCTGACCCCGGCCCCAATCTTGTCAAGCGAGCTGCCGGTGCTCCGCTTTGCGGCGAGCGGCGCAAGTTGGTGGGACCAGGCAATTCCGCTAGAATGCAAAAGCCGGATTTTCTTGCGGCAGTAACTGCTAGATTAAGGGCGGCAACAAGGAACCAAACCTCAAATGGAACATTCTTATCGGGCGCGCCGGCGGTTCCTGGCGTCATGCAGAAAAAAATCCAGACAAGGCGATCAGATGAAGCCGCTTAATCGACTGCTCATGGCCAGCACCGTTCTTTCCTGTGTCACATTGGTCCCGGTAGCTGAGGCCCGCCTCGCAAATAGTGATGGAGTTGACGGCAAGTCTGTCCGCGCCGGCCGATCGGCAATCTTGCTTGCCCAAACGGCAGAGCCCGATAAGAAGAAGGAAGAAGAGGAGAAAGGGAAGCCGCAAGCGCCAAAGAAGCCTGCCGGTCCCCCGGCGGCCGCTCCGCCAAAACCGCCCGCGCCGCCTGCCGCCAAGCCCGCGCCACCACCGCCTGCCGCCAAGCCCGCGCCACCACCGCCTGCGGCCAAGCCAGCGCCACCACCCGCCGCCAAGCCCACGCCGCCGCCACCGCCTGCGGCTAAGCCGGCGCCGCCACCGCCTGCGGCTAAGCCGGCGCCGCCACCCGCCGCAAAACCGGCGCCTCCACCGGCCGCCCCGCCCGCGACACAAGGTAAGCCGGTCGCTCCGCCGGCAGCACAGGGTACGCCCCCTGGTGTTGCTCCAGCAGCGCGGGACCGGCGGGGAAAGCCGCTTGAGGGTCGGCGCCAACCACCCACATCTGCGCCTGCACCGACCGGCCAAAGCGCACCCGCCGCTACGCCTCCCGCGACGCAGCAGGTGCCTCCCGCGACACAGCAGGTGCCGCCTGCGATTCCTGGCCGGCCAGTCGCATCGCCGCCTGCCGCGCAAACGACGCCGCCTTCAGCGCCGCCTGCAGCGCCGGGCGCAACGGTGCCAAACGCTGGAGCGCCAAACGCTGCGGCGCCGCCTGCGGCCGGCGTTGCGCCAAACACCCAGCAAGCGCCGCTGTTGCGCTCCGGGGAGCCGACGCCCTCGGCGGCGCAAGCGCGGCCCATCGCGCCCGCTGCGGTTGGATCAGGTATTTCGCCGCAATCAGCACAAGGACAGCCAATCCGGCGAATCGATGAGTTGCGCACGGAACGTCATGAAACCGTGGTCGGCACCCAAACCATTATCCGCGAACCCGATCGCACGATCATTCGCGAAGGTGGCCAGACCATCATTCGTCACAATGAGGTCGACCGATTCCGCTACGGCGCGCGCGATGTGCGCGTGGAACGCCGCGGCGACGATAATGTGACTATCGTTGTACGGCCAGACGGAGACCGCGTGGTCACGGTCGTCGACGAGAACGGCTTCCTGCTGCGCCGCTCGCGCGTCCGGTCCAATGGCGAGGAAATCATCATCATCGACAACCGCCCGCGCAGCGCCGGCTTTGGCCCGGGCGGCGGCTATGGCGGTTTCTTTGTGGATTTGCCGGCCCCGGTTATCCGTATCCCGCGTGAACGCTACATCGTGGAGGACGAGCGAGCCAGTCCCGCGCTTTTGTATGAGACTCTCATTGCACCTCCAGTTGAGCGAATCGAGCGCCGATACTCGCTCGACGAAGTTCGCTACAGTGCGCCATTGCGCAATCGCATGCCTCGGATTGATCTCGATACCATCACGTTCGACACGGGATCTTGGGAGCTGGCCCCCGGCCAGGTGCAAAAGTTGGCGGCCATTGCGGAGGGTCTTAACCGCGCCATCCAGCAGAATCCGCGCGAAGTATTTCTGATCGAAGGCTATACCGATGCGGTTGGCTCGGACGTCGATAACTTGTCGCTGTCTGATCGACGCGCGGAATCGGTGGCGGTCGCATTGACCCAGCAATTCCAGGTGCCCGCGGAAAATCTCTCGACGCAAGGCTATGGCGAACAGTATCTAAAAATTCAGACCGACGGGCCCGAGCGGGCAAATCGCCGCGTTACGGTGCGCCGCATAACGCCGCTGCTCACGGGACAGGCCCAATAGCGCGCCGGCTCGCGAATACCGCCTAAACGGCTAACATGCCGGCAAAACCGCGTGACGCGTTACCGCGTCACCGATCCAGCGCGGAAAAATCATCCGCCAGCGGCTTTGAAAGTTTTCGTCCGTCGCAGGTATTTGTATTCGTGCCATGTGAGCCAAATCACGATGACGTCGAATAACGTGATCAATAAAAGCCAGCCGGAATGGGTTACGCTGAAGCGGTATAGCTGGTAAGCGATGAAGAGCGTGAAAACAATTATGGCGGCGGGATAGCACCACAGCTTCCTGCGCAAAAGTCCGGCAATGAGCAAGATTTTGATGATGCCGTGGCTCAACAGGTAAAAGGATGTGAAGTGCTGCGAACTGATCGAGAAGTCCTGCGCTGATTGAACGAGGAAGCGCGCGATGGCGTCGTTCGGGTCCTCGATAAGTTCTTGTTGGGTAATCGCGAGAACAAATTTGAGCAAGAATGGCTGACTGATGAAATAGGCCAGAACGCCCCCGGCGATTTCCAGGATCGCGAACAGACCCTTGAGAATGAGGCCGATCTCAAAAGCCCGGTGAATGTTCTTTTCGTTAAAGACTCGTCTCTTGTTCGGCATGCCCGAAAAATCCATTCACCGCTGAGACGAAGTTCGGGCACTTTGGGAAAGGACAATGACGCGGAAGTTGGTCCCTGCCTAAGAGTGAGATCAGATCGGGATCGCCAGCACGAACTCGACGCCCGGCTGATGCCGATGAATGACCAGATCACCACCCACCTGTTTGGAGAACCCGGTAACGAGACGCATCCCCAAGCCCTTTTGCGCATTCAGGTCGAAATCCGTAGGCAGACCAGGTCCGTTATCCCGCACCGAGATGGTAAGGGTTCGCTCGCCTACGAGAGAAACAGTCACCCACATTTCGCATTTTGAATCCGCACGCCCGTGTTTCGCGGCGTTTGTAACGAGTTCATTGACAAGAAGGGCGATCGGAATGGCGATATCGGGCGGGATTTCGAGCCCAGCGGCCATGCTGACATGAATTTCACAACCCGGCAGCGATTCCGCCAGGTTGCGGCAAATTTCCCCGAGGTAAGCCCCTAGATCGAGCGTCTCGAATTTTTCGGTTTGGTAGAGACGCTGGTGAGCGCGCGCGATCGCGGTGATGCGATTGGACGCCTCGCCGAGGTGCGCCTTGACCTCGTCGTTCACGGTCGCCGCCTTCAGGTGCAGCATGCTCGCGACCAGCGCCAGGCTGTTATTGACGCGGTGATTGGCCTCTCGGAGCAGAAGCTGATTTCGTTCCAGCGCGGCGCGTAAATTGCTCTCGATACGATGGCGTTCGATGGCCATGCCAAGAATGTTGGCAGCGCCCTGCAAAAACGAGATATCGCGTATTGAAAACTCACCCTCGGAACGGCTATCGACTTCCAGCACGCCGTAAGGCGTGCCGTCGCCCTGCAAGATGACATTCATCGCCCGCCGGATGCCGTGCTTTAGGAGAAGCTGCGGCGTGCGAAACCGCTCTTCGTTTTCGAGATGATTGGAAATCACCGGCTTGCCGGTGGCCAAGGCAAATCCGGCGGGCGATTCCATGTCGGCCCCGACCGTCGCCACGCCGATGACGTTCGGGTCCCAGCCAACTCCGGCCGTGACCAGAAAGCGGTTTTCGCTGGGACGGTATTCGAGGATTTTGCAAAATTCGGCTTGCAGCCCTTCCGCCGCCAGACTTGCTGTCTTGTCGAGCAATTCGGGAAGCTTGGTGCCCTGCAGCGCAATCACACCAAGCTTGACTAGGATTTCTTGCTGCAGACTCCGAAGTTCGTCATTCGGAATATCGTCGCTTTGGGGTTTGCCTTCAACGATAGGCGATTTGGACATTTGAACTTTGATGCTCGTCATCTTAGCCCCAACGATATCCGACTTGCGTTCGCAAAGCGATGCATAAGCACATGACGCGCAAGGCACGCCGGCCTTGGGCCGGCGGGCCTTGCTGGTGATGATCTAACCGCAGACCCAAACCCGGCGCCACCGCCATCCATAGGGCGTCGCAACGCGCCGCAGCCGGTAGCATCCGCCGTAATAGGGGGCCGGCGCATAGGCGTAGGGGTAACCGTAGAAGCCCCAGCCGGGGCCGTGCCATCCGCCATGCCATCCACCGCCGTACCACCCACCGTGCCATCCGCCACCGTGCCATCGGGCGGACGCCTCGGTCGGCATCGCGGCAACCGCAATCGTCGCGACGGCGGCCGCACAAATCATGATCTTGCGCAACATGGGTCGTCTCCTCGCTTGAGCGCCCCCATCATCAGCGATGATGCGCTTGCAAGCATGAACCCGTGCTGAACTAACTCTTCAGCGGCCGGACGAAATAATGTCCGAACGAAGCGCGCAATTCAGCCGACGAACAAATATCTCAGGCACAACCGCAAAGCCAACACGGGCAAACGACCACACTTGTGGCGCCAAGATTGACCCTCCCGGAGCTAACGACGGATGACGGAAAATCGGTCCAGTACCTACGGCTTTTGGGGCACCGTTGTTTGGCTGCTGATTGCGGTCGCGGTGAGCATGGCGGCGACGATCACCCTGCTGGTAGTTCTCAGCTACTTGCTGGCTTTTTCGACGAAGGACGCGCTGACCCAGCAGATCGTGCTGGCCTTCAGCTCCTCGATGATAATCGCGGTGCTGCTCTTCGCGGTCAAAAGAACCGGCACGCCGGCACGCCGCTATTTCGCCTTTGTCCGGCCGCCGCTGCTCACCGTGATTGTGCTCGTCGCCGCAAGCATTCTCATTCAATTTGTCGGCGATTGGAGTACGAATTTCGTCGGCGTCGGACCCAAGGACAGCCAATGGGAGCTCGACGAATACCGAAGCATCCAGAATTCGTCCCTCGCGCTGTTGCTGTTCTGGCTCAGCGCCCTGTTCATCAGCCCCTTGATGGAAGAAATGCTATTCCGGGGATTTCTGTTCCGCGGCTGGTCGGCGTCACGACTGGGACCGGCCGTGACGATCATCGTCACGTCGTTGCTGTTCGCCCTGGTTCACGTGCAATACACGTGGCACGGCATGGCGGTCGTCGGCCTGATCGGCCTGTCGTTCGCGCTTGCCCGCTGGCAAAGCGGATCGATCGTTCCGTCGCTGATTGCCCACTGCGCGGGGAACGCCGTCGCGCTGACCGCCGCGGCGCTCGCGGTATAGTCGATTTCAGCCGCTTGGCTTGTCCCTGAACCGGTCCATCAGCGGCTTATCCTGGCCGCCGTCGATCTCGATCATGGTGCCGTTGACCATCTCCATCAGCGGCGAGGCCAGCATCACCACCAGATTGGCGACCTCCTCGACCTCGGCGATGCGGCCCATCGGGATCGAGGCCGGCGCCAGTCTGTCGGCTTGCTCGCGCGGGATTTTCATGTCGCGCGCCATGGCGTCGACCAGCCCGGCCCAGCGCTCGGTGCGCACCGGGCCCGGATTGACCGCGCAGAAGCTGATCTTGTCCTTGCCGTATTGGCCGGCCAGCGACAGCGTCAGGTTCTGCCCGGCCGCGTTGGCGGCGCCCGGGCAGATTTCCCAGTACGACGGCTTGACGCCGTCATTGCCGATCAGGTTCACCACGCGGCCGCCGCCCTGCTTGACCATGATCGGCAGCGCGTAGCGCAAGCAACGCACATAGCCCATGAACTTGAGCTGCAGGCCCTTCTCCCAGTCGTCCTCGGTGAGATGCTCGATGACGCCGCCGGCCGCCGAGCCGGCATTGTTGATCATGATGTCGATGCGGCCGAGCGCCTTGTGCGCGGCTTCGATGAAATTTTTGGCGTCCTTGTCGGAACGCAGGTCGGCGGCAATCGGCACGATCTTGCGGCCGGTCGCGCCGGCGATTTCTTTCGCGGTGTTTTCCAGTGGCTCGTAGCGTCGCGCGCAGATCGCGACGTCGACGCCTTCCTTGGCGAGCGCGAGCGCAATACCCTTGCCGATCCCTTCGCTGCCGCCGGTTACCAGCGCGGTCTTGCCCTTGAGCTTAAGGTCCATCGCGTACTCCTGTTATTTTGGCGGCTTGGGCGACATCCAGCGGCCGCGTTCGGTCTCCGCGAAGAATTCCTCGAGCGCGGCGTTGAATTTTCCAGGCTCTTCGCTGGTAACGGTATGGCCGGTGCGCGGCACCACCAATAGACCGGCGGTCGGCACCGTGCGGCGCAAGAAAATGCTGGCGTCAACGCACCAGTCGTCCTCGTCGCCGACGATTACCAGCAAAGGCGGCGCGAATTTCTTGAGGTCGGATTCCATCTCCCACAGTGTCGGCCGCTTAGCCTGCAGATTGATCATCGTCAGCGAATGGCCGAGCGCGGAATGCTCGCTCAGCATCTTGATGAAATGCGCGTAGCCGCGCGGGTCCTTGTGTTTCTGCGATTGCCGGGTCGGTCCATCGCCATAGCGCCTGGCGCCCTCTTCCATCGTGTTTTCGGCGAACATCTTGCCGGTTTCGCGCGACGCCGCGCGGGCTTCCTCGACGATTTTGGGGTCCGCGTTCGAACCGTATCCGCAGCCGGCCGCGGTCACCGAGATGCAGCGCTTGGGATGATGGATGCCGACATGCAGAGCTGTAGCGGCACCCATCGAGTGGCCGACTACGTGCGCCTTGTCGATTTTCAACGCGTCCATCACCGCGATGACGTCGTCGCGAAAATGATTCTGGCTGTATTTGGCGCCATCTTCCGGCACGTCCGACGGCGGGTAGCCGCGCTGGCTATAGGTTACACAGCGGTGCGAGCGCGAAAAATGCCGCATCTGCGGCTCCCAGGTGCGGTAATCGGCGGCGTATTCGTGGACGAATACCACCGGCGTGCCCGTGCCGGCTTCCTCATAATAGAGACGTGTGCCGTCCTTCGACGTGATCTGCGGCATTTTACTCCACTCCGGCCAGTCGTTTGTGCGCAAACAAAAGCTAAACCAACTCGCGAAGTGACCGCAAGACGGCCCTGCTCTTCCGCTCGTCCCCGCGGAAGCGGGGACCCAGTTCTGGATGCCCGCTTCCGCGGGCATGAGTGGTTAATCGAGAGGGCGGCTTACTTGGGAAAGATCGCCTTGGCGGCGTCGCCGATCGCCTCGACCGACAGATCGGTTTCGAGGAAGCAAACGATCCGGCACGGGCAGCTTTCCAGCCCCTCATAGCGCCACGGGAACGCGCCGATCAGGCAGCGCTTGCCGAGCACCATCTCAATGTCGCCGCCGATATTCTCGGCGTGCAGCAAGCCTTCCTGGAATGCCCAGCTATGGAACGGAAACATGTCCTGCGACACTTTCCGTCCGGAATTCTTGTGGACGTATTCGAAGCTGCCAAAAAATTCCGCCGGGGTCTTGCCGTGCTGCTTCGTGAACTGCGCGGCGAGGTCCGGCCGCATGGTGCGGATCGAGGTGTTCATGGCGTGGTCGCAGGAGCCGGTGTCCATGCCCCACCATTTGATCTTTTTCTTCAGCATCCAGCGCAGCGTGTCGAGATTGGGCCCGGGGTGGTAGCAAAAATACTTCACCAGATCCTGCTGCTTCTGGCCCTCGTAATGCCGATGCCAGCCGGTGTGCAGGATCAAAATGTCGCCCTCGCGAATTTCGACGCCGGAACTCTCGATCATCTGCGGCGTGATCACCGACCAGTCTTTCACCTTCCCGGAGAGGTCGATCACCACGCCACGGTTAACCAGATAATCGAGCGGCAGGTGCGCCATGTCGCCGTTGCGGTTGTCGGTCGCGTGCATGGCGCCGTCGAAATGAGTGCCGACATGCAAGGCGGTTTCGATGCGCTGCGCCACGATCATCTGCGTCTGCAGATTCTGCGCGTAATACATCTTGTTGCCGGCGTAGCCGACCCAGCCCGGCGTATGGACATTCATGACGTGAGACAGATCGACGATTTTCATCAGACTTTGCTGAAATGCCGTGCTTTAGCGATCATATCGCACGGGGAACGTATCTCGCCACCTTCTTTTGCGTTGCAATACAGGGCTATCTTTAAAGATAGTATCTTTACAGCCGCCGGCGCTCCGCCTAGGCTTTGTCATCTTTGGCGAGGCAAGGACCGATGCCGGAAGCCCTGCAACACGCGCGACGAAGCGGCGAACGCACGGCGCACGTGATGTTCGCCGCCCGCTCGGCGTCGCTGTCCTCGCAAATCGTCGCCAATGTGCGCGATCTGCTGTTCGGCAAGAAGCTCAAGTCCGGCGATTTCCTCGGCACCGAAAAGGAACTGGCCGCGCGTCACGGCGTCAGCCGCATCGTCGCGCGTGACGCCATGCGCACGCTCGAAGCCTTGGGCATCGTCGAGATCCGCATGGGCAAAGGCGGCGGCGCCCGCATCGCCAAAGGCAATCCGCGGCTGTTTGCCGAGGCGCTCGCGGTGCAGCTCGACCTCACCGGCGTCACCGCCGCCGAGATCATGGACGCGCAGCGCGCTATCGAAACGCTAGGAGCCGAGCTCGCCGCCAAGAACGCCACCCAGACCGACATCGCACGCCTCAAAAAATTACTCGACGACGCGAAAGCCGCGACCGGCGATCTCGATGCCTTCACACGGTTGTCACGTGATTTCCACATCGCGGTGGCGGAAGCCTCCCACAACCGGGTGCTGGTCGTTCAACTACTGTCGCTCGAGCACATTTCATGGCCGCGCCACAACGCCACCGCCACGCCGGCGTTGGCGCGGAAAATCCTTGGCATCCATCGTGACCTCGCGGGCTTGATCGAACGCGGTGACGCCAATGGCGCGCGCGCGTTGATGGACGACCACGTCAAGATGATCCGCGCCCGGCGCGTCGCCGAGCACGGCTGCTGCTGAATAGACAACGATCTAAGGGAGCACAACATGGCCAAATTCGTCATCGAACCGCATTTCCGCCTGCAGGAGTGGATCGCCCACGACAAGGGCTATTTCACGCAGGAAGGCCTCGACTACGAATTCCGCGAACTGGTGCGCGCCACCGACGGCAAGATTCACGACAAGGGCGACAAGGTCGGCGCCATGCAGTCGTTCGAGGCCGGCCGCAAGGCCGACGTGTCATGCGCCTGCCACTGGACGGTGAACGTCGCCGCCGCCAAGGGCCACGGCAAGATGGCAAGTGAGGTCTATTCGGTGACGCCGGCCGGCATCTTCGTGCAGCCGGATTCAAAAATAAAAACGCCGGAAGACCTGGCCGGCGTGCCGATCTCGGTCGGTTACCAGTCCGGCAGCCACTACGCCACCGTGCAGTCGCTCGAGCAGTTCATCCCGCAAGACAAGATGAACCTGGTCTATTCCGACGGTATGCTGTTCGCGCGCATGGACAAGTTGCTCGACGGCTCGGCGCCGGCGGTCAATTTGTTCAGCGGGCCGTATTATTTCGCCGAGCAGCTCGGCTATCGCAAGATCGTCGACACCACCTTCATGATCGGGATGATGATCCATAACGATCCCGATCCGGAGGATCTGCGCAAGTTCTTCCGCGCCCTCAGGCGCGCACAGGGCGACCTCGATCTGCGGCCGGACAAATACTTGCATTATTACAAGAAGGAATTTCCCGAGCGCTATCACGCGCGCATGGACACGCGGCGCTGGGGTCCCGGCGAGAGGTTGGTGTTCGAGCCCTATACCAAAGAAGTCTTTGAGGAATCCCGAGAATGGATCGCCTCGCACGGCATCTTCCCGGACGGCAACATCGGCGCCGAGGACTACGATAAAGCCACCGTTTCGGTCGCCTGACTTCCGAGCTAGGCCTTCTCGGGATTGCGCTGCGCACTGTTTGGACACTAAGCCGCGCCGCAAACTACAGTTTGCGGCGCTTTTCTTTGACCATGAGGTGAGGCATTCTCCTGTCCAATAAATGATTTGGGGCATCCGACAATCGGCTTCCAAGGGGAGGAAAGATTATGAAACGCATATTGCTCGCAGGCGCCGGCCTGCTCGCCGCGGCGCTGTTGCCCTGCGCCGCCAGCGCTCAGGACACCGTGAAAATCGGCGTGATCGCCGCCTATTCCGGCCAGTTCGCCGATACCGCAACGCAGATCGATAACGGCATCAAGCTCTATATGAAGCAGCACGGTGACAAGGTCGGCAACAAGAAGATCGAGATTATCCGCAAGGACACCGGCGGCCCGAATCCGGATGTCGCCAAGCGTCTGGCGCAGGAACTGGTGGTTCGCGACAAGGTCGACATCCTCGCCGGTTTCACGCTGACGCCGGAAGCGCTCGGCGCCGCCAGCGTCGCCGACGAGGCCAAAAAACTGATGGTCGACATGAACGCGGCGACCTCGGTCGTCACCGAGAAGTCGAACTACATCGTGCGCGTCTCACTGACGCTGCCGCAGATCGCCGACACGCTCGGCAAATGGGCGGCGACCAAGGGAGGTTCGAAGAAAGCCTACACGATGGTGAGCGACTTTGGCCCCGGCATCGATGCCGAGACCTGGTTCCAGAAGGAGTTCAAAGCGGCCGGCGGCGAGATCGTCGGGTCGGTGCGCATGCCGATTGCCAACCCGGACTTCTCGGCGTTCATCCAGCGCGCCAAGGACCTCAACCCGGAATCGATCTTCCTGTTCGTGCCGGGCGGCGCGCAACCCGCCGCGATCGGCAAGGCCTTTGCCGAACGCGGTCTGGACCCCAACAAGGTCAAAATCATGAGCACCGGCGAGGCGGTCGACGAGCAGGCCGTCAAGGCGATGGGCGATCTGTCGCTCGGACGCCTGAGCGCCTGGCACTACGACTACAACCACAAGTCCAAGATGAACGCTGACTTCGTCAAGGCGTACAACGCCGAGTTCAAGCGCAATCCGGACTTCTTCTCGGTCGGCGGCTACGATGGCATGCACCTGATCTACGAGGCGCTCAAGAAAACCGGTGGCAAAGCGGACGGCGATGCCCTGGTCAGCGCCGCCAAAGGGATGCAATGGGAAAGCCCGCGCGGCCCGATCTCGATCGATCCGGAGACGCGCGACATCGTCCAGAACGTCTACATTCGCAAGGTCGAGAAGGCCGACGACAAGATCGTCAATGTCGAGATCGACACGATCAAGGACGTCAAGGACCCGACCCACGGCGCCAAGAAGTAGCCATACGTTCCAACGGCTGATGAACACGGGATGGGGCGATCGGTGACGGTCGCGCCATCCTCATATTCGCCGATCCGTTCTCCGTTCATTCCCGCGGCAATCCAGTGCTAAGATCGCGCGGGCTTGGATTGTGACTCCTGGGTCCCCGCTTACGTGGGGACGGCCGGCTAAAGCAAGGCACCGCCGCCTCATGCTGCCTCCGATCTTCGGCGTCCTGTTCGACGGAATTGCCTACGGCATGTTGCTGTTTGTGTTGTCGGTCGGGCTATCGGTGACGCTTGGGCTGATGAATTTCGTCAATCTGGCGCACTGCGCCTTCGCGATGCTCGGCGGCTACATTACCGCGACGCTGGTCAATCAGGCCGGATGGCCGTTTCTCGCTACGCTGCCGGTGGCTTTTATTGTCACCGCGATTGTCAGCGTGGCGTTTGAGCGCACACTGTATCGTCGGCTCTACCGCGCCGGCGATCTCGATCAGGTGCTGCTGACGATCGGGCTCGCCTTCATGTCGGTCGCGATCGCCGCATATTTTTTCGGCACGCTGCAGCAGCCGATCCAGACCCCGGCATTTCTGCGCGGCTCGACGGCATTTCTTGGCCTCGGGCTTGGCAACTACCGGCTCTTTCTCATTGCCGTCGCGTTGCTGGTGACGGTGTTGTTGATCGGCGGGCTCGAATACACACGGTTTGGCGCGATGGTGCGTGCAGCGGTCGACAACCAGCGGATGGCGCAAGGCCTCGGCATTGACGTCGACAAGACCTTCGCTGCGACCTTCGCGCTCGGCTCCGGACTCGCCGGGCTTGGCGGCGCGCTGGCGATCGAGATCGTCGGGCTCGATCCGAATTTCTCGTTCGCATATCTGGTTTACGTGCTGATCATCGTCGCGGTCGGCGGGCTTGGCTCGATCGCCGGCTCGTTTATGGCGGCCATCCTGATCGGCATCAGCGACATTGCCGGGAAATATTATTTTCCCGAGCTTGGCGCCTTCCTCATTTACCTCGTGATGATCGTGGTGCTGATGTGGAAGCCGGTTGGGCTGTTCGGAAGGCGCTAGCGCATGGCCCCGAAAAGTGAAAACCGGTTTTCGGATGCGGCCATGCACCAAGCGGCGGTGTCGGCGCCCGCTGCACCCATGACGTCGCGGATTGCGCCGCAAGCCTGGCTGCAGGCGCGATGCCGCTGGCATCCGTTGGAAATCATATTTTGGCTGGCGGCGCTGCTGCCGTTCCTGCTGTTTCCCGATTATTTGTCGCTGGCGAGTCAGATCGCCATTGCCGCGCTGTTCGCGCTTTCGCTCGATCTGATCCTCGGCTATGGCGGCGTCGTCTCGCTCGGCCACGCCGCGTTTTTCGGCATCGGCGCTTATGGCGCGGGGCTATTTGCCATCCACGTCTGGGGCGAGCCGTTTTCCGGCCTTGTGGTCGGCGGCGTGCTGGCCGGGATCGCCGGTTTTGCAGCGAGCTTCATCGTCTCGCGGTTTCGTCATCTCACGCTGATTATGATCACGCTGGGCATCGGCTTGCTAGCGCAAGAAGTCGCCAACCGGGCGCACTGGCTGACCGGCGGCTCCGATGGATTGCAGAGTGTCAAGGTGATGCCGCTGTTCGGCGTCTTCAGGTTCGATCTCTACGGCTACGTCGCCTATAGCTATGCGCTCGCCGTGCTGTTCCTAGCCTTTCTCGGTGTGCGGCGGCTGGTCAATTCGCCGTTCGGCTTGGCGCTTCGCGGCATTCGCGAAAACTGGGTGCGCATGCCGGCGATTGGCGCGGCGAGCCGCGCGCATATCCGCATGGCCTATACCATCGCCGCCGCTTTGGCCGGCGTTGCCGGCGCCATCCTGGCGCAGACGACACAGACCGTCGCGCTCGAATCCATCAGCTTCCAGCGTTCGGCCGACGTGCTGGTGATGCTGGTGCTCGGCGGCGCCGGGCGGCTTTACGGCGGGCTGATCGGCTCGTTCATTTTTCTGGTGGCGCGCGATCAGTTTTCCGGGATCGCGCCGCAGTTCTGGTATTTCTGGATCGGGCTGCTGTTGGTCGGCGTCGTCATTTTCCTTCCCGGTGGCATTCTTGGCGGCTTGTCCACCCTCTACGCGCGCTGGAGACGCAAATGAGCGCGCCCCCCGGCGACATCGCGCTCTCGACGCGCGGCCTTGGCAAGCGATTCGGCTCGCTGGTGGTCGCCAGCAACATCGAAATCAACTTGCCGAAGGGCGTACGTTACGCACTGATCGGCCCAAACGGCGCCGGCAAGACCACGCTGATCAATCTGATCACCGGCATGATCGCGCCGGACGAGGGCGAGATTTTTCTCGGCAATGAGGAGATCACCGCGCTCGAGCCGCAGGACCGGGTGCGGCGCGGCCTCGCCCGCACCTTCCAGATCAACACGCTATTCCCGCATCTCAATGCGCTCGAGGCGGTGACGCTCGCGGTGATGGAGCGCCGCGGCATCGCCGGCCAATTCTGGAGCAATATCGGCACCCACAAGGAAGCGATCGAGGAGGCCTACGGCATTCTGGCGAGACTGCGGCTCGGCAACGACTGTTACCAGGAAACCCGCGAACTGCCATACGACCGCCAGCGCCTGCTCGAAATCGCACTGGCGCTCGCGACCAGGCCGAAAGTGCTGTTGCTCGATGAGCCGGCCGCCGGCGTGCCGCAGGAAGAATCCGGCGACATTTTCGAGGCGGTAGCCGGCCTGTCCGGCGATCTGACCCTGCTGTTCATCGAGCACGACATGCATGTTGTCTTTCGGTTCGCCAGCCACATCCTCGTACTGGTCGGCGGCGCGATTTTCGCCGAAGGCTCACCGGCCGAAATCGCCGCGCATCCGGGCGTGCGTGAGGTTTATCTGGGGACGCGCAAGCATGAGTGACAATCATGGCTGACGCGCTGCTCTCGCTCAACAAAGTGCGCGCCGGTTACGGCAGCGCCACAGTGCTACATGCCGTTTCGTTCGACGTGCCGGAACACGGCAGCCTCGCCGTGCTTGGGCGCAACGGCGTCGGCAAGTCGACGCTGCTGCTTACCATCATGGGTTACACGCAAATGCGCCACGGCGAAATCCGCTGGCGCGGCGGCGACATCTCGCGCATGGCGCCGCACAACCGCGCTCGCTCCGGCATCGGCTGGGTGGCGCAGGAGCGCGAAATTTTTCCATCGCTCAGCGTCGAGGAAAATCTCTGCACGACTGCCCGGCCAGGCGCATGGGGTTTAGCCGGAGTATATGAAATTTTTCCGCGGCTGACTGAGCGCCGCCGCAACATGGGCAACCAGCTTTCCGGCGGCGAACAACAGATGCTGGCGATTGCCCGCGCGCTGATGACCAATCCGGCGCTTCTGTTGCTCGACGAACCGCTGGAAGGCCTCGCGCCGGTGATCGTCGAGGAACTGATCGCGGCGATCAAGCTGATGCTGTCTGACCGCCGCATCGCCATCGTTCTGGTCGAACAACACACCGAAATCGCGCTGGAATTGACCGAGAATGCCATCGTGCTCGAGCGCGGAGCGGTCGCGTATAACGGCCCCTCGGCGGACTTGCGTAATGACCATGCGACGCTGGAACGACTGGTCGGCTTGCGCGTCGCCGCGGACGCGTGACATGCTTATGCCGACGCCGGTCATTCCGGGGCGCCGCCATAAGCGCGTTTACGCGCGTCTTCGACGCGCTATGGCGGCGAACCCGGAATCCATAAACACGGACCGGGGATATGGATTCCGGGCCCGGCCCATCGGGCCGTCCCGGAATGACGGAGACCACCGATGGCCGACCCGATGATCCCGCGCGAACGCAGCGACTATTCGGCGATTGTCGATCGGGAGCCGCTCAAACTGCCGGGCAAGGCCCGCATCGTGTTCTGGACCATCGTCAATTACGAGGTCTGGGACATCGGCAAGCCGATGGCGCGCCAGCTTCTCCCGGCGCCGACCGGCGTCGCGCTAATGCCGGACGTGGTGCATTGGGCGTTTCATGAATACGGCATGCGGGTCGGCTGCTGGCGATTCTTCAATCTGTTCAAGCGGCTTGGTATCAAGCCGACACTCTCAGCCAACGCCCGCATTTGCGAGGATTACGAGCGCGTCGCCGCGCAGGCGCGCGACGACGACTGGGAATTCATGGGCCATGCCTACGAGCAGGGCCCGATCCACAAGGAGCCGGATCAGCCGGCCATGATCAAGCGCTCGATGGACATTATCGAGAAATTCACCGGCAAGCGCCCGGTCGGCTGGCTCGGCCCCGGCTTGACACAGACGCTCGATACGCCGGAGCACCTCGCCGCCGCCGGCGTCAAATACATCGGCGACTGGGTCTATGACGACGAGCCGAAAGTGATCAAAACCGCGAAGGGGCCGCTGGTGACGCTGCCTTACACCATCGAGCTTAACGACATCCCGATGATGATGGTGCAGCACCACGAGAGCGATTACCTGCTCAAGCGCACCATCGACCAGTTCGACCGGCTCTATGCCGAGGGCAAGGATCGCGCGAAGATTTGCGCGCTGGCCATCCACCCCTACATCAGCGGGCAGCCGCACCGCATCAAATATCTCGAGGCGATCTACGACTACGTCAACAAGCACGACGGCGTGCTGCATTGGAACGGCGAGCAGATTTATGATTGGTACAAAGGCATCGCCGCCCGAGAACTGAAGGCCGCGGAATGAATTTTCCCAAACCTGCCGTCGGCATGTTGCCGAACGACCGCCTGAAATATTCGGCGATCGGCACCCGCAAAAAGCTCAAGCTGCCGATGGAAGCCCGCATGGTGGTGTGGACCATCACCAATGTCGAGGAATGGGACCCGACCCAGACCATGCCGCGCACCGTGCTGACGCCGCCAGCTGGCGGCCAGCCGATGCCGGATATCCCAAACTGGTGCTGGCACGAATATGGCAACCGGGTCGGCTTCTGGCGGCTGCTGAAGGTCTATGACGAGTTCAAGATCCCGGGCGTCATCAACATCAACGGCTGCGCGCTCGAAGCCTATCCCGACATCGTCAAGGCCTGTGTCGAGCGCAAATGGGAGTTCGTCGGCCACGGCTTCACCCAGCGCAACATGCAGAAAGTTGCGAACGAGCGCGACGATATCCGCATCAGCGCCGAGGTGATCGAGCGCGTCACCCACAAACGGCCGCGCGGCTGGCTCGGTCCCGGCCTCACCGAGACCTGGGAAACGCCGGATATCCTGGCCGAAGAAGGTTATAGCTATGTCGCCGACTGGGTGCTGGACGACCAGCCGGTCTGGCTGAAGACCCGCAAGAAGCCGATCGTCAATATTCCCTATACGCAGGAGTGCAATGACGTCGCCATGATGCTGATCCAGCACCACAAGGCGTCGGAGTTCTACGAACGCGCGATCGATCAGTTTGAGCAAATCCACAAGGATTCCAAGGAATCCGCTCGCGTCATGGCGATCTCGGTGCATCCCTACATCATGGGCGCCGCGCACCGCACCAAGTATTTCCGCAAGATTTTTGAGAAAATCCGCGACAAGAAGGACGTGCTGTTCTGGAACGGCTCGCAGATCCACGACTGGTTCCTCAAGGCCGGCCCGAAGGCACCGGATTCATGACCCAAGGGCAGGTGTTCATGTCGTCGCAGATTTATCGCTCGGCCTTCGTCCCGCACGACATTTCTACGCCGATCAAAGGCGCGTCGTCCGGCCCGCTCGCCGGGCTGACGCTCGCGGTCAAGGACATGTACGACCTCGCCGGCTACGTCGCCGGTTGTGGCAATCCGAAATGGCTGGAGACGCATCAACCCGCCGGCAGGAATTGCCCGGCCGTGCAGAAATTGCTCGATGTTGGAGCTACCGTGATCGGCAAGACAATCTGCGACGAGTTCTTCTTTAGCGTTAGCGGCATCAACCACCACTACGGCATGCCTATCAACGCCCGCGCACCGGGGCGTGTGCCCGGCGGCTCGTCGTCCGGGTCGGCATCGGCTGTCGGAGCCGGCCTGTGTGACATCGCGCTCGGCAGCGACACCGGGGGATCGGTGCGCATTCCGGCCGCATTCAACGGCATCTACGGCTTGCGCCCGACGCACGGCCGTATCGACGCCACCGGTGTGCAGGATATGGCGCCTTCTCTCGACGTGCCCGGCTGGTTCGCCGCGACGCCGGGCGTCTTTCGCAATGTCGGACCCGTCCTGCTCGATCAACGCCGCCTGCCGGCGAAGATCCAGCGCGTCGTCGTGCTGGAAGATGCCTTCGCGCAAGCCGACCCGGAAGTGGACGACCTGCTGCGCACGCTACTCGAATTCATGTCGGACGACCTGCCGGCGATGACGCACGCCAAGATCGCGCCGGATGGGCTCGATCTCTGGCGCGAGACGTTCCGAATCGCCCAGGCCGCCGAGGTCTGGCAGGTTTTCGGCGACTTCGTTACCAAGCATCGCCCGGAGATCGGGCCCGGCGTCAAAGAGCGTATCGCGTTTTCCGCAACCGTTACCAAGGCGCAGGCGGATGCCGCCTCCGCGAAACGCGCGCAAATGCGCGAGCATGTCGGCCAGATCGCAGTGCCGGGCACCGTGCTGGCGCTGCCGACCGCGCCCTGCATCGCGGCAAGGACCGATCTGTCCGGCGACGCGCTTGAGAGCTTTCGCGTCCGCATCATGCGGCTGACCTGCATCGCCAGCCTCACCGGACTGCCGCAAGTCAGCATCCCTGCCGGCACGGTGTCCGGCTGCCCGATCGGTCTGTCGTTTATCGGCTGGCCCGGGGGCGACGAAGCGCTGCTCGATCTGGCCTATGCACTATCGCCTCATCTCGGCATGTCTGGCTGA
Source organism: Pseudolabrys sp. (assembly GCA_050998115.1). Taxonomy (GTDB): domain Bacteria; phylum Pseudomonadota; class Alphaproteobacteria; order Rhizobiales; family Xanthobacteraceae; genus Pseudolabrys. The sequence continues at coordinate 7,096 of JBPCQM010000149.1, read as the reverse complement.
CAGGGCGCACAAAACGCCGTTTTGACCCTGCCCCCCTCTCGTTTAAGATCGCGGCAACGACAAAACTCAGGGGAGGTTTCCGTGCTCCATAGATCCAACGCGATCGCGCTTGCCGCGGTCCTCACACTCGCAGCCTCAGTTGCCACCGCGCAGGCCAAGGACAAGGTCAAAGTGGGCTTTATCGGCCCGCTGACCGGCGGCGTATCGGTCAACGGCATTGGCGGCCGCAATTCGGCCGATCTCGCGGTCAAATTGCGTAACGCCGACGCCAAGGCGAAATACGAATACGAATTGGTTGTGCTCGACGACGAATGCAAGCCGAACGTCGCGGTGCAGCAGGCCACCAAGATGGCAGCCGACAAGGATATCATCGCCGCCGCGACGCATTACTGCTCGGCGACCGCGATCGCGACGGTCGACACCTACCACAAGTTCGGCTTTCCCGTGATCGTATGGGGCGCAGTGCTGCCCGACATCACTTACCGCAACAAATACGCCGAGGTGCATCGCGTCAATGGCACCATGATCAACCAGAACGACGCCAATGCCGAACTGATCACCAAGCTCGGTTACACCACGGTCGCGGTGATCCACGACACCACCGACTACGGCAAAGGTCACAACGAATATTTCACCAAGTCGTTGGACAAGCTCGGCAAGGCAAAAATCATTGGCGTGTTCGGCGTCACCGCCGAACAGCAGGACTTCACCGCTGAACTCACAAAGATCAAGTCGCTCAATCCGCAGGTGATCTATTTCGGTGGCCTAACGCCGATCGGCGTGCGTATCCGCCAGCAGATGGACAAACTTGGCATCAATGCGGTGTTCGACGGCACCTCGGGCATCGTGTCCGACGCCTACATCCAAGGCCTCGGCCCGCTGGCCGAAGGCACACTGGCGTTCCGCGAAGGCGCGCCGACCGAAAAGCTTCCAGGCGGCAAGTTCTTCATGGAAAATTATAATGCGCAGAAATACGACAACCCGCCCGAAGCTTATGGCGCCTTCGCTTACGCGGCGATGAATATGATCCTCGACTCGATCGAAAAGGTCGGGCCGGACCGTAAGAAGGTGATCGAGGACCTCGCCAACGTGAAGGATCGCGATTCGATCGTCGGCAAGATTACCTTTGACGACCACGGGCAGAACACCGTTCCGGTCATTACCAAATACGTGGTCCAGGACGGCAAGTTCGTCGAATGGGAAAACAGCGAATACGCCGCTGGCAAGCGCAAGCTGCCGGGCCAGAAGTAACGCGCAAGCGAGGCGGGATCCGTTCCCGCCTCCCTGCCTCCTATCGCCGCTGGATCTCTGACATGGACGCCGGGCTGTTCGCCCAATACGTCATCAACGGGCTGATGCTCGGCATGATGTACGCGTTGGTTGCGGTCGGCTTCACGCTGTTCTTCGGCGTGCTCGACATCATCAAGTTCTCGCACGGCGACGTGCTTACCGTCGGCTCGTTCGCAGCGCTCGCCGCGTATGTCGGACTGCAAAACATTGGGCTGCGATCGCCGCTGTTCGATTTGCTGGTGCTGCTCGCCGTCTCGACGCTGGCGATGGCCTTTCTCGGCATGCTGATCGCACGTTACCTGGTGATGCCGCTGCGCGCGGCGCCCGCGCTTAACACCCTGCTGATCACGCTGATGCTCGGCACCGTGCTGCGCGAGGCCGTACGGCTGTTCTATCCGCAAGGCGCCAACCCAAAGCCATTCCCTGCGCTACTGCCGAAAAACTCGATCGACTTCGGCAATTTTAACCTGCGGCTCGACAACGTCATCATGCTGACCGCCGGCGCGCTGGTCATTATCGGGCTGCAATTCCTCCTCAACCGCACCAAGCTCGGCCTGGCGATCCGCGCGGTGGCGCAGGACGAGGAAACCGCTCGCACCATGGGGATCAACTTCACCCAGATCGTGCTGATCACCTTCGCGATCGGCTCGGCACTGGCCGCCTTCGCCGGCGTCATGAACGGGCTTTATTACAACGAGATCAATTTCGGCATCGGGCTTTATCTCGGTGTCATCGGTTTCGCCGCCGCCATTATCGGCGGGCTCGGCAGTATCTACGGCGCTATTCTTGGCGGCTTCATATTCGCGGCATTGCAAACCATCGGCGCGGTCGCGTTGCCGTTCGCCAGCGCCTATAAGGATGTGTTCGCCTTCGCGGTTGTGATCGCGCTGATGGCGTGGCGGCCGACCGGCCTGATCCGCGAAAAGATCAGCGAGCGGGTGTGAGCGCATGACCGCGCTGATCCGAGAGGCACGCGCGCCGTTGGTCCCGGGGCTAACCGCGCTGGTGCTGGCCGCCGCCTATTTGATTGCACTGTTGGCCGCCGAAAAGCAGCCGCTGATTATCGGCCTTCTGGCGTTCGGTATCATTGCCGTGCTGGTGGCCGCTTGGTTCGGTTGGCTCGAGCCGGTCAGCCGCTCGTTCGCGGATCGCGAGGATGCGCTCGGCATTTTCGCCGTCGTCGCGCTCTGCATCATCGCCGCTGTGTTCCGCGAGGACCATTTCGTGCTACTGCTGGTCACCACCATGATGCTCTACACGGTGGCCTCGCTCGGCCTCAACATCCAGTTCGGCTACGCTGGCGTGCTTAATTTCGCTGGTGCCTCATTCTTCGGGATCGGCGCTTATACCTCGGCCGTGCTCAATACATTCACGCCGCTGCCGCATCTGATTGTCCTGCTGATCGGCGGCCTCCTGGCGGCACTGATCGGCTCTCTGCTGCTGTTCCCGGTGCTGCGCACGCGCGGGCATTACGCCGCTGTGGTGACGATCGCCTTCGCCCTTCTGTTCAAGACGTTCCTCGAAGTCAACGACGTGGTCGGCGGCCCGCAAGGCATGCAGGTGCCCGGCATGAATATTTTCGGCATCGCCTTCAACAGCAACATCGAGATCGGAAAAATCTCGCTGTCGTTCTACCTGCATTATTTCGTCGCCAGTTTGTTGTTGCTGATCGGCGCCTTCGTCCTGGTGCGGCGGCTGGAGCGATCTTGGATCGGGCTCAATCTAGACGCGCTGCGGCTCGACGAAACCGCGGCACGCTGCTTCGGCCTCAATCTCGCGCGCTGGAAGATCACCGCCTTCTTACTGGGTAATTTCCTGATCGGGGTCGCCGGCGCGCTGTACGGCATGGTCGGTGCTTTCGTCGCGCCGAATAACTACACTTTCGCCGACTCGCTCATTCTGGTGTCGATCTTGCTGCTAGGCGGCATCGGCAATCCGTGGGGGCTGGCCCTCGCCACCATCATCGTCGTGATCGTCCCGGAGAAATTGCAGACCATTCAGGAATACCGCTTCCTGATTTATGCGGTGATGGTGATCGGCGTCCTGCTGTTTAAGCCGGAAGGCCTGCTGCCGCGCCCGGTGCGGCGCTATTTTCCCGGGTGGCGGCCATGACGGCGACGCTGGAGGCCCGCGCGCTGACCAAGAATTTCGGCGGCGTGGTGGCGCTCGATCGGCTCGACTTGGCGGTCGAGCGCAACGAGATTCTCGGGCTGATCGGGCCAAACGGCTCCGGCAAGACTACGTTTTTCAACGTAGTGACCGGGATATATGGCGCCGATCACGGCGAGGTTTCGTTCGACGGCGTTGCGATTACGCAGGCCTCGCCGCAGGCGATCTACCGCGCCGGCATCTCCCGCACTTTCCAGCGCTCACGCTTGTCACTGCCGTTGTCGATCTTCGACAACATCATGGTCGGCAATCACAAGCGGCTCCATCAAGGCATCGGTTTCAATTTGTTCCAGCGCGGCAAATTCAAGCGGGAGTTCGAGGCTGCCTACGCCCAAGCGCGGGCTCTGGTCGAATTGTTCGAGCCACGGCTGGCGGCGCGGATGTTCGATCCGGTCGCCGGCCTGCCGATGATCGACCGGCGTCGCATCGAAATTTGCCGCGCACTGATTTCGCAGCCGAAATTGCTGCTGCTTGACGAACCTTCCGCCGGCATGACGCATGAGGAAACCACCGCGCTGATGGACGATATCCTTCAGGTACGCAGCCTTAACGCCGATCTCACCATCGTCATCGTCGAACACGAAATGGGGGTGATCGAGCGCATCACCAGCCGTTGCGTCGTGCTTAATTTCGGCAGCAAGATCGCGGAAGGGCCATACCGGCAGATCGCGTCCGACCGACAGGTGCAGGAAGCCTACCTCGGAGTAGCGTCGTGACCGCCGGCATGACCGTCGACAACGTGTTCACCGCTTACGACAAGGCTGATGTGCTGGTTGGCGTGTCGCTGACGATTGAACCGGGCAGCATCACCTGCCTGCTGGGCTCCAACGGGTCCGGCAAGACCACCCTGATCCGTTCCATACTTGGCCTCACCCCGCCGCGCGCTGGCCGGATCGTGTTCAACGGCAACGACATCACCGCACAGCCGACTCATAGAGTGATCGCCGCCGGCGTCGCCTGCATCCCGGAAGGCCGCAAGGTGTTCCCGAAATTCAGCGTCGAGGAGAATCTGCGGCTCGGTGCGTATCAGGAACCCTCGGAGGCCGTGGTCCGTAAGCGAATAGGCGAGATCTACGAGATTTTCCCGCGACTTTCCGAGCGCCGCGGGCAGCTAGCCGGCACTATGTCGGGCGGCGAACAGGCGATGGTGTCGATCGGCCGCGGCCTGATGCGGGCGCCGAAGCTGTTGCTGATCGATGAGCCGTCGCTCGGGCTGTCGCCGCTGCTGGTGCAGGAGAATTTCAAAATCATACGCCGCATCAACCAACTTGGCATCACGGTGTTCCTGGTCGAGCAGAACGTCCACCAGACGCTGGCGATCGTTCATTTCGGCTATGTGCTGTCGAAAGGCCGGGTGGTGGCGGGTGGTACACCGGCCGAGCTTGCCGGCCGCGACGAAGTGCGCGAGGCCTATTTTGGTTGAAAACTCTTCACTGGCAGGCTTGGATTGAGTCTGCTGCTGCCTTATCGGTAACAAGCATGAACAACGCGGCGCCCAACACCTACATCGACAACAAGATAATCGCCGAACTCACCGCGCGGATGTATCTCGAGACCGGCGCTGTCCGTTTTATGGACGACAAGCCGTTCATTTTCACCTCAGGCTGGGCGAGCCCGGTCTATAACGACTCGCGCTGGCTGATCTCCTTCCCGCATGTGCGCTCGGTGCTGATGGATTTCATGATCGCGACGATCGCGCGCGACGTCGGCCGCGACCAGATCGACGCGGTGGCGGGCGGCGAGACCGCCGGCATCCCGTTCGCGGCCTGGATTGCCGACCGGCTCGGCCTACCGATGCAATATGTCCGCAAGAAAGCGAAGGGTTTTGGTCGCGGCGCGCAAATCGAAGGCCAATTGATTGAGGAGCAGCGCGTGTTGTTAGTGGAAGATCTCGCTACCGACGGCAAGAGCAAGGTCAATTTCGTCAAGGCGATCCGCGACGCCGGCGGCAAATGTGACCACTGCATTGTGCTGTTCTTTTACGACATCTATCCGCAGGGCAAGAAAATCCTCGGCGACTTGGGCGTCACGCTGCACGCGCTGACGACCTGGCGGGATGTGCTGGCGGTAGCCAAGGGGAGCGGAAAATTCGACGCCAAGAAGCTGGCGGAGGTCGAAAAATTCATCAACGACCCGGCCGGCTGGTCGAAAGCCCACGGCGGCGCCAGCGAGGCGGCGGAGTAATGCCCCCGTTCGTCCCCGCGAAAGCGGGGATCCAGCGCATAAATTGCTGCCGCCCTGATTCGTAACTCTAAATCCCGCGCGCGCGGGCATGAGCGGGCCTGGTGCCTAAGTCACTCCGCAAATTTTCGCGTAAGCCGCACCACCGCCAGATCGAGCGCCGACAGAAAACGTGAAATGTCCTGCCGCGTTAGCGGCGGCGGGCCGCGTGTCGTTGCTCCGGCCGAGCGCAGGTCCGTCAGCAAGTTGCGCGTCGCGATGGCCATGCCGATCGAATCGTCGGTGAACGGCTTGCCGGTCGGGCCGATCACCGTCGCGCTATTGCGTATGCAACGGCCCGCCAGCGGGATATCAGCGGTGACCACGATATCGCTAGCGCCGGCGTGCTGCGCGATCCAGTCATCGGCCGCGTCCTGACCTTCGCTGACGGTCACGCGCTCTATCAGGTCGTGGTCCGGCACCGCCATGAATGCGTTGGCAACCACATAGACTTTGAGGCCGTACCGCTCGGCGACCCGGTAGATTTCCGGCTTGACCGGACAGGCGTCGGCGTCAACGAAGATGCGAATGCCTGCGGGTTTTGGAGGGTCTTTCCCAGCGTCGGCCACCGTGGTCCAATCCTGATAATGAAGGAGGCATCAATGGCCAAGGCACCAGGCAAACGCAAGCAGTCTGCCGAACGATCGAAGAAGCAAGCAAAAGCGCCGGCGAAACAAAAGTTATCGATCAGTGTGCCGCCGCCGTTCACCAGGCTTTCGAACACCTTGCGCAGATCACTGCGGTCGGCACTGCCGAAATTATTGGCGGTGCCGAGCCCGATCACCGGCAGTAATTCGCCGGAATGCGGGATCGGCCGCTTAGCCATGACGCGCATCGCGTCTTGCGCGCCGGCGTTGGGCATCATGGCCCCTCCTGCGAGGCCGGCGCCCAGCAGCAGCGCGGCCCGCCGCGAATATTGTGTCATGGACTCATTCTAGCACGCGGCATTTGCCGCGGGCGCTAGGCGGGTCGTCGCACGCCGAGCCCGCGCATGAAGCGCTCGCGGATCTGCACCGGATCACGGTCGGTGGCGCCGGCCGCGGGCTCCCGGTCGATGCGCGCGGCGATGAAACATGCCCCTCGGTCATGAATCGCGGCGGCGACGAGCTTGTCGAAATCCTCCTCGTCGGCGGCCCAGTTCGCCGTCGCGATGCCGGCACCGCGCGCAATCGCCACCAGGTCGGCGGTTCCGGCGCTCGCGGTGGGCTGCGCCCCCGTGATCTGGTATATCCCGTTGTCCCACACCACCATCGTCAGGTTTTTCGGCCCCAGCATAGCGACGGTGGCGAGGCAGCCCAGTTGCATCAGCAGCGAACCGTCGCCGTCCAGCGCAACGACATGGCGGTGCGGCTGCGCAATGGCGACGCCGAGCGCAATCGGGATCGACAGCCCCATGCTGCCCAGCATGTAGAAGTTC
>JBPCQM010000143.1:0-40223 GCA_050998115.1 Pseudolabrys sp. | reverse complement strand
CTCCATTGGCGGCGATTTCGGGCCTCGGGTCCGCGCTTCTTGAACCGGCTCCTTTACCGGCCAATACAGCGAGCTCCTCGCAGAGCGGTCGTAATGCCGCCCGGTCGGGTCCCGGGGCCTCCCGAGTACGTGGCTGCGAACCACGCCCGCGGGCGCCGCATCCTGCCCCGCTATCACGACGCCTCATGAGAGCGCCCTCGGCGGACAGAACGTCTGGAATATAATCCTAGATATTTGGAATGTCAAGCCCGGCCGGCGAATTCAGGTGCATTGCCGCCGCCGCGGTTTTAGGGAAAACTCGTGCTACGCTAGTCCACGGAGTTAAGCCGATGGAACTCCTGCCGCTGGGTCCGGGCTTTGCCGCCGAATTGCGCGGCGTCACCATTCAGGACGTCGCCGGTGGCGATGCCGCGTATCAAGACGTGCGCGCGGCGTTCGAGACGCACTCGGTGATCGTGCTGCGTGGGCAAGACGTCAGCAACGAAGCACAGCTTGCCTTCACGCGCCGGTTCGGCGGGCCGGAAGTGGTGCCGGTCGGCACCGCCGGCATGGGCGGCCACTTCATCACGCTCAGCAATTTCGGCAAGGACGGCAAGGTGGTCGCGCCCGACCATCGCTACGCGCTGCGCAACAAGGCGAACCAGCTCTGGCACACCGACTCGTCGTTCAAGACCACGCCGGCGCTGGCGTCGATCCTGTCGGCGCGCATCGTGCCGGCCCATGGCGGCGAGACGGAGTTTGTTTCGATGCGGCTCGCCTTCGAGAAGTTCGACCGCCCGCTTCAGGACAAGCTCGAAGCTTCGTTCGCCTGGCACGACTATTCGCACTCCAAGGGCAAGATCGCCAAGGATCTGGCGAGCGCGGACGAGCGTGCGGCGTTCCCGCCGGTGTGTTGGCGGATGGTCTGGAAGAACCCGGCCAACGGCCGCAAGGCGCTCTACCTCGCTTCGCACGCCAAGAGCGTCGCCGGCATGAGCGAGCCTGAAGGCGCGGCGTGGATCGATGAATTGACCGCGGCAGCGACCGCGCCCGGCACGACCTACCTGCACGCCTGGAAGAACGGCGACATCGTCATGTGGGACAACCGCGCCACCATGCATCGCGGCCGGTCGTGGCCGAACGAGGAGCCGCGGCTGATGGTGCGCACCACCGTCTCCGCCGGTGCGGCGGACGGGCTCGAATCGATGCAACCGCCGTCGCGGCAAGCGGCGGAATATGGAGACGAACAATGGACATTATCCCGCTGGGTCCGGGCTTTGCCGCCGAATTGCGCGGCGTCACCATTCAACAGGTTGCCGAAAGCGACGCGGCTTATGACGAGGTGCGCGCGGCGTTCGAAGACCAGTCGGTGCTGGTGTTCCGCAACCAGGACGTCAACAATGAGAGCCAGCTCGCTTTCTCGCGCCGGTTCGGCGAGCCGGAGATCACCAAGGTCGGCTCGGCCGGCACCGGCACGCATTTCATCACGCTCACCAATATCGGCACCGACGGCAAAGTGGTGCCGCCCGATCACCGCTATGCGCTGCGCAACAAGGCGAACCAGCTCTGGCACACCGACTCGTCTTTCAAGCCGGTGCCGGCGCTGACCTCGATCTTGTCGGCGCGCACCGTGCCCGCCCATGGCGGCGAAACCGAATTCGTCTCGACGCGGCTCGCCTTCGAGCGGCTCGATGCGGCGATGCGCGCCAAGCTGGAGAAATCCTTCGCCTGGCACGACTACGACCATTCGCGCAGCAAGATCGCCGAGGGGCTGGCGAGTCCCGAGGAGCGCGCGGCGTTGCCGCCGGTCTGCCACCGCATGGTGTGGAAAAATCCGGCCAATGGCCGCGGCGCGGTCTATCTCGCCTCGCACGCCTACACCGTCGAGGGCATGGACGATGCGGCGGGCGGCAGGCTGATCGATGAATTGACCGAGGCGGCGACCGCGCCGGGCTTGAGCTACGTGCACGCTTGGAGGAATGGCGACGTGGTGATGTGGGACAACCGCGCCACCATGCATCGCGGCCGGCCGTGGCCGTCGGACGAGCCGCGGCTGATGGTGCGCACCACGATCTCGGCCGGCGAGGCGGACGGGCTGCGCTCGATGCGCCCGCCCGGCCAGCAGGCGGCGGAATAGCGACGCAAGCTCAGCTTCCAACGGGCGCTGGAGGGCAGATGGTGGTGTTCTGGCAGCACGGTCCAGCGGATATGCGATTGAGCTAATCTTTGGCGGCCTCCAACAGGCCTCCAATCTGGGTTCCGTTCGCCGCCTTCGTGCGGGAACATCGTGGGAAATAGGCAGGCGGCCGAGTTCCGCTTTGTCCCGCGCCGGTAACCCCAAGATGAATGCGAGGTGAATGGAACGACTTCGCCGTTTTCGTATTGACCTGTCTCTGAAACCTTATGGGGCCTATGCGTCCGGAAAGCCGGCAGTTCAGTGACAAAAACGACCGTTCTCGTCGTCGAAGATGAATTTCTGATCAGTCAGTTCGTCAGCCAGGAACTCGCAGCCTTGGACTATGACGTGCTGACTGCGTCGAACGCCGACGAAGCCATTGCGATTCTTGAATCGCGCGACGACATCCACACCGTCTTCACCGACATCAACATGCCGGGCTCGATGGACGGCCTCAGGCTCGCCGCCGCGGTGCGCGTCCGCTGGCCGCCGGTCAAGATCGTCATCACCACCGGCAAGCAGCGGCCGCCCGAAGCCGCGATGCCGGACGGCAGCCTGTTCCTGGCGAAGCCGTACGCGTCGCACGACATCGTCCGGACGATGCGGCAACTCGACTAACACCCGCCGCTCGCGCCGGCGCGAATGGCAATAATCGATTGCGGCTTCCTGCATTAATCATTGCCACCGCCGTTTCCCTGCAATAGCAGCCGCAGCCGCACATCGGTTTCCATGAAATTCTGCTCGACCGCGCTGGCTGCCGCGTCGGGATCCTGCCGTTCGATCGCGTCGATCAGCCCGTCGTGAAAGTTCAACATGCTGCGCAATGGGCCGAGCGCGAGGATCAGGTTCACATAGCCGGCGAACACATTTTTCAAACCTTGGTAGGCGTCGATTGAAAACCGATTGTGCGCCGCCTGCACTACCGAAAAATGAAACTCGTAATCGAGCCGCGCGAATTCGTCCGGGCTGTCCTTCATCACCGCCACCTCGCACTCGCGCCAGGCGTCACGGATGCGTTTCATTTCCTGGTGCGTCCGGCGTTCCGCAGCCTGGCTCGCCGCCGGTATCTCGACGGATCGGCGGAATTCATAAAGCTCGTGCAGCACCTCGGGCGTGCGCGGGTGCTCGACCCGGCCGTGGGGCATTCCGCGGTTGACCACATAGGTGCCAAGCCCGGTGCGGGACTCAACTAGCCCCAAGTGGCCGAGCACACGCAGCGCCTCGCGGATGGTTGAGCGACCGACGCCGAGCTGACGGCCGAGTTCCTGTTCCGACGGCAACTTGGAACCCGGCGACCAGTTTTCCTCGCCCAGCATCCGTTGCATGGCGGCGATCACCTCTTCGACCAAAGAGGTGCGTAGGACCGGAGTGAGTGACTTCGAGGCAGGGCTGGACATCTGGTTTCCAAGAAACGGCTGTAAAGAATCGGCCGGAATTGCGTCGCTTTCCCCTTACGGAGGTACGCTTTACAGCGCAAGAACTATCACACTGCCTGCTTGTCAGACAGCATGATATGTGGTCCGCTAGACCCAACTCGGCCGTCCCTGACGCGGTCAGCGAGGGCGGCTGGATCAAAAAGGAAATCGGAGGACGAAGCATGACTGATCGGAAATCATTTTGGTCCCGGGTGTTCACGTTCATTCCGACCCCGACCGCCGACGACGGCGAGACCATCGACGAAAAACGGCTGCTCCAGACCATCGATCATCAGATCGAAAACGGCGTCGACGGCATCTGCATCTTCGGCAGCACCGGTGGCAACGGATCGTTCTCCGACCAGGAGATGACCAAGGCGACGGCCGCCGCCGCCAAACACGCCAAGGGTCGTCTCTCCATCATCGCCGGCACGGGCGCGCGCACGACATCGTCCTGCATCGCGCTGTCGAAGCATGCCCATGACGTCGGTTGCGACGGCGTCATGGTTCTGCCGGTGTCGTATTGGCCGCTGACCACCGACGAAGTCTTTGCGCATTACGAGCGGGTGTCGGCGGCCATCAAACTGCCGATCTGCGTCTACAACAATCCGTGGACGACCGGCGTCGACATGAAGCCCGACCTCCTCGCCCGGCTCGCCAAGCTCGACAACGTCAGTTGCATCAAGGAAAGCACCGGCGACCTGTCGCGCATCACCGCGATCCGCTTGCTGACGAATGATTCAGTCACGCTGATCGCCGGCTGGGAATCGACCAGCCTGCAAGCGTTCATGGCCGGCGCGACCGGCTGGGCGCCGGTCTGCACCAATTTCGCCCCACAGGAAGCGATGGCGTTTTTCGACGCGGCGGTGCGCCGGCGCGACGCCGTCGCGGCAGGGGCGCTGTGGGACAGGCTGTTCCCGATCTGCGAATTCATCTGCGCGAAGTCGCATATTCGTGTCGCGCATACCGGGCTCGACCTTGTCGGCCGTCCGGTCGGCCCGCCGCGACAGCCGTTGCGCATGCTGGGCGCGCAGGATCGCGCCCAACTGCAAACGATCCTCGCCGAGCTTGCACAGAGCGCCGACCGCCGTCCAGCGCGCTCCGCAGCCGGAGCGTAACAGGGATTTTCTCGTCTTCGCAAACCCATTCACCTCCAACGGAGTAACAGTCATGACACGGCTAGGAAGGATGCTGGTGGCATTGAGCCTTCTTGCGGTCTCCGATGTGGCGCTGGCGCAAAACCGCACAATCACCATAGGCGTGCTGGAAGACAATTCCGGACTTTACGCCGACGCCACTGGCGCCGGTTCGACACTTGCCGCCAACATGGCGGTTGAGGATTCCGGCCTGACCAAGAAGGGCTGGACGGTGCGCGTCATCGCCGCCGATCACCAAAACAAGGCGGACATCGGGGCAGGGATCGCTCGCAAGTGGATCGACGTCGACAAGGCTGACGCCATTGTCGGCCTGGGCAATTCCGCGGTTGCGTTGGCGGTCAATCAGGTCGCGCGCGAAAAGAACAAGGTCGCCGTGGTCAGCAGCGGCGGCTCGTCTGATCTAACCGGCAAAGCCTGCTCCCCCAACACCGTGCATTGGACCTATGACACATACGCGCTGGCCAAGAGCACCGGGCAGGCGCTGACCCAGGCTGGCGGCAAGAGCTGGTTTTTCATCACCGCGGACTACGCGTTCGGCGCCGCGCTTGAGCGCGACACCACGGAGGCGGTGGTCAAGGCCGGCGGCAAGGTGCTGGGCGGCGTTCGTCACCCGCTCAACTCGTCGGATTTCTCGTCCTTCCTGTTGCAGGCGCAAGCCTCGAAAGCCGACGTCGTCGCCTTCGCCGATGCCGGCTCGGACGCCACCAACGCGATCAAGCAGGCCGCTGAATTCGGCCTGACCAAATCCAAACAGAAGATCGCCGCGTTGCTGATGTTCCTGCCGGACGTGAAAGCGCTCGGCTTGCAGGTTGCGCAAGGCCTCAACCTGACCGCCACTTTCTATTGGGACCTCAACGATAAGACCCGGGCTTTCTCCGCCCGCTTTGCCAAGCGGATGAAAGACGGTGCAGTGCCGTCGATGCCGCAGGCCGGCACTTACGCCGGAACGCTCCACTATCTCAAGGCGGCGGAAGCCCTTAACGGTGAGGTGAGCGACGGAAAGGCAGTCGTCGCCAAAATGAAGACAATTCCGAAAGACGATCCGCTATTTGGCAAGGGCGAGATCAGGGCGGACGGCCGCGCCATCCATCCGGTCTATCTGTTCCAGGTGAAGACGCCTCAGGAATCGAAAGCTCCTTGGGATCTCTACAAGCTGGTGTCGACAACGCCAGGCGACCAGGGCTTCCGCCCGCTTCACGAGGGCGGCTGCCCGTTGGTCAGCAACTGATCGAAATCCGCGCTTGCCGTACAACAAAAAAACCCCGCCGCGAGGCGGGGTTTGAGTTGGGGGGAGAGAGCCTGAAAGAGGCTCAAGATGAACGCAGACGCAACGCGGGGATCAAATTTCGCGATCGCGGGCTGCTAAACAAAAGGGCGCGGATCGCTCCACGCCCTTTGGAAACAAATCTCGTTAGATGGATCACCGGGTCAAGAGCCCGGTGACTGCGGGAGCGGCTACGCCGCTCCTTTGACTAAGCGGGAATCCGCTGTTCGTCGTCCGCCGGCTCGCGCAACACGTAGCCGCGGCCCCACACCGTCTCGATGTAATTCTTTCCCGAGGAGGCGTTGGCCAGCTCCTTGCGCAGCTTGCAGATGAAGACATCGATGATCTTCAATTCCGGCTCGTCCATGCCGCCGTAGAGATGATTGAGGAACATCTCCTTGGTCAGCGTGGTGCCCTTGCGGAGCGAGAGCAGCTCCAGCATCTGATATTCCTTGCCGGTCAGGTGGACCCGCGCGCCGTTGACCTCGACCGTCTTGGTGTCGAGGTTGACGACGAGATCGCCGGTGTTGATCACCGACTGCGCGTGGCCCTTAGAGCGGCGCACAATGGCGTGGATGCGCGCGATCAACTCGTCCTTGTGGAACGGCTTGGTCATGTAGTCGTCGGCGCCGAAGCCCAGCCCGCGGACCTTGTCCTCGATGCCGGCCAGCCCGGACAGGATCAAAATCGGCGTCTTGACCTTGGAGACCCGCAGCGAGCGCAGAACCTCGAAGCCGGACATGTCCGGCAGGTTCAGGTCGAGCAGGATGATGTCGTAATCGTAGAGCTTGCCGAGATCGACGCCCTCTTCGCCCAGGTCCGTCGTATAGACGTTGAAGGCCTCGGATTTGAGCATCAGCTCGATCGATTGCGCCGTCGCGCTGTCGTCTTCAATCAGCAGAACGCGCATGCCAGTCCCCTTCATCGCCCATGTTGATCGCCTTTGGGCCTCAGGTCGGCACGCCGTGGCGGCGGCCTCTAAAAAACACTTTGGGACAACCGATTCGACACTATGCCGGTATGGTTAACAAAACCTGATTCCTGCCCGCAACCATTCACTGGCCCGCAGCGACCGAATCGCCGTAAGATGTTGCGAGTGAGTGGTTTTTTTGCCACGGCCCGATTCAAGCTCCACTTTAAGAGTCAGTGATAACCGACTCTTTCGACTCAAGGTGTCTTCAAGCGGCGAACACGCAAGAGAATCGCCGCCTCGCTTCGCCTCTGTCCCCGAGACGAATGACCCAATGATTAACGACGCGGGTAAACACGAGGTTAAAGGCAAGGATTGATCAGTAATCCTAAAGACAAGTGAACGGCTGTGGCGTGAGCGTGTTCGACAAAATCCGACGTGAATTGATCCGCCATAAAGGCCAGACGTGAAGGCACTTTCTTGAAGGCCCTCGCAGAGCAAATCGTCGATCTCGACGGCGTCGAGATGTTTGGCCGCGTGGTCGGCGTGCGCGGGCTGATGGTCGAGGTCGCTGGGCCGTTGCACGCCATGTCGGTCGGCTCGCGGCTCACCATCGAGACCGGGCAACATTCCAATCTGCACGAGCGATCTCCTGCGAGGTGGTCGGCTTCTCCGGCGCCAATGCGCTGGCGATGCCGTTTGCCGCGCTCGACGGCGTCAAGCGCGGCTGCCGCGCCGTGGTGTCGTCGGCCGCCGGCGCGGTGCGTCCGGCCGATGGCTGGCTCGGCCGCGTCGTCAACGCGCTCGGCGAGCCGCTCGACATGGGGGTTCGCGCGCTCAACACCTTCATCACCATTTGCCGCGGCCAGCGCATGGGCATTTTCTCCGGCTCCGGTGTCGGCAAGTCGGTGCTGCTGTCGATGCTGGCGAGAAACGTCGCCGCCGACGTCTCGGTCATTGGGCTAGTCGGCGAGCGCGGCCGCGAGGTGCAGGAATTCTTGCAGGACGACCTCGGGCCGTCGGGTTTGGCGCGCTCGGTGTTGGTGGTTTCGACCTCGGACGAGCCCGCTTTGATGCGCCGCCAGGCGGCATACCTCACCATGGCGATCGCCGAATATTTCCGCGACGAAGGCAAGGACGTGCTGGTGCTGATGGATTCGGTGACGCGCTTTGCGATGGCGCAGCGCGAGATCGGCTGTCGGCCGGTGAACCACCGACCGCCAAGGGCTACACGCCGACGGTGTTCACCGAGCTGCCGCGGCTGCTGGAGCGGGCCGGGCCCGGCACCGAGCAGGGCACCATCACCGGCATCTTCTCGGTGCTGGTCGACGGCGACGACCATAACGAGCCGGTCGCCGACGCGGTGCGCGGCATTCTCGACGGCCATATCGTCATGCACCGCGCCATCGCCGAGCGCGGCCGCTATCCGGCGATCAACATCCTGAAGTCGATCTCGCGCACGATGCCGCGCGCCGCCGACCCGGCCTATTTGCCGGCGATCAACCGGGCGCGGCAGGTGATGTCGACTTATTCCGACATGGAGGAGTTGATCCGGCTGGGCGCCTATCGTCCCGGCTCGAGCGCCGAGGTCGACGAGGCGATCGCGCTGCATAAGCCGCTGGAGGACTTCCTCGCCCAGCTTAAGGAAGAATCAACCAGTATGGCGGAGGGCTACGCGCGGCTCGAAGCGCTGTTGGCTAACGGCCAACCGGGCGTGGCAACAGAAAACTAACTTTATTGGGTCACGATCCCTGCTTGGAAGGGTCCAGAACGCCCGCGCCTGCCTAATTGGGCGGCAAGGGCATCCGCTCTGTCGGCGGAAGGACCGGGGCTTCGGGGAGTACCTAGTCGATGAAGTCACGCGAAACCCTCATCCGCCTGAAGAAGTTTCAGGTCGACGAGAAGCGGCGCAAGGTCGCGCAGATCGAAGCGATGATCGCCGATTTCGACCGCATGGCGGGCGACCTCGACCGCGAGATCAAGACCGAGCAGGACCGCGCCAAGATCCACGACCCGGCGCATTTCGCCTATCCGACTTACGCCAAGGCGGCGATGACGCGCCGCGAAAATCTCAAGCGCTCGGCCGGCGAGCTCAAGACGCAGCTCGACGACGCCCAGGCGATGCTCGGCGAGGCCTTCGAGGAATTGAAGAAGGTCGAGATGCTTGACGAGCGCGACCAGGCGCGCGAACGCGCCGAGCAGGGCGCGCGTGAGCAGGCCGAGCTCGACCGTATCGGCGCCATGCGCTTTAGCCAGGGCGTGCGGGTTTAGGCGGCGCCCCGGCCCGCCGATACGGCAAATAGCGTGGCGTCCACATTTTCGCGCGCACGGCATTCTCGATGTCGCCGGCCGACACGCCGGAGGTCAGCCCCTCGGCGTGGGCCTGCCGTCCGACCGCGATAGCGATCACGGTGGCGACCTCGCGCAACGCGGTGACCGGCGGCAGCAGGTTGGCCTGCGGGTCAGATTTTGCCGGCGATAAATCCGCCAGCGCCTTGGCCGCCGCCATGAACATGTCGCCGGTGATGCGGCGCGCCTGGGTCGCCACCGCGCCGAGGCCGACGACCGGAAAGATGTAGGAATTGTTAGTCTGGTCGACGCGGAACGCTGCGCCATTGCGCTTGAGCGCCGGGAAGGGGCTGCCGGCGCCGATGATGGCGCGGCGCTCGCTCCATCGCTCGATGTCGGCGGGCGCCGCCTCGGCGTGGCTGACCGGATTTGACAGCGGAAACACGATCGGCCGGTCGTTGAATTTCGCCATCGCGCGCACCACGGATTCGGTGAAGGCATTGACCTGGCCCGACACGCCGATCAGCGCGGTCGGCCTGGCGTTGTTGATGACGTCCAGCAGCGAGACGCGGTCGAAGCGGCCGACCGTCCATGACGAGAGCAACGCGCGCGGCTGCACGAAAGGTTGCGCGAACGATGCGATGTCCTTCATGCCGTCGAGCAACATGCCGTCTTTGTCGACCAGAAAAAATTGTCGCGCCGCCGCCTTGGCATCGAGTCCCGCATCGACCATCGCGCTGAGAATGAGCGCGGCGATGCCGCTGCCGGCCGAACCGGCGCCGAAAATGACGATGCGCTGTTCTTGCAGCGGGACGCCAGTGACCTTGATCGCCGACAGCAACGTGCCGGTCGCCACCGCCGCGGTGCCCTGAATATCGTCGTTGAAGGTGCAGAGCCGGTCGCGGTAGCGCTCGAGCAGCCGCGTCGCGTTGGCCTTGGCGAAATCCTCCCATTGCAGCATCACGTGCGGCCAGCGCTGGCCGATGGCGCTGACGAACTCCTCGACGAAGTCGTCATAGTCCTGGCCGCGCACGCGCGCGTGACGCCAGCCGATGTAAAGCGGGTCCTTCAGGTTCGCTTCGTTGTCGGTGCCGACATCGAGAATGATTGGCAGCGCGGTGGCCGGATCGATGCCGCCGCAGGCGGTGTAAAGCGCCAGCTTGCCGATCGGGATGCCCATGCCGCCGGCACCCTGGTCGCCAAGACCGAGAATACGCTCGCCGTCGGTCACCACGATCACCTGCGTGTTGTCGAATTGCCGATTGGCGAGGATTTGCCGGATCTGGTCGCGGTGCGGCATGCTGAGAAACAGGCCGCGCGGCTGGCGGAACAGCCGGCTGAACTGGCGGCAACCGGCGCCGACCGTCGGCGTATAGACGATCGGCAGCAGCTCCTCGATATTGCGGGACAACAACGCGTAGAACAGCGTCTCGTTGGTGTCCTGCAAATCGCGCAGGAAAGCATAGCGTTCAAGGTCGCTGGAAAAGCCGCGCAGCGCCTCGAGCCGGCGCATCACCTGGTCGTCGATGCTGGCGACGAGCGGCGGCAACAGGCCATGCAGGCCGAAGGCATCCCGCTCGTCGTCGGTGAAGGCGGTGCCCTTGTTGAGCCGCGGATCGGCCAGTAGTTGATAGCCCGACACATTCGCCGGTACGCTGATGAACGGTTTTTCCGCCGGCACGCAAGGCCCCGCTTGGTGGCTACGCGCCAATCTAACATGGAGCCCGGTCCGGCCGGTAACTGTCTGCCACTTGTCTCAAGGTCCATTCGGCGCGATCCTTTAAGCGACCGGCCTTGGAGGCGTCATGACCACCCAATTGACCGAGCCAAGCGTGTGGAGCCGACAAGCCGGCACCCGTTCGTTTCCGCTCAACGCCTGGTACGTCGCGGCCTGGAGTCGCGACGTCGAGCACAGACTGCTGGCGCGCACGATCTGCGGGAAAAAGGTCGTGATGTACCGCACCGGCGCCGGCCGCGTCGCCGCGCTGGAGGATGCCTGCTGGCATCGTTTGGTGCCGCTGTCGAAAGGGCGGCTCGACGGCGACCAGGTGGTCTGCGGCTATCACGGCCTCGTCTTCAATGCCGCCGGCCGCTGCACCTTCATGCCGTCGCAGGAAACCATCAATCCGTCGGCCTGCGTGCGTGCGTTCCCGGCCGTGGAGAAACACGGCTTCGTCTGGATTTTCATGGGTGACCCGGCGTTAGCCGACCCGGCCAAGATCGCCGACATGCATTGGGTGGATGATGCGGCCTGGGCCGGCGAGGGCAGGATGACGCCGCTCGCCTGCAATTACCGGCTGGTGGTGGACAACCTGATGGACCTCACGCACGAGGCCTTCGTTCATACCTCCTCGATCGGCAACAGCGCGGTGGCTGAAGCGCCGTTCGAGGTGACGCACGGCGAGCGCACCGCGCGGGTGGTGCGCTGGATGCTCGGCATAGAGCCGCCGCCGTTCTGGCGCTTCCAGCTCGGCCAAACAATAAAGTCGGACGGCAAGGTCGACCGCTGGCAGTTCATCAATTTCGAGGCCCCCGCGGCGGTCGTGCTCGATGTCGGCGTCGCGCTCGCCGGCAGCGGCGCGCCGCAGGGCGACCGCTCGCAGGGCGTCACCGCGCGCATCTGCCATTTCATCACGCCGGAAACCGAGAGCACCTGCTTCTTTTTCTGGGTGGTGCGGCGCAATTTCCGCCTCGACGACGCCGAACTCACCATCGCCACCCGCGACAAGAACGCCGCCATCGTTGCGGAAGACGAGGCGGTGCTGAGCGAGCAGCAAAAGGCGATGGACGCCAATCCGGACGCGGTGTTCTACAACCTCAATATCGACGGCGGCGCGATGTGGGCGCGGCGCATTGTGGAGCGGATGATCGAAGCGGAAACACCGCCGCTGGCGCTGCGCGAGGCCGGGTGAATTCCGATGCGGGTCGCGGAAGCCTGGTCGCAGGGACGCGTCATCGCGATCCGCAATGTCACGCCCACGATCCGGCTGTTCGACATCGTGCCCGACGCCGAGCGGCCGACGTCGTATCCGCTCGGCGGCCATCTCAATGTCGGCGTGTTGATCGGCGTCAAGTCCGATACCCGCTCATACTCGCTGATCGGGGCGGATGGCGCTTACCGGATCGCAGTTAAGCTTGATCGCGACGGCCGTGGCGGCTCGTCTTATATGTGGTCGCTCGAGCTGGGCGCGCGGCTTGCGATCTCCAATCCGCGATCAAACTTCCCGCTCGATTACGGCCATGCCAGCTACGTCTTGATTGCCGGCGGCATCGGCATCACGCCGATCTATGGCATCGCGCGCGCGCTGGCGCGTCACGGCGCGCCGGTGCGGCTGGCTTACGCCGCCCGCACGCCGGACGAGCTTGCCTTCGCAGCGGACTTGCGCGCGGTCTTGGGCAAGCGAATGCGCACCTTCATTTCTGCGCAAAATCAGCGACTCGATATTGTGGGCCTGCTGGGCGAGGTTGCGCCGGGCGGGCTCGCGATGATCTGCGGGCCGCTGCGCATGCTCGACGAGGCGCGCCGGGCCTGGAAAGCCCTGGGTCGCCCGGCTGCCGACCTCCGCTTCGAGACCTTCGGATCGAGCGGGGCGCGGCCGCCGGAACCGTTTCGCATCCGCGTGCCGGACCGCTCCGGCGAAATCGTGGTGGCGGAGAATCAGTCGATGCTCGACGCGTTGAAAGAGGCTGGGCTCGAAGTGATCTCGGATTGCCGGCGCGGCGAGTGCGGGGTTTGCGCCATCAACATCGTCGCGGTCGACGGCACGATCGATCATCGCGACGTGTTTTTCAGCGAAAGCCAGAAGCGCGACAACGCCAAGATCTGCGCTTGCGTCTCACGCGCGATTGGAACGGTCACGCTCGATCCGTTATTTCGGCCGGATCGCCGCGCCTAGCGTTTATCCGCGTCGTATTCGCTGCTGGTAAAGGTGCCGCCCTGGTATTGGTCGGCAACCGGGTCGGCCGGCAGCTTGGCTTGCGCTTCCATCGCCGCGGCGCGGTAGTCTTCCGCCTTGCCGGCCGGCTGGTAGCCGAACTTCACGGCGTTGCTGTTTTCCCACCACGACGCCGCGTTGTCGGAAGCGCCGTAGAAAATCTCGAAACGGATATCGGGATGTTCGAGCCCGATCCGGATCAACTGGACGAGGTCCTCCGGCTTGAGCCAGATCGACAGCCGGCGCTGGTCGATCGGGGCGTCGCCGAAATTGCCGATCCTGATGCAAGTAACGCGCAGCCCGTGCTTGTCGGCATAAAGTGCGCCGATTGCCTCGCCGAACGCCTTGCTGACGCCATAGCGCGAATCCGGCCGCACCGTGACGTTGGTGCCAATCTTGCGGCTGCGCGGATAAAATCCGACCGCGTGATTGGACGAGGCAAACACCACCCGCTCGACGCCCTGGCGATAGGCCGCCTCAAAAATGTTGCGGGCGCCGATGATGTTGGCGGACAGGATGGTTTCCCACGGCCCTTCGACCGAATGGCCGCCGAGGTGCACGATGCCCTCGATGCCGGACACCAGTTTCTCGACGGCCGCATAGTCTGAAATATCGGCGATGACGAATTCTTCGCCGGGCGCCAGGTCGTCGGGCTTTTTGAGGTCGCTCCAGCGGATGCGGGGGTAGACGCCCTTGAGCAGGCGGCGCAGCCGCGTGCCGATGCCGCCGGCCGCGCCGGTGACGAGAACATTTTTCATGGTCCGCCTTTTGGGATGAGCCTACTTGATGCCGAACTGGACGGCGAGCGTCTGGTAGCGCTGCCGGCTTTTAAGCAAATGGTGCTGCATGGTGAGGCGCGCCTGCTTGACCTTGCCGGCCCGGATCGCGGCAAGAATTTCCGCGTGCTCGCGCTGGAACATGCCGAGGTGGGCGCGGCCGAGTGTCGGCGCGGTCTGGCCCCACACCGTCTCGCGGGGAATAATGAAGCGGCCAAGGTACTCCAAGAAGCGGCGGAATTGCGGATTGCCGGTCGCGTCGGCGATTTCGCAATGAAAGGCAAAATCCTCATCGACCCCGGTTTGCCCCCGATCGATGGCGCCCTGAATGGCGCCGAAACGGTCGGTGATTTTCTTGAGTTGCTCGGCGCTGGCGCGCTCGGCGGCGAGCCCGGCCGATTCGATCTCGACCCCGGTGCGCAGTTCCATGACATTGAGCACCTCGGCGAGCGAGGAACGCTCGTCGAAATCGACCCGGAATGGCCGGCGCACGTGTTCCGCGACAAAAGCGCCAACGCCCTGACGGGTCACCACCAGCCGATCCGCCCGCAAGGCGGCGACCGCCTCGCGGATCACGGTGCGGCTCACCCCGGTGGCGGCGATCATCTCCTGTTCGGTCGGCAACTGCGATCCGGGCGGCAGTTTGCCGCCGGTAATGTCGGCGGTCAGCCGCGCCACCAACTGGGCGGTCAGGCCGCGCGGCGCCTCCATCGGCTGCAGAAGCGCAAGTTTTTTTGTCGCACGCTTCCCCGGCATCTTGACCCGCGACGCTCCCTCACGTCATCATATGACATGATGAGTAGCACGTCAGGATCGCTCTAAGCAATCCGCGCGGCGTTCGCGTCAGCTAGGTTCAAATGAAAATCAAAACCCGGGAGGTCTTACCATGAAATCACCCACGCCCCTTGCCGTCATACTCGCCTTCGCTGCGGCGACTGCGTTCGCCGCAACGCCGGCATCGGCCCAGCAAAAGCTGGTGCTTAAAGCTTCCGACGTTCACGCGACCGGATATCCGACGGTAGAGGCGGTCGAAAATCTTGGCAAGAAACTGGAAAAGGCGACCAACGGCCGCCTCAGCGTCCAGATGTATCCATCGATGCAGCTCGGCGGCGAGAAGGAGGCCATTGAGCAGGCCCAAGTCGGCGCCATCGCCTTCGCGCGCGTCTCGGTCGGCGCGCTCGGTCCCATAGTCGACGATCTCAACGTGTTCAACCTGCCTTACGTGTTCCGCAACACTGAGCACGCGCAGAAGGTGATGGACGGCCCGATCGGCAAGGAACTGCTCGACAAGGTGACCAATAGCGGCAAGGGCCTGGTCGGGCTCGCCTGGATGGATGCCGGCGCGCGCAGCTTCTACAACACCAAGCATCCGATCAAGACGATGGCCGATCTCAAGGGCATGAAGGTCCGCGTCATGGGCAACCCGATGTTCGTCGACATGGCAAACTCGATGGGCGCCAATGGCGTGGCGATGGGCTACGACCAGGTGTTCACCTCGCTGCAAACCGGCGTGGTCGACGGCGCGGAAAACAACCCGCCGAGCTTCGTGTTCGACAACCACTATCAGGTCGCCAAATTCTACACCATCGACGAGCACCTGATCGTACCGGAGATGGTGGTGTTCTCGAAGAAGATCTGGGACACGCTCTCGAAGCAGGAGCAGGACGACCTGATGAAGTTCAGCCGCGAAGCCCAGATGGAAGAACGCAAGCTGTGGGACGTCTATGAGAAGCAGGCGATGGACAAGGCGAAGGCTGCCGGCATCCAGATCATCACCCTGTCTGCGGCCGACAAGAAGCAGATGCAGGATGCGGTGAAGCCGGTGTGGGACAAGTACGGCCCGAAATACGCCGACATGATCAAGCGTATCCAGGAAGTAAAATAATCAAGCGATCAGTGCCGGGTGTTTCCCGTCCGCCGCGTTTTCCGGCGGACGGGGTCGTCACGATGCGGCGCGGCTGAGGGGCGGTCCGCGTGACCGGCCCGGTTTCTCCGGGGCTGTTGGGGGTTTCATGGCGAAGGCAAGGAAACGACCGGCGCCGGCGGGGGCGGCGGTGTTTTACCGCGAGGCCATGGACTGGGCCTATTTGATCTGCGTGTGGGTCGCGGGCGTCGCGCTGGTGCTGATTTCCGCGGTGATCCCGTGGGCGGTGTTCACGCGCTACGTGCTCAACAGCGCGGCGTCATGGCCGGAAACCACGGCCGTGCTACTCACCATCTTCCTGACGTTCTACGGCGCCGCGGCCTGCTACCGGCTCGGCATCCACATGAGCGTGACGGTGGGTGTCGATATGTTACCGGCGCCGCAACGGCGCATCGTCGACTTTGTCGTCGAACTGCTGATGGCGGCGATTGCCGTGTTCATGATCGTCTACGGCGTCAAACTGTGCGAGGCGACCTGGCACAACAGCATCGCCGAATTTCCCTTCCTCTCGGTCGGCGTCGTCTATTCGCCGATTCCGGTCGGCGGCTTCTTCACGCTGCTCTTCATCATCGAGCACCTCACGATCGGACGGCCCAAAGACGCCGGCAGCGACCCGCATCTTCCCATCGAATAGGCGCGCGTTCCCATGGACCTTTTTATTCTGCTCGGCACGCTATTCCTCTGCTTTGGCATCGGAATGCCGATCTCGTATTCCCTCGGCCTCGGCGCGCTGGCCGGCGCGCTGTGGATCGGAGTTCCCGCCGAAGCGGTGATGCTGAAAATTTCTGACGGCGTCAGCAAAGTGGCGATGCTCACCATTCCGTTCTTCGTGCTGGCCGGCGCCATCATGGCGGAAGGCGGCATGGCGCGCCGCCTGGTGCGCTTCGCCAACGTCATCGTCGGCGTGGTGCGGGTGCGCGGCGGGCTGTCGGCGGTGAACGTGCTCGCCACCACCTTTCTGAGCGGCATTTCCGGCTCCTCGGTCGCCGACGTGTCGGCGATCGGCTCGGTGATGATCCCGCAGATGGAGAAGGTCGGCTACTCGCGTGCCTACGCCACCAACGTGACGATCAGCGCCTCGGTGCAGGCGATCCTGGTGCCGCCGAGCCATAACGCGGTGATCTACTCGCTGGCGACCGGCGGCACGATCTCGATCATCAGCCTGTTCATGGCCGGCGTGGTGCCGGGCCTTCTGCTTGGCCTGGCGATCATCATGTTGTGCCTGTTCATCGGCTATCGCGACGGCCACCCGAAAGGCGAGTCGGTGCCGGTGCGTGATGCAGTGCGCATCACTATCGAAGCCACCTGGGGCCTGATCACGGTGGTGATCATCATCGGTGGCATTTTGCTCGGCATTTTCACGGCGATCGAAGCCGGTGCGGTGGCGTGCATATGGGCGTTCTGCGTCACCATGTTCATCTACCGCGATTACCGCTGGCGCGATCTGCCGCACTTGGTCCACCGGACCCTCAAGACCGTCGCGATGGTGATGACCCTGATCGCGATGGCATCGAGCTTCGGTTATGTGATGGCGCTGATGCAGATGCCGGCCACGATCACCGCGTTCTTCCTCACGGTATCGGAGGACAAATACGTCATCCTGATGCTGATCAATTTCATGCTGCTGGTGCTCGGCTGCCTGATGGATATGGCGCCGTTGATCTTGATCTGCACGCCAATCCTGCTGCCGGTGGTGATGAAGCTTGGTGTCGACCCGGTTCACTTCGGCATGATCATGCTGCTCAATCTCGGCATCGGGTTGCTGACGCCCCCGGTCGGCGCGGTGCTGTTTGTCGGTTGCGCCGTCGGCAAGGTGAGGCTCGAAGAGGTGATGCGCAACATCTGGCCGTTTTACGGCGTGATGCTCGTCGTGCTGATGCTGGTGACGTTTATCCCGGCGCTGTCGCTATGGCTGCCGTCGGTCGTCATTCGCTAGCGCCCAAAAAAAGCGCGCCCGAGGGGCGCGCAATTGGGAGGCAGATGAAAAAATCAGAGCAAACTTAGCGGACGGTTGAGCCTTCGCGGGCGGTGAACACCACGATTTTGCCCGGCTGATAGACGGTCGGGGCTTGGGCGGTGAGAATATCGGTGCCGAGATTGAGCCGCGTCGCGGCGATGCTAAAGCCAGCGACCAGCGTTGCGGCAATCAGCGCCACCACCACGATTTTCAGGTGAGTAACGCGGTCGGCGGTGTACATCGAGGAGTTCATGGCGTCCTCCAGGCTTCTCGTATGAGCCCCAGTGAAATGCTTCGTGTCACCAAACAAACGTAGGGTTTCAGGCTTGGTTCCGCAGCCTGAATCACGGATCGTTGAACGGCGGTAAAATCGCGGAACCTCCTGACCTGAGAGGCGCCTGCCGCGCGGGGTTCCGCTGGCGGTTTATCCGGCAGGTAGCGCCGGCGAAACAAAAAGCGCGCCCGAACACGGGCGCGCTTTAATGCAGTGACCCTGACCTAAATCAGTGGAGGTCGGCCGGAACTTTGCCGCCATTGGCAGCCAGTTTCTGCATGACCTGCTTGTGCAGCCATACGTTCATGGTCGCGGAATCGTTGGTGTCGCCGGTATAACCGAGTTCCTTGGCCAATTCCTTGCGTGCGCCGAGACTGCTGTCGAGATTGAGCAGTTTCATCAGATCGACGATCGACTTGCGCCAATCCAGTTTTTCCTTATTGGCGGCCGCCAGCTTGGTCATCACCGCCTCGACGTCAACGTCGGACATCGGCGTTGCGCCGGCCGGCGGGGGCGCACTGGTGGGCGTGTCGCCGGCGGCCTTGGCGGTGCCAAAAATGGCAGACATGATGCTTCCGAAAATACTCATTAACATTCTCCTGGTTTGCGTACGCTCCTGCGCAAAATGATGTGTCATTTCACGCAAGCGAGAAGAATTAGGACACACTTTGGCTGCCGCCGCCAGCCGTATTCGGGTTGCGCCAACTTGCCTGGAGCTAGATGCTGCTGACGGTTTTGAGCCGCGCGCGCGGATGAATTTCCGACTGCGAGGGGTCTTTGCGCGGAAACGCTCAACGATGCCGCGCACGAAGGGGCGGATGCCCGCCGAGGTGACCAGCACCGGCGCCTCGCCCTCGCGGGCCGCTGTCTCGAGCGCTCACGCACCAAGCCGATGAATTCTGAGAGCCGGGACGGCTGCATCGTGAGCTGCCGCTCGTCGCCCTGGCCGACGATGGATTCGGCAAATGCCTGCTCCCATTTGGTCGACAGCGCGATTAGCGGCAGATAGCCGCCGCCCGATGTGTACTGGGCGCAAATCTGGCGCGATAGCCGCGCCCGCACGTGCTCGACGATAGTGGCCGGATTGCGAGCCCCCTCCCAATAGACCGGGAGAGGGCCATTCTGCTCTACGGGATGATCGGGGGATCAGCCCGGCAGCAGGACGGTGTCGATGACGTGGATGACGCCGTTCGATTGCTTGACGTCGGCGATCGTCACGGTGGCGACCTGGCCCTTCTCGTCGGTCAGGGTGATCTTGTCGCCGTCCATCTTGGCGGTCAGCACGCAGCCGCCGACGGTCTTCACCTTATGCGCGCCGCTGTCGTCCTTGATCATCTTGGCGATCATCGGCGACATCGCATCGGCCGCGACGACGTGACAGGTCAAAATTTTGGTCAGCTTGGCCTTGTTCTCCGGCTTGAGCAGCGTTTCGATGGTGCCGGGCGGCAGCTTCGCGAAGGCTTCGTTGGTCGGCGCGAACACCGTGAACGGGCCTTTGCCTTCGAGAGTCTTGACGAGGCCAGCGGCCTTCACCGCGGCGACCAAGGTCGTGTGGTCTTTGGAATTGACCGCGTTCTGGATGATGTTCTTGGATGGATACATCGCGGCGCCGCCGACCATCTTGGTCTGTTCTTTCTGCGCATAGGCTGCGGTCGGGGCATAGGTTCCGATGCTGGCGGTGAGCGCGATAGCGGCTGCTCCGGCCAACGCAAGGGTGTGACTACGTTTCATAAATAACTCCGTTGATCTGTGTGACGTCCCTCTCTGAGACATCAGGAGATACGGAGACACGAGCAATCGGGATTACCGATCACTCCTCACAGTTGCGTGATGCGTTTAGGTTCGGGCCCGCGACGCCGAGATGGGCCAAGGTTGAATCACGCCGCGCCGCGCAGTGCCTCGCCGCCGCCCGCCGGCGGGATCGGTACGCCGTCGGCCGCATATTCATTGAGCTTGTTGCGCAGGGTGCGGATCGAGATGCCGAGGATATTGGCGGCGTGCGTGCGGTTGCCGAGGCAATGCTTGAGCGTTTCCAGAATGAGGTCGCGCTCGACCTCGGCAACGGTGCGGCCGACCAGGTTGCGGGTGACCTGCTCGGCAGCAAGCGCGGCGTGGCCGAGAGCGCCGGCGCCGCGATCCGAGCCGATCCGCGCGCCGTCCGGCGCCAGGATATTTTCGACGCCGATCTCCGGCCCACTGGAGAGCAGCACGGCGCGGTGAATGGTGTTTTCCAGCTCGCGCACATTGCCCGGCCAGCGCGTGGCGGTAAGCGCGCGTTGCGCCTCGCTCGACAAAATGCGCTGCGGCAGGCCGTTCGCTTCGGCGTATTTCCTCATGAAATAATGGGCGAGCTCGACGACGTCAGCGGGCCGTTCGCGTAGCGGCGGAATTTTCAGGTTGACGACGTTGAGGCGGAACAGCAGATCCTCGCGGAACTTGCCCTCGCGCACCGCGTCGATCAGCACGCGGTTCGAGGTGGCGAGAATGCGGATATCGACCGCCACCGGTTTGGTGCCGCCGACCCGGTCGATCAGCCGCTCCTGGATAGCGCGCAGCAATTTGACTTGCAGCCGCACCTCCATCTCGGAGATTTCATCGAGCAGTAGCGTGCCGCCATTGGCTTCCTCAAACTTGCCGATACGGCGTGCCAGCGCGCCGGTGAACGAGCCCTTTTCATGGCCGAACAGTTCGGATTCCAGCAGGTTTTCCGGGATCGCCGCGCAATTGACGGTAATGAATGGCTTCGTGGCGCGGCTGGAATTGGTGTGGACGAAGCGCGCCAGCACCTCCTTGCCGGTGCCGCTCTCGCCGGTGATCAGCACCGAGGCGTCGGAGGTGGCGACTTGCTGCGCCAGCTTGACGAGCTTCGCCATCGATTCATCGCGATAGATCATGTCACGCGCGTCGTCGGCAACCGCGGCGAGCACGGCGGCGATCATGTCGGCGTCGGGCGGCAGCGGGATGTATTCCTTGGCGCCGGCGCGAATGGCGGCGACCGCGGCGCGCGCGTCATTGGTGATGCCGCAGGCGACGATCGGAACGTGGATGTGCTCGATCTCAAGCCGCGTCACCAAATCGCGGATATCGAGCGTCACCTCGGCCATCAGCAGGTCGGCGCCGCGCCCGGATCGCAGCACCGCCAGCGCCTGGTCGATGCTTTCGGCGTGGGTGACCGAGGCGCCCTTGTCCATCGCGAGCTTGGTCGCGGTGGTGAGCTGGCCTTTGAGCGTTCCGACGATCAGGAGTCGCATGACGGTAATCCCGTATCTTTCTGCCATTCCGGACGAGCGCGCAACGCAGCGCTCTAAAATGACGGGTAAGTGAAACGCACATTAATTTCGATCCGCTTTGATGATTTCCGTCATGGTGACGCCGAGCTTGTCCTCAACCAGCACCACTTCGCCGCGCGCCACCAGGCGGCTGTTGACGTAAGTGATTGCTGTTCTGGATGAACGTCGTGGCGCCGAGCGCGTCGGATTTGTCGAAGATTTCGTAGCCGACGCCACCGCCTTTCGGCAGCCCGCCTTCGGCGAGTTTCATGCGCAGCCGCGCCACCTTGTCCTTGGCGACCAGAACAATGGCCCCATCGTTCTTCATCGCGTAGGGGACGCCTTGCCGCTCGAGGTCCTTGATGATCGTCGCAGAATCCTCGACCGACAGATCGGTGAACAGCGGCACCATTTGCGGCGTCGTCACCTGCAACATCACGAAGGCGAAAAACCCAACCAGCGTAACGGTCACCGCCGCCATCGCCGCCATGCGCGCCGCGCCGAGCGACCTCAAGAAGCCGAAAAATCCTTGCACTGGACCTTGCCCGTTGACTCAGGCGCGGAGCGCACCTGATACGGCAAAATTTGCCCAGTTTATGGTTAGCGTCGAGTTAATGCTTGAGCGGAAAGGCGAAAATGAAAACGCCGGCCTCGCGGCCGGCGTTAAAAATTTCGGTGGCGGCGATCAGGAGCGGTATTGCTGAATGCGCGTGGTGCGCAGACCGGCGAGGCCGTGCTGGTCGATGGAGTATTGCCAGGAGAGAAATTCCTCGACCGTCAGCGTGTAGCGGCCGCAGGCTTCCTCAAGCGACAGCAAACCGCCACGGACAGCGGCGACCACCTCGGCCTTGCGGCGGATGACCCAGCGCTTGGTACCTGGCGCCGGCAAGTCCGCGATCGTGAGCGGACTGCCATCGGGCCCGATGACGTATTTTACCCTCGGGCGGTGAGGTTCGGTCATTCGCTTTACTCACAACTCGACTACAAGAACAGCCGCAAACTAACTGTCCCGGCTTAAGATTTGCCTAAACGAGCCGGTCGGACAGGGAAATGTTTGCCTCGGTTTCGCTAACCTTTTGGTTACAGTTGGGGCTTCCGGCGCGGCTCTGTTAGTGGCCGGTATTGGCTAGAGTGCGACGGCGCCGCCGGGTAATATTGGTCAGTCTGCGATTTGAGGCCGCCCTTTGACAAGGTTTCAAGCGATTCGAATTTCGGCTCAAACTTGGACTTGGCGCACTGCCCTCGCATACCTCCTGAAATTGGCGGGGGTGAGCGTCGTCTATTTCGTGCTGGCCAAACTCGGGCTCCAACTCGCCTCGATCAATGCGAGCGCCACGCCGATCTGGCCCGCCACCGGCTTTGCGCTGGCGGCGGTGCTGCTCGGCGGCTACGGAATTTCCCCTGCCATTTTCGCCGGCGCTCTGGCAGCGAACGCGATCACCGCGGGCACGATCTACACCGCCAGCGCCATCGCGCTCGGCAATACCCTCGAAGGCATGGTCGGCGCGCTGCTGGTTAGCGCCTGGACCGGGACGCGCAATCCGTTTTTGACGCCGGGCGCGGTGCTCAAATTCGCGGTGAGCGCCGGCGTCGCGACGATGCTCAGCGGAACGGTCGGCGTCGGCACGTTGGTCGTGTCCGGATTGGCAAGCCTCGAAAATATCGGAGCAATCGGAATGACCTGGTGGCTCGGCGATCTGGCCGGCGCGCTGGTGGTCACGCCGGTGATTGTTCTGTGGGCGCGCCAGCGCAACGTGAATATCCCTGGCGATGCGCCGCTGCTCGATTCGATAGCGGTATTTGTCAGCGCGATCATCGTCGGCGTCGTCGCATTCAGCCCGCTCACCGAGCAGACCATCTATCGCGGACCGCTGGCGTTCCTGGCGATCGTCCCGCTGGTGTGGTCGGCGCTGCGGCTTACTCCGCGCGATACCGCGACCATTGCTTTTGTGCTGTCCGCCTTCGCGGTATGGGGCACCCTGACGGACGGCGGTCCGTTCGCCCGCGCGACGCTCAACGACGCGTTCCTGATGCTGGTGATGTTCATGATCACCACATCGCTACCGAGCCTGGTCTTGAGCGCGGATGTCGCGGTGCGCCGCCGCACGCAAGATCATTTACGCCAGATGCAAGCCGAGCGCGACCAGACCATCCGGGCGCGCACCGCCGATCTCGCCGACGCCAATTCGCAGCTCGCCACCAGCAACGAACAACTGTCCGTCAGCATCGAGCAGCTATCCGACGCCAATCTGCTGATGCGCGAGGCGCAGCGCCTTGCCAACCTTGGCAGTTGGGTCTGGGACATCGCGGCCAATCGGGTGACCTGGTCGGATCAGCTCTACGAGATTTATGGCGTGGCGCGCGATGCGTTCGGTGGTACTGCGGATGATTTCCTGAAATGCCTGCATCCGGAGGACCGTGAGCGTACCCGCACGCAGATCGAAAATGCGCTGGCGTCGGGCTCCGGGTTCCAGGGCGAGGAGCGCATCGTGCGGCCAAACGGCGACGTGCGCCACTTACTGACGACCAGCGAGGTTGTTCGCGATGACAAGGGCGCTGCGCTGCGAATGGTCGGCGTCTGCCGCGATATTACCGACCGCATGCGGATCGAATCGGCGTTGCGCGAGTCCGAACAGAATTACCGCCTGCTGGTGAGCGGGGTTAAGGATCATTCGATTTTCATGCTCGATACCCGAGGCCGGGTGCGCAACTGGAATGCCGGCGCCGAGCGCCTCAAGCAGTACAGCGCCGGCGAGATCGTCGGCCAGCACTTCAGCCGGTTCTATACTGACGAGGACCGCGCCAATGACCAGCCAAACCGCGCGCTCGTCATCGCCGCGCAAGAAGGCCGCCACGAGATGCAAGGCTGGCGGGTGCGCAAGGACGGCACGAAGTTCTTCGCCAATGTGGTGATCGATGCGGTGCGCGATGACAGCGGCGAGCTGATCGGATTTGCAAAAATAACCCGCGACATTACCGCGCAACATGAAGCGCAAATCGCGCTCGAACAGTCACGCGAGCAACTCACGCAGGCGCAGAAGATGGAAGCGCTCGGCCAGCTGACCGGCGGCATCGCCCACGACTTCAACAATCTGCTGATGATCATGGGCGGCCATGCCCAGTTGTTGCAAAAGCGCCTGACCGAGGCCAAGGATCTGCAGGCGATCGAGGCAATCCGCGCCGCCGCCGGCCGCGGCGAGAAGCTGACACGGCAATTGCTGGCCTTCTCACGCCGGCAAACCTTGACGCCGGTGGTGGTCGATCTGCGTAGCCGGGTCGACGCGGTGCGCGAGATGCTGAGCGCGTCGCTACGCGGCAATATCGAACTGACTTGCGAAATCGAGGATACGATCTGGCCGGTTGAAGTCGATCTCGGCGAGCTTGAACTCGCGCTGGTCAATGTCGCCGTCAACGCCCGCGACGCGATGCCGGAGGGCGGGCGGATCACGGTGTCGGCGCGCAACGTCGTGCTGCGGCCGGGCTCGGCAGCCGGCCCGCTGGACGGCGACTTTGTGGCGCTGGCGGTGATCGACAATGGCAGCGGAATTCCGCCCGAGTTGGTGCAGCGGGTGTTCGAGCCTTTCTTCACCACCAAGCCGGTCGGCAAGGGCACCGGCCTCGGCCTCTCGCAGGTGCATGGCTTTGCCCAGCAGTCGGGCGGTGCGGTGACGATCGACAGCAAGGCGGGCGAGGGCACCGCGGTGACCATCTATCTGCCGCGCGGCAAGGCCGAGTTGCCGGCCAACGTCGAGGAACCCGCCAAGTCCGATGAGCACAAGCTCGGTACGATCCTGATGGTGGAGGACAGCCGCGAAGTCGCCGAAGTGACCGGAACGCTGCTCGAGCAGCTCGGCTATCGCGTGGTGCGCGCGGAAAATGCCGCCGAGGCGCTGCGCCACCTGAGCCAGGGCATCAATTTCGACTTGTTGTTTTCCGACATCGTGATGCCGGGCGCGTTCAACGGCTTCGCGCTGGCGAAGGAATGTTCGGAGCTTTATCCCGGCATTCCGATCTTGCTCACCAGCGGCTACAACGATGCGGCGCAAGCGGCGGGCAACGACTTTCCGATTCTGCGCAAGCCTTACGACATCTCGGCGCTGGAGCGCGCCGTTGCCGCCTCGCTTAATGGCACGCCGTCGCGTGTTGGTGCCGCGCGAGCGTCTTGACCGGGATTTCCGGAAAGGCTTAGGAACCCGGCCGCACGATCTTCGTGACCTTGCTCAGCGGATAATTTTGTCCGTTGATCGAGAGCATCGGCGGATTCTGCGACAGGTCGACGGAATCCACCGTGGCCTGAACTTGCGTTGAGATCGCGGCTGATTGGCCGGAGGCGTCGAGCCCGGTAGCGGTCAGGGTATAGCTGCCATTTGGCCACAGCTTTCCGTCATTGCCGCGGCCGTTCCAGGTGAAGGCATTGGCGCCGGCGTTGAATCGGCGCATTCACGCCGGACAATAAAATCAGATTCTTCAATGCCTTACGGAAAAGACTCGCTGGGCCAAGCCGCAAAAACTGCGCGATTGCCGCTAGCCCGGCAGCTTTTGCCGGGCGCAGCGCGCATTGCGTCACAGGGGTCGCTTCGCTAGGTAAGAGCCGACATGCTCAACAGCCTCGATCTCGACCGCCCGCCGCGCGACACCCGCGTAGTGGTGGCGATGTCCGGCGGCGTCGACTCGTCCGTCACGGCGGCGTTGCTCAAGGCCGAGGGTTATGACGTCGTCGGCGTCACCTTGCAGCTTTACGACCACGGCGCGGCGATGCACCGCAAGGGCGCCTGTTGCGCCGGACAGGACATTTATGACGCGCGCGCCGTCGCCGAGCGCATTGGCATTCCGCATTACGTGCTGAATTACGAGAGCCGCTTCCGGGAGAAGGTGATCGAGCGCTTCGCGCAGAGCTACGTCGCCGGCGAAACGCCAGTGCCGTGCATCGAGTGCAACCAGTCGATCAAGTTCGCCGACCTCCTTGTTACCGCGCGCGAGCTCGGCGCTTCGGTGCTGGCGACCGGCCATTACGTCGCGTCGCGGCGTCTGCCCTCGGGCGCCCGCGGGCTTTATCGCGCTCGCGAAGAAGAGCGGGACCAAAGTTACTTTCTGTTCGCTACTACGCATGAGCAGCTCGGCATGCTGCGCTTTCCGCTTGGCGAGCGCACCAAGGCGCAGACCCGCGAACTGGCGCGTGAGTTCGGCCTCATGATCGCCGATAAGCATGACAGCCAGGACATCTGCTTCGTGCCATCGGGCCGCTACACCGATGTGATCGAACGGCTCAAGCCGGGCGCGGCGGAAGCCGGCGAGATCGTCGACCTTGACGGCAAGGCGCTGGGCACCCATGCCGGCATCATTCACTTCACGGTCGGGCAGCGGCGCGGGCTTGGCGTTGCGACCGGTTCGCCGCTTTATGTAGTGGCGCTCGATGCGCACCGCCGCCAGGTGATCGTTGGACCGCGCGAGGCATTGCGCACCAGTCGCATCCGGTTGCGCGATGTCAATTGGATCGGCGAGGGCGATATTCGCAATGTGCTGGCCGATGACCGGTGCCAGGTGTTCGTGAAAGTGCGCTCGACGCGCCCGCCGCAGGCCGCCTGGCTGCGCGCTTCCGGCGATAGCTACGAGGTCGAACTGGTCGACGGCGAAGACGGCGTTTCGCCCGGCCAGGCCTGCGTCTTTTACGACGCCGGCGAGGGTCAGGCCCGCGTGCAAGCTCGGGTCCTTGGCGGCGGCTTTATCGCCAGCGCGTTGTCCGCGGCGGCGCGCTCTGAGGCCGCTCATCCGGCCGCCATTCGCGGCTGATGATGGGCGACTTCGACCGTGCCAGCATCGCGCGGGCCTATGGGCGATGGGCGCCAGTTTATGATGTCGTATTTGGCGCGGTGTTCGACGCCGGCCGCCGTGCCGCGATCCTCGCCGCCGAAGCGGCTTGTCCGCCCGGCGGACGCATCCTCGAAGTCGGTGTCGGCACCGGCATCTCGCTGCCGGACTATCGGCGCGACATTCGCATCACCGGCATCGACATTTCCGAGCCGATGTTGCGTAAGGCGCAACAACGCGTCGACACGCAACGCCTCGGTAATGTCGAAGCACTGTCGGTGATGGACGCAGCGAAGCTGGCGTTGCCGGACGCTTTATTCGACGCGGTGGTGGCGCAATATGTCATCACCGCGGTACCGGATCCGGACGCCACGCTTGATGAATTCGCCCGCGTGGTGCGGCCGGGCGGCGAGATCATTTTGGTTAATCACATCGGCGCGGAGCAGGGCCCGCGCGCCGTTTTCGAGCAGTGCTTCGCGCCCTTGGCGCGCCGGCTCGGTTGGCGGCCGGAATTCCAGTTCGGCCGGCTGACCGACTGGTCCACGCGTCACGGCGGCGTCCGTTTGATTGAGCGCCGGCCGATGCCGCCGCTCGGGCATTTCCTGCTGATTCGCTTCCAGCGCGTGGCGTCCTGACGCAGGCGGAACGCTTGGACGGGGACGCGCGTTATCCTCCGCACGGATTTGCGCGGGAGCCAGTCATGATTATTAAGAGTGTGATGCTCGCTGCTGTTCTGATCGCTGCAAGCTTTGGCGCTGCGTTAGCCCAGAGCATCGATAACAAGGCCTGCGCGCAGCAGCGCGCCACTGTCGGCGCCGGCGATCAACTCACCGTTGAAAACAAGAATGGCAAGGACTCGACGCTTTCCGACAAGCTGGCGAAATCCGATGGCGTGATCTGTCCGCCCGCCGATGTCGACGCCAACATCAAGGCGCCGACACCGGAGGGCGGCAAGATGCCGGTGATTCCGCCGCCGGGCACGCCGCAGAACCAGCCCAATGTGCGGCCGAAATAGTCGAGTTCGCTTGACAGTGTTTCGTCACGCTTCCTATATCCCGGCCTGATGGCGGGGTAGCTCAGCTGGTTAGAGCGGCGGAATCATAATCCGTAGGTCGCTGGTTCGATCCCAGTCCCCGCTACCACACTCTTTTTGAGCAAAAAAACGGAACAATCACAACGCCGTCACGAGGAAGTGGCCGGCCTGTGCCGTCCGGGCGCCGCGGAACACTTGCATCCAGTACGGACTTGATTAGGTAGATCGTCAGTCAGGCCGAAAGCCCGCAACAGAGGTTATCGATGGCGCGAACCGCCATTTCACCGGTCTTGCGGGATGCAACCGCAAAAATCGCATCGGCCAAGCGCTCGCCGTTGGGCGAGCAACGCCGCGTTTGGCGCGAGGCATTTCGCGGCGTGCGCGCGGAAACAGAAAAGCGCGCCGCGCCGCTGTCGGCGGAAGATCAGATCGTGCAGTCAATGCCGGATACCAGCCCGGCGAAATGGCATCGCGCCCATGTCACCTGGTTCTTCGAGCAATTTCTCGTGGTGCCGAACGATCCGGGTTACGTCGTGTTCGACGAACGGTTTCCGTTTCTATTCAATTCCTATTATGTCGCCGCCGGTCCGCGCCACGCGCGACCGCAACGCGGCCTGATCACCCGGCCGGACGGCGAGGAGGTCACTGCCTATCGTGCCCATGTCGAAGCGGCGGTCGAGCGCTTGATCGATACGATTGCCGAAGACAAGGCGAAGGAGTTTTTCCGCATCCTCGAAATCGGGCTGCACCACGAACAACAGCATCAGGAATTGCTGATCACCGACATCCTGCACGCTTTCGCGCAGAATCCGACGAATCCCGCGTACGACAGGAACTGGCGGATGCCGCGCCATACCGCGGCGCAGGGTTACGCCGACGTGCCTTCCGGCATTCGCACCGTCGGCCATGACGGCGAGGGCTATTGCTTCGACAACGAGACGCCGCAGCACGACGTCCTGCTGCAAAAGGTGCGGATCGCACGCTCGCTCGTCACCAACGCCGAGTGGCTCGAATTCATCGCGGACGATGGTTATGAAAAACCGGCGCT
Organism: Pseudolabrys sp.; assembly: GCA_050998115.1. GTDB lineage: Bacteria > Pseudomonadota > Alphaproteobacteria > Rhizobiales > Xanthobacteraceae > Pseudolabrys. Next base: position 11,009 of record JBPCQM010000143.1, on the reverse strand, counting down.
GTGGTTGTCGGACGGCTGGACCGCGGCGCAGGCGGAAGGCTGGCAGGCGCCCGGCTATTGGCGTCGGCACGACGGTCAATGGCACACGATGACGCTCAGCGGCTTGGCGCCGGTCGATCCAGTGGCGCCGGTTTGCCACATCAGCTATTTCGAGGCGGACGCCTTCGCGCGCTGGGCCGGCAAGCATTTGCCGACCGAGATGGAATGGGAAGTCGCCGCCCGCGCCGGATTGTTGCAAGACGCTTATAGCTTTGTCTGGCAATGGACTCGCAGCGCCTATCTGGCCTATCCGGGCTACCGGGCGGCCGAAGGCGCGCTGGGCGAATACAACGGCAAGTTCATGGTGAGCCAGATGGTGCTGCGCGGCGCCTCGCTCGCCACGCCGGCCGGTCATGAACGCGTGAGCTACCGGAACTTCTTCTATCCCCCTGCGCGTTGGCAATTCAGCGGCCTGCGTTTGGCCGAATACCCGTAGGCCGAAAGCCCGATTTCATGGTCGCATTAGCCCGAGTTCAGCGTCTGCAGCCCGCCGTTGAAGTGGATTCTGCTTTCGCCGAAGACGTTGTTGCCGGCCTCAAGGCCACGCCGAAGCGCATTCCGGCCAAATATTTTTACGACGCGGCAGGCTCGCAACTGTTCGAGCGCATCACCGAATTGCCGGAATATTACCCAACCCGCTGCGAGATGAAGATTCTGCGCGACCACGGCGCTGAGATCGCCAGATTGATCCCGGAGATGGCGGCGCTGATTGAGCTCGGCAGCGGCTCAAATAAGAAAGTGCGGCTGTTGCTGCAAAATGCGCCGAAGCTCGCCGCCTACGTGCCGGTCGACATCTGCGCCGAGATGCTCGAGCAGGAAGCTATCGATTTGCGCCGCGACTTTCCGGACCTCAATGTGCTGCCGGTCGTCGCCGATATCTGTCAGCCGTTTATGCTGCCGGCTTCCGCTGCGTCGGCGTCGAAGCGAGTCGGATTGTTCCCGGGCTCGACCATTGGAAATTTCGAGCCGCACGAGGCGGCGGCGTTCCTTCGCAACGCCGCCAATATTTTGGGCCAGGGCGCGACGCTGATTATTGGCGCCGACCTGATCAAGGCGCCGGAAATTCTCAATGCCGCCTACAACGACGCGCAGGGCGTCACCGCGAAATTCAACAAGAACATGCTGGTTCGCATCAACCGGGAGCTCGGCGCCGATTTCAAGCTCGAATGCTTCGAACATCACGCGTTCTACAATCGTGAGCGCAACCGCATCGAGATGCATCTTGCCAGCATGAAGCGCCAGAAGGTGCGGGTCGGCGGCGAGACTATCGACTTCCGCGCCGGCGAAACCATCCATACTGAGAACAGCTATAAATATAGCGTCGATTCGCTGAGCGCGCTAGCGCGCGGGGTAGGCTGGTTGCCTGCCGCTGCCTGGACCGACCCGAAGGGTTATTTCTCGATTCAGGCTTTTACATTCGCCGCCGCACCCGCGGTAAAGCCTCCGATCTGACTGCTGGCATTGCAAGGACGTGGCGCGCGCCTTAATACGGCACGTCCCGCAGTCAGGTAGTCCCCATGAAGATTGTTGCATTCGAGGCCGGTAAGGAAACGCATCTTGGCGTGATCGAGAACGACCGGGTCATCGACCTACAATCGGCCGATGCCAGCGCGCCCACCGATCTCGGCGAATGGCTGCGCCGCGGCGATGGCGACCTCAAGCCGCTCGGCGAGCTCGCCAAACGCGCGGGCGCCTCGGCGCGGCGTCCGCTCGCCGGATTGAAATACGCGCTGCCGGTCGCCCGCCCCGGAAAAATTCTCTGCCTCGGCCTGAACTATCTCGACCACGTCAAGGAAGGCCCGCAGAAAGACAATGTCCCGAAATTCATTAGCCTGTTTTTGCGCGTGCCGAATTCGCTGGTGCCGCATCAAGCGCCGCTGATCCGGCCGCTGGCATCGGAACAGTTCGACTACGAAGCCGAAATGGTCGCGGTGGTCGGCAAGCGCGCCAAGCATCTGACAATGGAAAACGCGCTCTCCTGTATCGCCGGATATTCCTGCGCCAATGAAGGCTCAATCCGGGAGTTCCAGCGCCACACCACGCAATGGACCATTGGCAAGAATTTTGACCGGACCGGCTCGGTCGGGCCATGGGTCGTCACCGCTGACGAATTGCCGCCGGGCGGCAAGGGGCTCAAGATCATGAGCCGGCTCAATGGCAACACCATGCAGAGCGACAACACCGCGAACCTAATGTTTCCGCTGGCGGAGACACTGGTCTATGTCACCAAAGGCATGACGCTGGAGCCCGGCGACCTGATCCTGACCGGCACGCCGTCCGGCGTCGGCCATCCGCGCAAGCCGCCGGTTTGGATGCGCGCCGGCGACACGATGGAAATCGAGGTCGAGGGCATCGGCGTGCTGCGCAATCCAATCGAGGATGAGAAGGTCTGACCGCCCAAAGTTGATAGCCAGGCAAAAACATTTCACCGACAGGAAATATCTATGGCCGATAGCAAACTCAAAGTGCTGACGATCTGCGGCTCGCTGCGCAAGAAATCATATAACGCCGCGCTGGCGCGCGCGCTGCCGGGGCTGGCGCCGGCCAACATGATGTTGTCCGATGCGCCGCCGTGGGAAACCCTCCCGCTCTATAATGCCGACATACAGGAATCCTCCGGATTTCCAGGTCCGGCCAACGATCTCGCCGAAGCGGTGCGCGCCGCCGATGGCGTCCTCATCGTCACCCCGGAATACAACTGGTCGATTCCGGGCGGATTGAAAAACGCGCTCGACTGGCTGTCGCGCATGAAGGAGCAGCCGTTCAAGGAAAAGCCGGTAGCGATCCAGTCAGCCTCGCAAGGCCCGCTCGGCGGCGGCCGCATGCAATATCACCTGCGCATGTCGCTGACATTTCTCAACGCCTTCGTATTCGGCACGCCGGAAATCTTCGTCGCCATGGCGCAGAATAAATTCGACAAGGACACACTCAAGCTGACCGACGAGCCGACCCGCAAGATTATCTCGCAGCAGCTCGAAGCCTTCGGCAAATTCATCGAGCGGGTGCGCGCCTAAGGCAAGCGCAGCCGCCGCACGAAACCGGCGATTGCGCCGCCGATCTCGTCGGGGCTGTCTTCCTGTATGAAGTGACTGCCTTTGACGGTGAGTTCGATCTGGTTGGGCCACGCGCGGCAAATCTCGCGCGGGCGGCCGGTCAGGATCGAGCCAGGCTCGGTATTGATGAATAGTTTCGGCACGTCGGACGTGGCAAGCCACGCGCCGTAATCCTCGACCACCGCGGTGACGTCGGCCGGCTCGCGCTCGATCGGGATCATGCGCGGCCAGGTCAGCGTCGGCCTGCGATCTTCGCCGGGCTGCAGGAACGGACGGCGATATTCCGCTATTTCGTCGTCGGTAAGCTTGCGCAGCACCGAACCTGGCAGAACGCGTTCGACGAAAATATTTTTTGCAAAATCATCTCTTCGCCGGCGGCGGAGCGGAACGCCTGAAATGCCCTGCGAGCGTTGTCGGGCCAATCCGCCCAGGTCAGCGGTGCGACGATTGCCTCCATGTAGACGATACCGGCGACGCGGGCGCGATTGCGGTTAGCCCATTCGAAGCCAAGCGCCGAGCCCCAGTTATGCAGGACCAGCACGATATCATTGCCGAGGGCGAGACCGTCCCACAGCGCAAACAGATAGTCGCGCTGCTCGGCATAACTGTAGCGGCCCGGTCCGGAATTTTCGAGTTTGTCGGAATCTCCCATGCCGATCAAATCACAGGTGATCAGCCGCCCCAAACCCTCGCAATGCGGCATGACGTTTCGCCACAGATACGACGAAGTCGGATTGCCGTGCTGGAAAACGATCGCGTCGCCGTGACCGGCCTCGACATAGGCCATTCGCTTGCCGTTGACGGTGGCAAATTTCTTTGCCGCGTAGGGGCGCGCCGACAGCGGCATGTCACGCCGGCGGCGCGGTTCGGTTCGGGCGCAATTTGGAGTGGCTTGCCAGCATCCGCGACGCACAGCGAATATCGACGCCAAGCCGTTCCGCCGCGTGCAGCGGCCAGCGCGGGTCGTGCATCGCGCCGCGTCCTAGCGCGATTATGGCCGCCTTGCCGGACGCGATGATGTCCTCGGCTTCCCGGTATCCGGTGGTCAGGCCGACCGACATGAGATTACCTGTCATCGAATCCTCCCTCATCGATTTCAGCCGCCTGACGGTTGTGGCCGGGTCTGCATCTTTGTGCAATCTTGGGCCGAGTTCGCTGCCGCGCGCAATGGCGGACAGCGTCGTTGGGATCGAGGTATAGATTTGATAAACATATTCGAAGGCCAGGGCGATCTCGCCTTGACGACGAGCAGGAAAGCCAATGGCGCGGCTTGAGGGACGAGTAGCGATCATCACCGGCGGCGCCAAGGGCATCGGCCGTTACTATTCGCAGGCGCTGGCCGCACAAGGCGCGCAGGTAATGATCGCCGACATCGCGGACGGCAACGACCTCGCCAACGAGATCGCCGCAACGTCCGGCGCCAATTCGGTCGCGAGCACGACCTTCGATGTCAGCGACGAGAAGGCGGTGAAGAAACTGGTGACGCAAACTATCGAGCGCTTCGGACAGATCGACATCCTGGTCAACAACGCGGCGCTCTACGCCAAGCTATCGCCGGTCAAGATGACCGAGATCGACACCGCGCTGTGGGATCAGGTAATGGCGGTCAATGTGCGCGGGCCGTTCCTGATGGTGAAGCACGTCGCGCCGCACATGAAGCAACGCAAGCGCGGCAAGATCATCAACATTGCGTCTGGCACCGCTTACAAGGGCATCCCGCACATGTTGCACTACGTGACGTCGAAGGGCGCCATCGTGTCGTTCACCCGCGCGCTGTCGCGCGAGCTCGGCGAGTTCGGCATCGCGGTCAATACGCTGGCGCCCGGGCTGATCCTGTCCGATACCGGGATCGAGAACACCGAGCATCACGACGAGATGCGGGCGCCGGTGCGCAACAGCCGCGCGTTCAAGCGCGACGGCTATCCGCAGGACTTGTTGGGCGCACTGGTGTTTCTGGCCTCGAGCGACAGCGATTTCATCACCGGGCAGACCATCGCGGTCGACGGCGGTTCGATCAATACCTAAAGCTGGCCGGACAGCGCGGCGCGTGCCGCGTCGCGCGCGTGGGCGCGCGTTGAATCGATCAGCGGCACGGTGCTGGATCTTTGCAGGTCATCGGCGATGAGGGTGAGGTCGGTGTTGCCGAGAATGACCGACTTCGCTCCGGCGGCGGTGAGTTCGTCAATGGCGCTGCGAAAGACCTGCATGCAAGGCCCCGACGCCGCGCCGTGCACCAACTCGCCGAAGATCGCGGCGTCGACAGCCTTCGCCGTTTCCGGCGATGGGATGATGACCGCCGCCCCATGCGGCTTTGCCGCAGCCTGAAAAAGCCCGCCCGCGGCGGCCAAGCTGGTCGAAAGCAGCCCGGTCGGTCCGGCAGGACAGTCCGGCTTGAAGCAGGCAGCTGCGAGGTCAAGAAACGGGATCGATACGCGCTGCCTGGCGAGCCTGGTCAAGGTGCTGGTAGTGCCCGAGGTCACGACGACGAAATCGGCGTTGGCGATCTGCAGCGTTTGAACCGCCGCGGCGACCTGTTCCTCGGCGGCGTCGCGCTTTTTCGCCTGCAAATTCGCCACCAGCAGGTTGAAATCGAGCGTAACCGTTACCGTCCGCAACTGGTTGATCGGGCCGCCGGTGCCGGCTGTGGCGACCGCGGCGAGCTGCATTTCCCGCTGATAGGCGAAGTCGACATAGGTCGATATGCCGACAATGCCGGGAACCAGTTTTTGCGTCAGCGTGGCCACTGCCGTGAACCTCGATAGCTGCTATGCAGGGTTTTATACGCGTTTTAGCTCCCGCCAACCTGCGCTATAGTGGCTGCAAATCGAAAATCGATGGAGGAATACCCATGACGCTTGCAATCGATACGCCGGCAGCCGGCAACAAACATAACATTACCGGAGCGCGGCAAGCGTATTACGACAAGATTTCGAAGTATCACATGGCGCCGCTCTGGGAAGTGCTTCAGGGCCTGGTGACGCCGGAACCCAAGACGCAATACGTTCCGGCGGTATGGAAATTCAACGACGTTGAGCGGCTGATGCTGGAAGCCGGTGACGTCATCACCGCCGAGGAAGCGGAGCGCCGCGTGCTGGTGCTGGAAAACCCCGGCGAGCCCGGCCAGTCGCGCATCACCAATTCGCTGTTCGCCGGCATCCAGCTCATCATGCCGGGCGAGATCGCCGACGCGCATCAGCACGTCGCCTCCGCGATCCGCTTCGTGCTCAAGGGCAAGGGCGCCTATACCGCGGTCGAAGGCGAAAAGTCGCAGATGGAGCACGGCGACTTCATCATCACCGCGAACTGGGCGCCGCACGATCACGGCAACCCGGGCAAGGAGCCGGTGATGTGGCTCGACGTGCTCGACATGCCGACCGTCAATCATTTCCAGGCGTCGTTCGCCTCGCACTTTGACGAGAAGATGCAAAACGTCAATCACGAGGACGGCGACTCATTCGAGCGCTACGCCTCCGGCGTGCTGCCGGACGGCGCGCCGGCCGATCTCAACCGCTCGCCGGTCATCAACTATCCGTATTCAAAGATGCGGCCGATCCTCGAGCGGTTGAAGAAATCCGGCGACCTGCACAAAAGCCATGGCGCGCGGGTGCGTTACGCCAATCCGATCAATGGCGGGCCGATTTTGCCGACCATGGGCGCGCATCTCGCGTTGCTGCCGAAGGGCTTCAAGGGCGAGCCGTATCGCTCGACGGATGGCGCGGTCTTCTGCGTCGCCGAGGGCAAAGGCGCTACCACCATCGACGGCAAGGACTATGCCTGGGGCGTCAACGACGTTTTCGTGGTGCCGCCGTGGAAGCGCTACCAGCACAACGCGGCGGAGGAAGCGGTGCTGTTTTCGATCTCGGACCGCCCGGCCCAGGAATCGCTCGGCATCTGGCGCGAAGGCAACTGATCTCGCACGCTAAGGCCTAACCAGCGGGGCGGCTTTCGGTCGCCCCGCTCGCGTTTGCAGGTAGTGCAGGCCGAGGCCGAGCGCGGCGGCGCCGAGCCCGACCCAGTCCATAATATCGGCGCCGGGAAACACGTGCTGCGGAATAAGAATCGCGATCGAGGCCAGCCCGAAAATCAGGCGCCCGGGCAGCGACAGCGGTCCAAGGCAATAGCCGACGATGGCGGCCGTGCCGACGAAGATGCCGAGGATGTTGCGTGAAAAATTCCACGCTATCGACAGCCAGGTGTCGTCGAACAGCATGCTCGGTTCGGTGACGAACAAAAATGGGATAAAGAACGTGCTCCAGCCGACCACCACCGCAGTCCAGCCGGTGGTCCAGCCCGACACCCGCGCGATATTGGCGGCGGCATAAGCCGCGATCGCCACCGGCGGCGTGATCATCGACAGCATGCCGAAATACATCACGTACATGTGCGCCGCCATCGGTGAGACGCCGAGCTTGATGATGGAGGGGGCCAATAGCGAGGCGGTCAGCACGTAGACGCTCACCGTTGGCATGCCCATGCCGAGGATGATGCTGATGATGGCGGTGAGCAGCAAAAGGATGAAGAGGTTGCCGCCGGCCAGCGTGATCAGTTGAAGCGTCAGTCCGAAAGAAATCCCGGAAATGCTCAGCGCGCCGACCACCATGCCGGCGGCGGCGCCGATCAACACGATGTCGAGCGCGGCGCGTCCGGTGTCGAGAATGGCGCGCAGCATCTGGCGCGGCGTCACGCGCGTGCCGCGATAGCCGAAGGTGAGGCACAACACGATCAAAATGCCGGTCGAATAGATCGCCGCGCGCTCGATCGGGATCTGGAAATATTCCGGCCAAGCCAAAGTCGCGATCAGGAAGGCAAGTGGGGTCGGGAAGTGCCAGCCCGATTTCACCACTTCGCCGAAGGCCGGCATGTTCTCGACCTGCGCGGCGCCGATCTTGTGCTTGGCGGCTTCAAGATCGACGTGAATGAACAGCGCGGCGTAGTAGAGGATCGCTGGAATCGCCGCGGCGAGGCACACCGTGCTGTACGGTACCCGCAGGAACTCCGCCATGATGACCGCGGCTGCGCCCATCACCGGCGGCATCAACTGCCCGCCGGTCGAGCCGACCGATTCGATTGCCGCCGCGCGCGTCGGGGAAAAACCGGAGCGCGACATCAGCGGGATGGTGACGATGCCGACCGCCATCACGTTGCTCACCGCCGCGCCCGAAATGAGCCCGAACAGCGCCGAACCGAACACCGCGATCTTGGCGGCACCGCCACGAAAATTACCCATGCCGGACATCGCCAAGTCGGCGAAATAGGCCGCGCCGCCGGTGCGGCCGAGCACCTGGCCCATCAGCGTGAACGGGATGACGATCAGCACGGCCACTGCGAGAATCGAGCCGATCATGCCGTTGACGTCGAGGCCGTAATAAACCAGCAGGCGTTCTGGCGACACCGCGCGGGTGGCGAAGTCGCCCGGCATGTGCGGCCCGATGAAAACATAGGCCGATATGGTCAGGATGATCGCAACCATCACGCCGCCGGCCGTGCGCCGCGTCGCTTCCAGCACCAGCAAGATCAGGATCGCGCTGCCAACAATGCCTTCGGTCGGCAGTTCGGCGATTTCGGTCGTCAGCGCCTCGTAGCGCGCGGTGATGTAGCCGCAAATCGCCAGCGCCAGGATCGCGCCGGCCCAACCGATCCAGCGCTGCGGAAATTTCCCGTTGATGAAGGAGATCGCCAGGGCCAGGCCGAGGCACACGGCGAGCAGCTGCTCGGTGTAGAGCGAGATGCCGAGCAGCCGGCGCGGGAAATCAAGAACCCAGCCGACGACGCAAATGAGCATCGCCGCCTGAAAAATATCGGTCCACCGCGCGGCTGCCGGCGAAACGGCAGGCCGCTCCGGTCCGGTTTCGGCGTGAACCTCGCTCACTGCAGTGCTTTGGCTTCTATATTGTGGTCCTTGAAATATTTCAGGGCGCCTGGGTGATAGGGCAGGTCATATTTCTTGTAGAGCGCGGCGGCGCTGAAGTCGCGCAGCGCCGGCTGGATAGCCACCAGGTCGGCCTTGTTCGCCTCCAATGTCTCGATCGCTTTATACACGTCGGCGTCGCTCACCTTGGAGCTGGCGAAGATCATGTTGTCCCAGGTGTAAACGCCCATTGGATGGTCGACGCCGACAAAAAACGGATTGGGCGCCGCCGGCGACAGGTAGCCTTCCGGCACGATTTTCTTGGCGGCCGCCATTCCGCTTTCCGGGATTTCCAACGCGCGGATGCCGCCGACCGTGGCGTCAACCTCGCGCACTTTTGGCGCGCCGAACGCGAAGAAGAACATGTCGGCGGCGCCGGAGGCGAAATCGTCGGCGCCGCGGATCACGTTGGGGATCAGCACCGGCGTCACGTCTTTCTCGGTCAGCCCGCCGGTCGCCAGCATCGCCTTGACCAGCGGATCGATCGTGCGCATGGCGGAATAGCCGAGACCGACCCGCTTGCCTTTGAGGTCCGCCATGGTTTTCATCGCGGTGTCCTTGCGGACCCAGAACGCGCCGCGCAACTGATGCAGCGAGCCGATCAGGCGGATATTCGGGCTGGTGGTCTTGGCGGCGAGAACCTCGAAAATATTGGCGATGCCGAATTCGGCCTCGCCGCGGCTGACCAGCGGGATCAATACGGATTCGCCGGCGGTCGGCTGGACCAGCACATTCATGCCGGCTTTTTCCTTCAGCACCTTGGCGACCGCGGTGGCGGAGGTGTGGTTGAGCGTGCCCGGCTGCATGGTAGCGAAGCCGTAGGTCTGCGCCGTCGCGCCGCCCGCCAGCGCCAGCGTTACGGCGCAAGCCGCCGCGACAACCGGCGCCATTTCCCGGATTGACATAGATCTCCCTCCCGCGGTTTTGTCTTTTCGGCGGGCATCTTACACAGGTAATAAAGCAAGGCGATACGGGGTTTTCCGCTGCCGCGCGGCCGGGCCCGGGGTGAGCGTGGAACGCGATTGGCCTGATATCGTTGACGCAAACCGCCAACGCAATGCCGAGGAGACGAGCATGGAAATGCGAACGCTGACCGCCGGACACGGCGCGCTGACCGCGGTGCAGACGGGGCAAGCCGATAAACCTGGGCGCGATCTGGTCGTGCTGCATTCGCTGCTGGCGGACCGCCACGCCTTCGATCCGGTGCTACCGGCGCTCGCCAAGAAATTCAGCGTCACACTGATCAACCTGCCGGGCTTTCATGGATCGGAGCCGGCGATTACGGCACTGATGGATGCCTATGTCGCGCGCATCGAGGATGGCTTCCAGGAATGGCGGATCGGCAGCGACGCCATTCTGCTCGGCAACGGGTTTGGCGGCACGGTGGCGCTCGCCTTCGCGCTGGCGCATCCGGAGATGATCGCCAAACTGGTGATCAGCGATGCCGCCGCCGGATTTCCCGAGGAAGGCCGCAAGGCCTTCGCGGCGATGGCCGACAAGGTGGCGGAGAGCGGGCTTGAGGCGGTCGCCGAGATCGCGGCGAAGCGCGTCTATTCGCCGGCTTACCTCGCCGCCAATCCGGGCAAGGTCGAGGAGCGCAAGCAAGCTCTGCTGGGCATCGACCCCAAGGCATTTCAGCAAGCCTGCAAGGTCTTGCAGGAAACTGACCTGGTGCCGCTGCTGCATCGGCTGGCAGTGCCGACGCTTGTGTTATGCGGCGAATTCGACCAGGCGACGCCGCCGGCGCTCAACAAGATCGTCGCCGACAAGATACCGGACGGAAAATATGTCGAGCTCAAGGGCTGCGGTCACTGCCCGCCGCTGGAGCAGCCGGAGGCGTTCCTTGCGGCGATCAAGGATTTCGTCGGGTTGTAGTAGCGCTCCAAACTCCGCTCATTCCCGCACTCGGGTCCGGCCTCGGCCGGCCCGAGCACAGGCGCCAGCGGGAATCCAGAATTCCAACACCGAAGTGAAGGCGATCGCTCTGGGTCCCCGCTTTCGCGGGGACG
>JBPCQM010000140.1:0-6630 GCA_050998115.1 Pseudolabrys sp. | reverse complement strand
CTCCATTGGCGGCGATTTCGGGCCTCGGGTCCGCGCTTCTTGAACCGGCTCCTTTACCGGCCAATACAGCGAGCTCCTCGCAGAGCGGTCGTAATGCCGCCCGGTCGGGTCCCGGGGCCTCCCGAGTGCGTGGCTGCGAACCACGCCCGCGGGCGCCGCATCCTGCCCCGCTGTCACGACGCCTCATGAGAGCGCCCTCGGCGGACAAGACACGTGGAATATAGTCCTATGGCGCCCGCATGTCAAGGGTGATAGGAAGCGCGCCATGGTGACGCGCGTACTGATAATGATCGGGACCGGCCGGCGGATTACTGGCCCGGCTTCCGCCTGACCGTCCGGTCGGCGGAGGTTCCGGGAACCGCCGTTTCAGCGCCACTTCTTTCCGGATTAACCCATGACCGATTCCGTTCGAGACTACAGCGCGACTCTGTTCCTGCCGCAGACGGATTTCCCGATGCGCGCCGGGCTGCCGGCCCGCGAGCCGGAGTTGCTCAAGCGCTGGGAAAAGCTCGGCATCTACGAAAAGATGCGCACGGCGGCCAAGGGCCGGCCGAAATTCGTGCTGCATGACGGCCCGCCTTACGCCAATGGCAACATCCATATCGGCACCGCGCTCAACAAGGTGCTCAAGGACGTGGTGACGCGCAGCCAGCAGATGCTCGGCTTCGACAGCAACTACGTGCCGGGCTGGGACTGCCACGGCCTGCCGATCGAATGGAAGATCGAGGAGGAGAACTACCGCGCCAAGGGCAAGCCGAAGCCGGACCTGAGAAACTCCGCGGCGATGATCGCGTTCCGCCATGAATGCCGCACCTATGCGACGCACTGGCTCAACGTGCAGCGCGAGGAATTCAAGCGGCTCGGCGTCGAAGGCGACTGGGCGCATCCCTACACGACGATGAGCTTCCCGGCCGAGGCGCAGATCGCGCGCGAGCTGATGAAGTTCGCGGCGAACGGCACGCTGTATCGCGGCTCGAAGCCGGTGATGTGGTCGGTGGTAGAGAAGACCGCGCTTGCCGAGGCCGAGGTCGAGTATGAGGACTACACCTCAGATACGGTGTGGGTGAAGTTTCCGGTGCGGGATATCGCGCTGGAAGGCGGCAACAAGTCCGATGTGGCGGCGGCCTTCGATCTGCCCGGAAAGGCGAGCGTCGTGATCTGGACGACGACGCCGTGGACGCTACCCGGCAACCGCGCCATCAGTTACTCCGGCAAGATCGGCTATGGCCTTTATAAGGTGACGGACGCGGCAACCGACAATTGGGCCAAGGCCGGCGATCTTTTCATCCTCGCCGACAAGCTCGCGGGCGACGTTTTCAAGCAATCGCGAGTCGCTGGGCATGAGCGCCTTGGCGGCATGTCCGCCGCCGTGCTTGCCGGTATTGTTTGCGACCATCCATTGAAATCCAAAGGCGGGTACGATTTTGCGGTGCCGCTGCTCGAAGGCGAGCACGTCACCGATGACGCCGGCACCGGCTTCGTCCACACCGCGCCGGGTCACGGCCGCGAGGACTTCGAGGTCTGGACCTTGAACGCGCGCGCGCTGGAGGCGCGCGGCATCAACAGCGCGATCCCATATACTGTCGACGAAAACGGCGCCTTTACCGCGCAGGCGCCCGGCTTCGAAGGCAAGCGCGTCCTCAACGACAAGGGCGAGAAGGGCGACGCCAACGAGGCGGTGATCAAGGCGCTGATTGACGCGCAAATGCTGATCGCGCGCTCGCGCCTCAAGCATCAGTATCCGCATTCGTGGCGTTCGAAGAAGCCGGTGATCTTCCGCAACACGCCGCAATGGTTCATCGCGATGGATAAATCCATCGCGGACGGGTCGGGTAAACCCGACCCTGCTGGGTTCATCGCGATGGATAAGGAGTTTTCCCTTCCCGTTATTCCGGGACGACGCGAAGCGTCGGGCCCGGAATCCATATTCCGCAACGCTGGGGATATGGATTCCGGGCTCACGCCTTCGGCGCGCCCCGCAATGACGAGTGGAGACACGCTGCGCGATCGCGCGCTGGCGGCCATCGCGGCGACGCAATGGGTGCCGCCGCAGGGCGAAAACCGCATCAACGGCATGGTCAATTCGAAGCCCGATTGGGTGATTTCGCGCCAGCGCGCCTGGGGCGTGCCGATCGCGGTGTTCGTGCGGGAAAATCCGGACGGCTCGGCGACCATCCTGAAGGACGAAGCGGTCAACCAGCGGATCGGCGCGGCGTTCGAGCAAGAGGGCGCCGACGCTTGGTACAAGGAGGGCGCGCGCGAGCGCTTCCTTGGGCCGCTCGCCAACGAGCCGTGGCAGAAGGTCGACGACATTCTCGACGTATGGTTCGACTCGGGCTCGACTCACGCCTTCGTGCTGGAAGACCCCAAGCATTTTCCGCAGCTTGCCGGCATCGCGCGCAAGGCCGACGGCGGGCCGGATACCGTGATGTACCTGGAAGGCTCCGACCAGCATCGCGGCTGGTTCCAATCGTCGCTGCTGGAAAGCTGCGGCACGCGCGGTCGCGCGCCGTTCGACATCGTGCTGACTCACGGTTTCGTGCAGGCCGAGGACGGCCGCAAGATGTCGAAATCGCTTGGCAACGTCGTGGCGCCTCAGGACGTCATCAAGCAATCCGGCGCCGATATCCTGCGCATGTGGGTCTGCGCATCGGACTATGCCGACGACCTGCGCATCGGGGCGGAGATCCTCAAGACCACCGCGGACACCTATCGCAGGCTGCGCAACACCATCCGCTGGATGCTGGGGTCGCTGGCGCATTTCCGCGAGGAAGACCGCATCGAGCTTGGCAAGATGCCGGAGCTGGAGCGACTGATGCTGCACCGGCTCAGCGAACTCGACGGGCTGATCCGCGAGGCTTACGCGAAATTCGACTACAAGCGAATCTTCGCCACGCTGGCCGCCTTCATGACCTCCGATCTGTCGGCGTTCTATTTCGACGTCCGCAAGGACTCGCTGTACTGCGATCCGATTTCCTCGACGCAACGCAAGGCCGCGCTCACCGTTGTCGATCACCTGTTCCGCTGTACGGTGACGTGGCTGGCGCCGATGCTGTGCTTCACCGCGGAAGAATCCTGGATGTCGCGCTATGGCGCCGATGCGCCGTCGGTGCACCTCGAATTATTTCCCGACGTACCCTCGTCCTGGCGTGACGACGCGCTCGCCGAGAAATGGCGTAAGGTGCGCGATGCGAGGCGCACCGTCACGGGCGCTCTCGAACTAGCGCGCGCAGCCAAGGAGATAGGATCATCGCTTGAAGCGCATCCTGTAATTCTCGTCGATGATGCCGCGTTGCTCGAAATTTTGTCGACGGTCGATATGGCAGAGATTTGCATCACCTCCGATGCCACGCTGGAGTTTGTTGATAGCAAAGATGTTTATCTCAATGAGGCCGCGCAATTGGCGCCTAGATGGAAACGTATTTTCCATATCCCCAGCGTTCCGTCTGTCTATGTTGAAGTTGGTCTGGCCGAAGGCAAGAAATGCGCCCGGTCGTGGAAAATTCTCGGCAGCGTCGGCGACGATCCGGATTACCCGGACGTGACGCCGCGCGACGCCAGGGCGCTCCGCGAATGGGACGCGGCGCGTCGCTGACTGTCATTGTCGGGCTTGACCCGGCAATCCCGTTCAGGGATGCACAGTGCCAGTCTAAGCGGGATCACTGGGACAAGCCCGGTGATGACAAGAAGAAGTGATGAAAGCGCGCGACTATCTCCACGGCCCTTTCACCCGCATCGGCCTGATCGCGGCGGCGAGCGTTTGCTTGCTCGACCAGCTCAGCAAGGTCTACCTGCTGTTCATCTATAACCTCGCCGCGCGCGGCGTCGTGCGCGTCCTGCCCTTTGTCGATTTCGTTCTCACCCGCAACAAGGGCATCAGCTACGGCCTGTTGCAGCAGAACGGCCCGCTCGGCCAGTGGGTGCTGCTGGCGTTCAAAGTGCTGGCGGTTGCCGTGCTCTGGCTGTGGCTGTCGCGGGCCGCCTCGCGATTAACCGCGCTATCCCTGGGGCTGGTTATCGGGGGCGCAGTGGGCAATGCGATCGACCGGCTGGCTTACGGTTGGGTGGCGGATTTCGTGCTGTTTCACGTCTCTACCGCGAATTGGCGGTTTAACTGGTATGTTTTTAACCTCGCTGATGTAGCCATCGTTGCCGGGGTTGTGGGCTTGCTATATGAGTCGCTATTCGGGGGTCATGCCGCAAAAGCGCCCTGATCCAAGGCAAGATCACAGGGCGACTGGGACGTATGGGCTGGCCGGAGAGGGCCAAATGCGTATGAGAGTGACGATTTCGTCGAATCGGGTTTTGCTGCGACGTCTCGCCCTCGGTTGCGCGCTGGCCTGCTTGGCCGGCGTGGCTGCGCCAAGCACGGCGCGCGCCGACGACGACAGTTTTCTCAGCACCGTGATGCACGGCCTCGGCCTGCGAAACGGCAGCGAACCCACCATTGATTACCGCGAACGCTCGCCGCTGGTAGTGCCGCCGCGGCGCGATCTGCCGGCGCCGGAGCGCGCCTCGGTCGAGAACAATCCGGCCTGGCCGGTCGACCCCGAACTCAAGGCGAAGAAAGAAAAAGACGAACTCGAGAAGCTCAGCAAAGGGTCGGATGCCTTCGACGAGCAAGCCCGCGTGTTGCGTCCCGACCAGATGACGCCCGGCCGCAAATTCAGCCGGACTTCCCGGCGGACCTCCACGGTCAGCCGGAACGCCAATAGCGGCGCCAGCGACAACGACATCGGGCGGGTGCTGAAGCCTTCGGAACTGGGCTACAGCGGCGGTCTGTTCGGCATGTTCAAGACGACGAACAACGGCGGCGCAGAGATCGGGAAATTCACCAGCGAGCCGCCGCGCGCCAGCCTGACTGAGCCGCCGGCCGGCTATCAGACGCCGTCGCCGGCCGCACCTTACGGCCTCGGCAAGGACCTCACCCCGATCAAGCCCACCGATTATAAAGTTGAACACGGGACACAGCAGAACTAGACGAAGCTCGAATTCAATCAGACCGGAATGGCGGCGGCCGGTCTCTGACGAAACCAACAATAAGAATGTCATCACCGATTTATGTGCGCGCCGCCTCAGCCAGCTTCGTGGCCGGCCTGTGCGTCTTTGCGGCGATCTCCGGCGCCGTCCTAACGTCCGCTTGGGCGCAATCGACCGGCCCAACCGTTTCCCACTATACGTTGCCGAACGGTCTTGAACTGGTGGTGATCCCCGATCATCGCGCGCCGGTCGCAACGCACATGATCTGGTACAAGGTCGGCGCCGCCGACGAGACGCCCGGCAAATCCGGGCTGGCGCATTTCCTCGAACATCTGATGTTCAAAGGCACGGCTAAAAACCCGGCCGGACTTTTCTCGCAAGTCGTCTCGACCATTGGCGGGCAGGAAAACGCTTTCACCGCCAGCGACTACACCGGCTATTACCAGCGCGTGCCGGCCGACCAGCTCAGGACGGTGATGGAATTCGAAGCCGACCGCATGACCGGGCTGGTGCTGACCGACCAGGTCGTATTGCCGGAGCGCGACGTCATCCTGGAAGAGCAAAATCAGCGCGTCGCCAACAATCCCGGCGCGCGTCTTGGCGAGCAGATCGACGCCGCGCTGTTTCTCAACCATCCCTACGGCAAACCGGTGATCGGCTGGCGTCACGAGATGGAGCAGCTCAGCCGCGATGACGCGCTGGCATTTTACAAGCGCTTTTACGGGCCCAACAACGCCATCGTGGTGATCGCCGGCGACGTCGATGCCGACAAGGTCCACGCGATGGTTGAGGACACCTACGGCAAGGTGGCTCGGCGCTCCGATATTGGCCCGCGCCTTCGCCCGCAAGAACCGCCGCCCGCCGCGGCGCGTTCGCTGACGCTGGCCGATCCGCGGGTCGAGCAACCGTCACTCAGCCGCGACTATCTGGTGCCCTCCTTCGCCACCGCGCAACGCGGCGAATCCGAGGCGCTCGAAGTATTGGCCCACATCCTGGGCGCCGGCTCAAACAGCCGGCTTTATCGCGCGCTGGTGGTGGAGCAGGGCGTCGCCGTCAGTGCCGGCGCCTGGTACCAGGGCAGCGCGCTCGACATGAACAAGTTCGGCGTCCACGCCTCGCCGCGGCCGGGTGTTACGCTGCCGCAGCTTGAAGGCGGCGTCGACGACGTGATTGCCGTTCTGATCGCCAAGGGCATTTCGGCGGAAGAACTGGAACGTGCCAAGACCCGGCTGATTGCCGACGCCGTCTACACCCGCGACAGCCAGGCAGCGCTGGCGCGCTGGTATGGCGCGGCGCTGACCACCGGCTCCAAAGTTGAGGATGTGCTGCAATGGCCCGACCGCATCAAGGCGGTCAGCGCGACGCAGGTTCAGGACGCGGCGCGGCATTGGCTCGACAAGCGCCGTTCGGTCACCGGTTACCTCATCAAGGATACCAGCCCGCGGGTGGTGGAGAAGCGATCATGATGGCTCGCGCGCTGTTTTTTATTGCGGCGGCGCTCAGCTTTGCGCTAGCCGCGCCGGTCGCGCAGGCGATGAACGTCGAGCGCATCGTCAGTCCGTCCGGCATCGAAGCGTGGCTGGTGCAGGACAAATCCGGCCCGCTGGTGGCCATGAGCTATGCGTTTCACGGCGGCGCCAGCCAGGACAC
>JBPCQM010000072.1:0-4038 GCA_050998115.1 Pseudolabrys sp. | reverse complement strand
CGTTCGGAGTTCAAACACGAAATGGCGCGTGTGTCTCCCGCGCTGTTTTTTTTTTTTGTCAGGGCGCAGCGAAGGGGGAAACGTTGCGCTGCAGAACCGGGACCTTTCGATATTCAGAATTTGGGCGGCCCCGAATCAGCGGAGCACCACTTCGCAATCGCTTCGTGCTGCGCCGCTTCCGGGGCAAGGGAAGTTACATCCCCAGGTAGAATTTGCGGATCAGGTCGTTGTTGTTGAGTTCATCGGCCGAGCGGCCTTCGAAAGCGATCTTGCCGTGCACGATGACGTAGCCCCGGTCGGCGATGCGGACCGCCTGCACGAAGTTCTGCTCCGCCATCAGCACCGTGAGGTGGTAGTGGTCCTTGAGCTGCTTGATCGCATCGATGGTGCGGCTCACCAGTTGCGGCGCCAGCCCGACCGACGGCTCGTCCACCAGCAAGATGCGCGGCGACAGCATCAGCGCGCGGGCCAGCGCCAGCATCTGCTGCTCGCCGCCGCTCATGGAGCCTGCCAGTTGCTTGCGCCGCTCGGCGAGCCGCGGAAAGGCGTCGAAGCAGAACGCCATGTTGGGCTTGATCTGGGCGCGCGCCTTTTTGCGGAAGGCGCCGAGCAGCAAATTTTCCTCGACGGTCAGCTTGGGAAACAGCCGGCGGCCCTCCGGCACCAGCGCGATGCCGAGATCGACGATCTGCTCGGTGCTGCGGCCGATTAGGTCATGCTTTTCGCCGTCGATTTCCGCAACGATGCGGCCGGCGGTCGGGCGCACGATCCCCATCACGCATTTCATCAGCGTGCTCTTGCCATTGCCGTTGGTGCCGAGCAGCGCCACCGTCTCGCCGGCGTTGACCTTGAGCGAGACATCCTCGATCACGCGAACCGCGCCGTAGGCGGCGTTCACGCCTTCGATGGTGATGCTGCTGGTCAAGTTGTTCGGGCTGCTATTTGCCAATGTACGCACTCACCACGTCGGGATCGCGCACCACGGCTTCCGGCTTGCCGTCGGCGATCTTCTTGCCGGTGACCAGCACCACCAGACGCTGCGAGAAGCTCATCACCGCGCTCATGATGTGCTCGATCAGGATCACAGTGACGCCGCTTTCGCTCAGCTTCACCAGCAGCGCCAGGATTTCCCCGATCTCCGAATACGACAGCCCCGCCATCGATTCGTCGGCGATCAGCAGTTTCGGCTCCGCCGCCATCGCGCGCGCCAGTTCGAGCTTGCGCATCTCGACCTGGGTAAGGTCGCGCGGCAGGTGCCGTGCCTTGTTGGCGAGGCCGACCATTTGCAGCAATTCAGCGCAGCGGTCGTCGACGCTATTGGCGTGCAGCGGGCCGACGCTGCGGTGAACGGTATAGAGCAGGGGGACCCGCAGGTTCTCCGCCAGCGACAGGCTGGCGAACGGGCGCGGCAACTGGAAACTGCGCGAGACGCCGCGGTGGGTGCGCTCGTGGGCGGCCAAATTGTCCACGGTATTGCCGTCGAACTGCACGCTTCCGGTGTCGTTGCGCAGCGTCCCGCAAATGCAATTGACCAAAGTGCTCTTGCCCGAGCCATTGGGCCCGATCAGGCCGATCCGTTCGCCGGCTTGCACCTCGAGATCAATCGATTGCAGCGCGACGAAGCCGCCGAAATGCTTGCCGAGACCTCGGACTTGCAGCAGCGCGGTCATTTTTTTTGCCTCCACGCGCGCAGCCGTTCCTGCACCAGCCCGACCAGTCCGTTGGGCGCGGCGATCACGAAGAAAATCAGCAGCAGGCCGACCAGCAGTAGGTTGACGGCCGAGGAGATCGTCACGGTGGCGACTTGCTGCAGTGTGCCGAGCAGAACGGCGCCGACCAGCGGCCCGATCCAGTTCATGGTGCCGCCGATCATCGGCATCGCGATCGAATTGACCGCGTATTCCAGGCCGAACGCCGATTGCGGCTGCACGAAGCCGAGGAAATACGGAAAGGGCGCGCCGGCCATGCCCATCAACGCGCCGGACAACGTGGTCGCGATCAGCTTGAGGCGCAGCGTCGGCACCCCGGAGGCTTCCGCGGCGAGTTCGTTGTCGCGGATGGCGGCAAAGCCCAGCCCAAGGCGCGAGCGCTCGATGGTGCGGGCAATGACCAGCGCGGCAACCGCCAACGCCAGCATCAGCGCAAACAAATACTGCATGTAGCTGCCGAGCAGCGGGAATTCCGCCGGCCGAATCACGTAGGCGCCGCTCGAGCCGCCGACGAAGTCCCAATTGACGACCAGCGTCTGCAGCACGACGGCGAGCGCAAGTGTCGCAATGGCGAAGAACGCTCCGCGCAGCCGCAATGTTAGATAGCCGGTGCCGAAGCCGACCAGGCCGGACATGACGCCGGCGACCACGATAAGAACGGGAATCGGCAGCGGAAATATCGTATTGAGGATCGCCGCGATGTTTTCCGGAAACCACTCGCCGATCACGGTCGCAAAGGTGATCAGCGCAACCGAGCTATAGACCCCGATCGCAAAAAACGCCGCCGAGCCGAAATTCACGTAGCCGGTGTAACCGCCGAGAATATTCCAGGCGGTTGCCAGCACCACGTATTGTAGAACGACATAACCGGCGACGAACAGATATTCGTTGTGCGGGTAGCGAAACAATAGGAACACGGCAAGGGCGACGGCAAGCGAGATCAGGATGAATGTCGGCGTGCGCACGGCCTAGCGTCCGAGCAAGCCGGAGGGACGGAACGCCAACGTCAGCAGCAGGAAGCCAAACGTCACGGCCGGCGCCCAGGAGGGGCCGTAAAACGTCGCGGTGATACTCTCCACCACGCCGAGCAACATGGCCGCGATCAGCGTGCCCGGCAGGCTGCCGAGCCCGCCCAGCACGCAGATTGCGAACACGCGGCCGATATATTCGCGGCCGACCGAGGGCTCGACCGGCTGGATGATGATGAGAAGGGCCCCGGCGACCGCGGTGGTCGCGATCGAGACGCCGAACGCGATCCGCTTGATGCGGACCGGGTCGACCGCCATCAAGCGCAACGCGAACTGGTCTTGCGAAACCGCCAGAATCGCGCGGCCGGTGAAAGTATGAGTGATGAACAGCTGCAGGGCGCCGAACAAGCCGAGCGCGGCCAGGCACGGCACCAGCATGCGCAGCGGCAGGTCGATGGTGCCGAAATGCAAGGTGGGGCCGATATAACTGGCCTCGACGTAGCGATAGTCGACGCCGAACACCAAAATCAGCATCACCTCGGTAACGAACAGCACGCCGAAAAAGAACGCCAGACCGCGCAGCGATTCCTGGCCGCGGCGCTCGAAGGCGACGTAGTAGACCTGATAGATCGCGCAGCCGAGCGCGTAGAACACTGGCATCGCCAGGATGCTGGTGACGATCGGATCGATGCCGAAGCTGACGCCGAGAATATAGGCGATGTAGGAGCCGAGAATGATAAAGGCGGGGTGCGCGATGTTGACGATGTCGAGCATGCCGAATGAGATCGAGATGCCGGACGTCACCGCGGCATAAAAGCCGCCGAGCAGCAGGCCGGAGACAATGGCGTTGAGCAGCAACTGAAACGGAAAATCCATGCCGGTCCCAAGCCGCTCCCAAGCCGCTCCCAAACCACGATCCGGATCGGCGCTGCGCCGCCCTGAATTTCTTGAAATTTTTATCGTCCCTCGCACGGCAAGTTTGCAGCAAGGGTCGCGGCTTGGCTAGTCTAACCGTGCAACGCCGTAGCGCGGAAGAATTACGCGGCGGCTTGCGGGCGGACGTTGGCGGGCAGCGTCATCGGCTGGTTGGCGCTGTCCTTGAACTCGACGGTCATGAAGACCATCTCGCGTTCGCCGAGATTTTCCAGGTCGTGCACCTTGAACGCGCCGGCACCATAAGACTCGTGGCGGGTCTCGCCGGGCTGGTAGGTGTATTCCACCGTAGAGCCGCCATGCACATGCTGGCGGCCGCGGCCGCCGCTTACCGCGGTCCAGAAATAATCGAGAACGTGGCGGTGAAATACGATCCGCTCGCCAGGAACCAGGCGAATGATCTGGACCCGGGTGCGCTCGTTTTCCGA
>JBPCQM010000155.1:0-5626 GCA_050998115.1 Pseudolabrys sp. | reverse complement strand
GCCGCTTGACGTACCGCACCAGCACCTCGAAATCGGCCTTGAGCCAGACCGAGACGCCCTTCTGGCGGATGCCGGCGCGCGTCTCGGTATTCATGAAGGCACCGCCTCCGGTCGCGAGCACCTGCAGGCCTTGGTCGAGCAGCCGGGAGATTACGCGGGCCTCGCCGGAGCGAAAGTCGGGCTCGCCATAGCTGCTGAAGATCTCCGCGATGGTCATGCCTGCCGCTGCTTCGATCTCGGCATCCGCATCGACGAATCTGACGCCGAGCCGCTGTGCCAAGCGGCGGCCGATGGAGGACTTGCCCGCTCCCATCATGCCGACGAGCACGATCGAGCGCCGCCCGAGCGCCGCGAGCAATGCGGCCTCTTGCGGCGCGACAACCGCGTCATGCGTGGCAGCCTCGTTCATCCTTAATCCGGTTCCGGCTGGTGCCGAATAGGTGGCCATTCAGCCCAATTTTGCGCAAGGATATACCGCGACCGCGCGGCCCTTGCCAGTTCCGGCCGGTAACGTGGTGGTTCGCCGCATCGACCGGCATCCCCGGCGCGGTTGCTTTATTTTGGCTTTCGCCCTTTTCTGGGCCGAACCGCTGTATACTTTCCCCGGGAATGCCTTCGAGTTCGCCACGATGCCGAGCCTGATCCGCCTTCTCATGGTTGTCGGCCTTCTGGGCGGGGCTGCGTACGGCGCGATGTTCGCGCTCGCCAATTTCGTGCAGCCGAAGCAGCGCGAGATGAGCATCACGATCCCGCAGCAGCGCCTCTCCAAGCCGAACTGACCTCCCCGGGAGCCGGCCGACGCGCTAGACCTTCGTGCGGAACGATTCGCATGAAGCCATCCGACGAGCGGCTGATCGATCTGTACCTCGACATGCTGGCGGCCGAGCGTGGCGCCGGAGTCAACACACTGGACGCTTATCGCCGCGACCTCACCGATCTTGCCGCCGATCTCCACGCGCACGGCCGCAGCCTGCGCGATGCCTCGACCGATGACTTGCGCGCATATCTGAAACGTCTCGCCGGCAAAGGTTTCAAAACGTCCTCGCTGGCGCGGCGGCTGTCGGCGGTGCGCCAGCTATTCCGGTTTCTTTATGCCGAACAGCGCCGCAAGGACGACCCGGCCGCGGTGCTCGAAGGTCCGAAACGCGCACGCGCGCTGCCGAAGGTGTTGTCGATCGCCGAGGTCGACGGCTTGCTCGCCGCGGCGCGCGACGCGATGAATGACGAGAGCCGGCCGCTGGCGCAACAGCTGCGCGCGGCGCGGCTGCTGTGCCTGCTCGAAACCGTTTACGCCACCGGTTTGCGCGTCTCCGAACTGGTCGCACTACCCGCCACCGCGGCGCGGCGCGATCAGGCGATGTTGGTGGTGCGCGGCAAGGGCAACAAGGAACGGCTGGTGCCGCTCAACGACGCGGCGCGGCGCGCGATGGCCGATTACCTGAAGTTGCGCGAGCAGGCCGGACGTGACGCGGAATCGAAGTGGCTATTTCCCTCGTTCGGCAAGGCCGGCCATCTCAGCCGCCAGCACTTTGCCCGTGAGCTCAAATCGCTCGCAGCGTCCCGCGGCATCGAGGCCTCGCGGATTTCGCCGCATGTGCTGCGCCACGCCTTCGCCAGCCATCTGCTGCACAACGGCGCCGACCTGCGCGTGGTGCAAACGCTGCTCGGACACGCGGATATCTCGACCACGCAGATTTACACACATGTGCTGGAAGAGCGGCTGAAAAGCCTCGTGCGCGATTTGCATCCTTTGACGGATAAATAGCCCCGCGTTGCCCTGTCGCGTCTAGATATCAGGCTTCAATCAAACTTGCAGAAATGATAAGGTGCGACGATGGATTCACAGACTGCGATTACCATACTCCGTCGGCATCAAGACGTGCTTCGTTCTCGCGGCGTACGTCATGCCGCGCTTTTTGGGTCGGTCGCGCATGGGGATGCGCAGCCGGATAGCGGCGTGGATATTTTTATCGAGCTGGCCCCCGATAATACGTTGGATCTCTTCGCCTACGCGGGGGTTGGTGAAGTACATCGAGAGCCTGTTTCCGATCCCGGTCGATGTTGTCGACAGGGATGCGCTGAAATCGTATGTTCGGAAACCTGCTGGGCGCGACGCGATTTATGCGTTCTAACTCAGACTTCGGCCCTTTGTCTGATATCGCACAGAATATCGCACCGGCTCGCAAATTCGTGAGCAGGCTGTCTTTCGCCGAGTTTCAGAACGATACCAAAACTGTTTACGCGGTGACGCGCAGCCTCGAAATTATATCCAAAGCGTCGCGCCGTCTTTCAGACGAACTCAAAAATCGGTATCCACAGATCGCGTGGAGCCAAATGGCAGGTGCCGGAAACATTTACCGCCATGGTTATCAGGATATTCGCGCCGATGTTCTTTGGCGCACCGCCCATGAGTTTCTCGGACCGCTGCTTACAATCGCCGAAGAAGAGGCGGAGCGACTGAAGTCCGGCCGATAGCGAATATTTCGTTTTGTTGACTTATGCGGCGCTCCAAGGCCAGTTTCGACCAAGTAGCAGCTTATTTTTTCCGACTTCATCTATACGAAAAGCATCACCAATGCGCAGCTATCTCGACTTTGAAAAGCCCGTTGCCGAACTCGAAGCCAAGGTCGAAGAATTGCGCGCGATGACCGAAACCGGCACTGCGATCGCGGTCGGCGACGAAATCTCGCGGCTCGAGGTCAAAGCCGCGCTGGCGCTCAAGGAGCTCTATGCCGAACTGACGCCCTGGCAAAAAACCCAGGTTGCGCGCCATCCGCAGCGGCCGCATTGCCTCGATTACATCGCAGCGTTGATCACAAATTTCGTGCCGTTCGCCGGCGACCGCAAATACGGCGATGACGACGCCATCATCGGCGGCTTCGGCCGTTTCCGCGGCGACAGCGTCTGCGTGGTCGGTCATGAAAAGTGTTCAGACACCGAGAGCCGCATCAAGCACAATTTCGGCATGGCGCGGCCGGAAGGCTACCGCAAAGCGGCGCGGCTGATGGAGATGGCCGACCGCTTCGGCATCCCGGTGATCTCGCTGGTGGATACCGCCGGCGCCTATCCCGGCATCGGCGCCGAGGAGCGCGGCCAGGCCGAAGCGATCGCGCGCTCGACGGAGGCCAGCTTGGCGCTTGGCGTGCCGAACGTCGCGGTGATTCTCGGCGAAGGCGGCTCCGGCGGCGCCATCGCCATCGCCACCGCCAACCGCGTGCTGATGCTGGAACACGCGATCTATTCCGTGATCTCTCCGGAGGGCGCCGCCTCGATCCTGTGGCGCGACACCACTAAGGCGCAGGACGCCGCGACCAACATGAAAATCACCGCCCAGGACATGGTGCGCTTCGGGATCGTTGATACGGTGATTGTCGAGCCGACCGGCGGCGCCCATCGCGACCCGGCGGCGGCGATGGCCGCAACCGGCGAAGCGATCGCGCAAGCCTTCGACGGCCTCAGTTCGTTGGGCCGCGCGGCGGTGCGCCGTCAGCGGCGGGACAAGTTCCTGGCGATGGGACGCACCCTGGCTTGAATGGCGAGCCCGCCGGCGGCCCTTGATCTGTGGCGGGTTTCCCGGGTGTGCCCTTCTGGATCGGAGGCGATTTTCGCACCCCGTGACCCATTTACCATTGTTTCACCATAGGCTTACAGGCGGCAATCGAAGGTCGTTTCAGCCTTGCGAAAGCCACATCTTATGGATAACGATTGCTCAATAGGGCCCCATACCAGGCACCTGGGGGAGTTTCGCGTTTGACCCGTCGTCCCGTCGTCCGAGCACTGCTGGTGTCCGCGGCTGTCGCCGCCGCGATTAGTCTCGCCGGCTGTGACACCGACAGCATCGCACCCACCGGCCGCGCTCAGGCACCCCTCTCCGACAAAATGGTCGCCGAGTTCGAGGCGAAGCAGATGGACAAGGGATCGCCGATCCTGGTCCGTCTGTTCAAGGAGGAGGCTGAAGCCGAAGTCTGGAAACAGGATCGCACCGGCCAATTCGCTTTACTCAAGACCTATCCGATCTGCCGCTGGTCCGGCGATCTCGGTCCCAAGGTCAAGGAGGGCGACCGCCAGGCGCCGGAGGGCTTCTACACCATCACGCCCGGCCACATGAATCCCAATTCGAATTACTATCTCGCCTTCAACACCGGCTACCCGAATGCCTATGACCGTTCCCTAGGTCACACCGGCTCCGAGCTGATGGTGCATGGCGACTGCTCATCGCGCGGCTGCTACGCGATGACCGACGAGCAGATCGTGGAAATCTATGCGCTGGCGCGCGAGTCGTTTTTCGGCGGGCAGAAGTCGTTTCAATTGCAGGCCTACCCGTTCCGCATGACGCCGGTGAACATGGCGAAGCACCGCAACAGCCCGCACATGGCGTTCTGGAAGATGATCAAGGTCGGCTATGACCATTTCGAAGTCAGCCACCAGCAGCCGAAGGTCGACGTCTGCGAAAAGCGTTACGTGTTCGATGCTGCCACGCCGGAAAACGCGTCGCGGCCGATTTCTTTCAGCCCGGCCGGCAAGTGCCCGGTCTATGAAACCAACAAGGAAATCGCCTCGGCCGTTATCGAGCGCCAGCGCAGCGATGGCGCCCAATATGCCGAACTGGTCAGACGCGGCGCACCGGTCGTTGCCAGCCGTGCCGGCATCGACGGCGGCATGAACCCGGTTTTCCTCGCCAAGCTCAACCCGATATCGACCGGCGACTCCGACAGCCGCGGTCAGCTCATCATCCCGGCAGCCGCAACACCGGGCGCGCTGCCGCGCACGCCGAATAATCCCCCGGTACAAACGACGTTGCCGAAGCAGCAGGTCGAGATCGCTTCGGCCGAACCTCCGGCAGCACCCGAAGTCGCAGCCAATGCGCCGAGCGTCGCGCCGCAGCCAAAGGCAGGCGAAACGCCGGCGTCGCGCTCCGGCACGGTTACTGGGTTGTTGGGTGGACTGTTTGGCGGCTCGAAGGGCGCCACGGGGCCGGCGGAAACCAACGGCGCCGCGCCCGCACAGCCGCGACCGACCATGATCGCGCGCGCGAAGAATGCGGCCGTCAAAGTGGCGCATGCCGCCACGGCGGCCATCAAGCACAAGGTCGAATCAAGCCGCGTCGCCAGCGCAGCGGCCGCGCCGCAGTTGCGGCCACGCATCGACGCCGAAGCGCCGAAGACGCAGACTGCCGACGCTTCCAAGCCGGCGCCGGAATTGCGCTCGGCCTACTCGGCGCCGCCGAGCGGCGGCTTGCTGGCCGGCGCCCAGCCGGTTGTTCCCACTGGCACATTTGAAGGCCGCTGGTCGGGCCTGCGCTGATCAAGTCCCTGGCGGCGAGGCCTCCCGCGTGGACAATTTCGTCTATATGCTCGGCTGCATCAGCAAAGGCCGCAAGCTCACTTATGTCGGCTGGACCAACGACGTCGCGCGGCGTCTCACGCAGCACAATGCCGGCAAGGGCGCCCGCTCGACTCGCGGCCGCGCCTGGGTGCTGCTCTATTGCGAAAAATGCGCGAGCCGCCGCCACGCCATGAGTCGCGAATGGCATTTGAAACGCGATCGCGCGTTTCGCAAGAAATTGTCCCTGACGCTCTCGACCCGAAAGGTTCAAGATTAACTTCCGGACAGGCCGGAACACTCA
>JBPCQM010000003.1:0-2953 GCA_050998115.1 Pseudolabrys sp. | reverse complement strand
GAGAAACTCGGCGGGGAATGTCACGCGGCGGAATTCATTAGTGGCCTGGTCAAGCCTTGCCCATTGCTCGCGCGGCGGCAAATTGGCCGGCGCGGCGGCAAGCCGCGCGCCGGTTTTTTCCATCAAGTCTTCTTTCCACGCCTTGCGATCAAGCTGCCAGATGCCGAGCCCAATCAAAATCGCAATGCCGGTCGCCGCGAATATCGTGGCGTCGAGCACGGCGCTCCGGCGCGCGCTCATGGCTCGCTTCCCTTCGCCAGCCGGCCTTCAGCGGCCTTGTGATGATACTGGAGCGCGATCAGCAGACCCTTGATCGGCCGCAGCGGACCGAGCGTGACAATCAAAATAAGCGGCAGCCACAACACCGCGTGCAGCCAGAACGGCGGCTGATACAGCACTTCGACAATCAGCGCGGAAAACACCACGACAAAGCCGGCGAAAAACATCACGAAGATCGCCGGACCGTCGCCGGCGTCGGCGAAACCATAATCGAGCCCGCAGCCGTCGCAACGTTGGCGTAGCGCGACAAAACCCTTGAACAGCGCGCCGTTGCCGCAGCGCGGACAGCGGCCGCGCAAGCCTCGCGCGATCGGCAACGGCGGCGGGGACTGAGGCATCGTCATAGGCTTTCTCTGCTCGTCCCCGCGAAAGCGAGACCCAGGGCTAAAATCTCCGAGTCCCGGCCTCAACAAAAAGGGCGGCTGTGATGCCGCCCTTTTTAGCCGTGTTTGCGGCGGTTAGTGGGCGCTGTGCACGGCGGCTTCGGCGCCTGAACCCCACACATAAATGCAGGCGAACAGGAACAGCCACACCACATCGACGAAGTGCCAGTACCAGGCTGCGAATTCAAAGCCGAGATGATGCGTCGGGCTGAAATGCCCACGCATAGCGCGGATCAGGCACACGATCAGGAACACCGAACCGATGATGACATGGGCGCCGTGGAAACCGGTCGCCATGAAGAAGGTCGCGCCGTAGATGTTGCCGGCGAAGTGGAACGCGGCGTGCGAATACTCGTAGGCCTGCACGCAGGTGAAGGTCAGCCCGAGCGCGATGGTGAGGATCAGGCCCCACTTCAATCCCTGGCGGTCGTTTTCCAGCAGCGCGTGATGCGCCCAGGTGACCGTCGTGCCGGAGGTGAGAAGGATCAGCGTATTGAGCAGCGGCAAGTGCCAAGGGTCGAAGGTCTCGATACCTTTCGGCGGCCACATGCCGCCGGTGAAAGCCAGCCGGCCCGCCTCATGCGCGTCGCCGGGAAACAGCGCGGTGTTGAAATAGGCCCAGAACCAGGCGACGAAAAACATCACCTCGGACGCGATGAACAAAATCATGCCGTAGCGGTGCGATATCTGCACGACGCGGGTGTGATAGCCGTCGAATTCGGCCTCGCGGATCACGTCGCGCCACCAGCCGATAAACGTGTAGAGCACGCCGACCACGCCAACGCCGAACACCAAAGGCGCGGCGGCGAACGAATGGTGCATCCACATGATGGCGCCGAACGCCATGATGAAGGCGGAAACGGCGCCGACCGCCGGCCACGGCGACGGGTCAACCAGGTGATAGTCGTGGTGCTTGATATGGGCCTGCGCCATAGTCGGTGTCTCCGCGTCAGAGTTTGTTGCCCGCCGGCGAAGCTGCATCGGCCACCGGCCGCGACGGTTCGCGCAAGGCGTAGAATGTATAGGACAGCGTGATGGTGTTCAGGTCGTTCTGGTCAGCGTCTTTGACGATCGAAGGATCGACATAGAACACCACCGCCATCTCGCGCGTCTCGCCGGCTTTCATGCGTTGCTCGGTGAAGCAGAAGCAGTTGACCTTGTTAAAATAGGCTCCGACGGTGAGCGGCGCCACGTTGTAGGACGCCTGCGCCAACGTTTCGCGTGCCGCCTCATTGATAACCTTGTAATAGGCGGTCGTCACTTCGCCGATATGCACGGTGATCTCGGTCTTCTCCGGCTCGAACCGCCACGGCAAGCCCGGCGTCACATTGGCGTCGAAGCGCACTTTAACCGTGCGTGGTAGCACGTTGGCGGGCGCCTGCTGCGAGACTTGCGTGGTGCCGGCAAAGCCGGTGGTGCGGCAGAACCAGTTGTACAGCGGCACCGCGGCGTAGGCCGCGCCGACCATCGCCGCGACGAACACCCCGCAGGACGCGGCCACCGCTATGTCACGCCGCAATTTGGCTTTTTCCTTTCGTGCTGCCGTCATAGCGGCCGCACCAGAATGCCCGGCCCCTTCACTAGCGTCACGGCGTAGAACAGCACCACCAGCGCGAACAGGCACAGCGCGATCGCGATCGAGCGCGAGCGCCGTGCGCGCTTCTGCGCGTCGGTCAGCACAATCCCGTCATCGTCGCTCTTTTTAGCCATCACAAGCCCGCTCATGCCGAAAACTGCGTGAGCAGCCCGCCCCAGCCGCGCTCGACCAGCAGCACGGCAAACAACACGAAAAGATACAAAATCGAAAATGCGAACAGGCGCTTGCTGGCGCGGTCGGCCGGGTGGCGTTCCGCGTATACCTGCGCCGCCAGCAGCAGCATGATGACGCCGGCGAGCAGCGCGGTCACGCCGTAAAACGGCCCGGCATAACCCAGCGCCCAGGGCGCCAAGCCGAGCGGCGTCAGGATCAGGCTGTAGATCAGAATCTGCAGCCGGGTCGCCTCGTCGCCGGCCACTACCGGCAGCATCGGGATGCCGGCGCGCGCGAATTCATCTTTCTTGTAGAGCGACAGCGCCCAGAAATGCGGCGGCGTCCAGAAGAAGATGATGAGAAAAAGAACGACGGGTTCAAGCGACACCGAATTGGTGGCCGCCGCCCAGCCGATCATCGGCGGCAGCGCGCCGGCGGCGCCGCCGATGACGATATTCTGCGGTGTCGAGCGCTTGAGCCACATCGTGTAGATCGCGATGTAAAAGAAGATCGTGAAGACGAGCAGCGCGGCCGACAGCAC
>JBPCQM010000142.1:0-22370 GCA_050998115.1 Pseudolabrys sp. | reverse complement strand
TCCGCTTGATGGCGTCGAGCCCGCCAAGGCGGCCGATCAACGCATTGACGCCGATCGCCAATACAAACAGCACGATCAACATGGCGTACATGCGCGGCATGTCGAAGATGCTGTAGGCCTGGATGATCAGGAAGCCGATGCCTTTATTCGACAGCTTGGTTTCCGCCAGCAGCGTGCCGATCAGCGCAAAGCCGAAGCCGAGCCGCACGCCGTTGATGATCGGGTGGCGCATTGCGGGCAAATAAATCTTCAACACCATCTGCGCCGTGGTGGCGCGGAAGCTCTCGCCGACGCGAATCAGAACCTTGTCGATATGCCGCATGCCGGCGGCCGCACTCAGCGCCATTGGAAAGAAGCAGGATAGGGTGCCGAGCGCGATCTTGGATTCCGGCCCGACGCCGAACCACATGATCATCACCGGGAAGAAGATGATCTTCGGTGTCGGCCCGAGGTAATAAAGATATGGCTCGAATGCTTTGGACAGGAAGCGGTTGCCGCCGAGCAGAAGGCCAACCGCGGTGCCGGACATTCCGCCAATCAATAGCGCCAGGCCGATCTCGCTAGCGGTGACGCCAAGGTGGAAATAATAGTTGGCGTGCGACAATAGATCGAACAGCGTGCGGCCGATCGACAGCAGCGACGGCACGACGTCCTGGTAAAGCCAGCCGGAACGGGCGAGCAATTCCCACACGGCCAGCACCGCAAGCACAGTCGCGAGGCGCAGCAGCGTCACCGGGCTGGTGACGGGGGGCGCCGTGCTGGCGCGGGTCAATCGACCGGTCTCAGCCATCGCTCGACCTTTTCCAGAGCCATGAAGAACAACACGCTGACCAGGATGACGAAGCAGATCGCGGCATAGGTGCCGGCGAGGTCGTAGCGTTCGGCGAGATCGCTGATGAGCTGGCCGAGCCCGCCGAAATTGATGAGGAACTCGGTGCCGACGATATTGATCAGCGCAAACACCAGACCGAGCCGTACGCCGACGAAAATCGTCGGCATGGCCGCCGGGAACAAAATTTTCCAGAATTGCTGGGCGCCGCTCAAATTGAAACTGCGTCCGACATTAATTAGAACGCGCCGCGTTCCGGAGATGCCCTCGATCGTCTTGAGAATGACGGGCGGCAGCGCCGAGACGAAACCCATCATGATGATGGTGCGTGCGTTGCGCCCGAAGATCACCATGAACAGCGGATACATCAGCACGAACGGCG
The DNA here is from genome assembly GCA_050998115.1 of Pseudolabrys sp. GTDB lineage: Bacteria > Pseudomonadota > Alphaproteobacteria > Rhizobiales > Xanthobacteraceae > Pseudolabrys. The sequence continues at coordinate 21,159 of JBPCQM010000142.1, read as the reverse complement.
CCGACGCCAGCGCTGCGACCCAGGTCTCATATGCCTGCTGCAACAGCCGATAGCGTTGCATCACTACGCCGATACCAACGCCGCACACGGTGATCATCACGCCGGCGGTTAGGCACTCACCGGCAGTGAAGAAAAATCGGCTGACGATATTTTCTTCGATAAACAGGCGACCGAAGCTGCCGAGGATTTCGCTGGGCGGCGGCACGATGAAGCGGCTGAGCCAGCCAATGCGGATGACGACTTCGGTGAACAGCAGGAGGACGATAATTGCGCCGACGCCAACCATAGGGGCGGCGTACGGCCGGTAGCCGCGCCGTGCTGGTCCCGCCGCCATCGTCATGATGCTTTGCCGCCGGACATTGCGCTTTTCTCTTCTTCGCGCATGCCGCGGTTGGCCTCTTCGCGCAAATCGCTCCAGATCTGCGCGACGTAGCGGCCGAACGCCTCGCTGCCGACGATCTCGGACGAGCGCGGCCGCTGCAGGTCGATGTCGACGATGCGTTTCACCTTGCCGGGCCGGTAGGTCATCACCACGATGCGGTCCGACATCTGCACCGCCTCAGTGATGTTGTGGGTGATCAGCAGCGTCGTCTGCTTGAGTTGTTGCTGGATCTGCAACACCTTGTCGCCGAGGAGCAAGCGGGTCTGTTCATCGAGCGCGGCGAACGGCTCGTCCATCAATAGAATTTTCGGCTCCGAGGCGAGCGTTCGCGCCAGCGACACCCGCTGGCGCATGCCGCCGGACAATTCGCTTGGGTATCGCTTCTCGAAACCGTCAAGGCCGACCAGCGCGATGAAGTGTCGCGCGCGCTCGGTGCGCTGCGCCTTTGGTAACCCAATCAATTCCAGTGGAAATGCCACGTTGTCGAGCACTGTGCGCCAGGGAAACGTCGACTCTTCCTGGAACACCATGCCAATCGACTGGTGCGGGCCGGAAATCGTCTCGCCGGCCACCGCAACGCGGCCATCGTGGTGCGACAACAGGCCGCCGATCACGTTGAACACCGTCGACTTGCCGCAGCCAGACGGCCCGATGATCGAGAGGAATTCCCCGGGCTTGACGTCAAACGAAACGCCGTCGACCGCGCGAATCAGACCTTCCGCCGTGTCGAAATGCACGTTGAGATCGTCGATCACCAGAATGGCGGACGCGTCCGGCATCGGCCCTAGTCGCTCTTGCGCGTCATAACGGCGGTCGTCGCGGCGGTATAGCCAGGCTCGACCCGTACATCGACCACCACGACTTCGCCAACCTCGACGGCCTTGATCGCCTGCTCGAACACGGCGGGCAGTTCCTTGATTTCCTCGACCGGGCCGAACGCTTTGGCGCCTTGCGCACGCCCCATCCCGGCCAGATCGATGTCCGGCTCGGAGATGCGCTGCCCAACCCAGCGATTCTCGATTGGACGGTTACGCATGCGTGCGACGCGCTCCTGGTGCAGTTCGTCATTGAAGAACGAACGATTATTGGCGACCACGATCAGCAGCGGGATTTTGTAATGGACGGCCGTCCAGATCGAGGTGACGCCCATCAGGAAATCGCCGTCACCGCAGACCGCGACGGCAAGGCGACCCGAGCCTTTGAGCGCTAGGGCGGCGCCGACCGAGATGCCGGGACCGCCGCCGACCCCGCCGCCGCCGTCGGAGCCGAGATAATCGAGTGGATGATCGAACGGCCAACTTGCGCCGTTCCACGATAGCGAGACATGGGTGAGCGATGTCGGCCGGTCGCCGACCGCGGTGTGCAAGGCAGCGGCAAGATGATCGACCGTCAAGGCATCGCCGGCCGCTTTGAACCCGGTTGCCGGGCGCGGCGCGATGGCGCGCGGCTTGGCATGCGCTCCAAGAGCCGCCAGTAGCGCGGGGACTGCGGTATCCGGCTCGCAGGCGATGAAGACATCGACCGCAGGCAGCGCCTGATAGTCCATGCTCCAGCCATTGTGCAGATGGTGATCGATCGAGACCTGCACGATCTTGGCGTTGCTGCCGCCGGCGTGTTTGAGCGTGCCGGCGACATCGACCCAGTCGAGACTGAGAATGACGTCAGCGCAGCGAATAACATCGGCGGCGTCCGGCGCCGGCGCGATAAAGCCCGGCGCGCCGGCGTGCAACGGATGGCCAAGCGGAAATGCCGCGCCGACTTTCAAGTCGGTGACAACACGCGCGCTTAACTGCTCCGCAAGTTTGATCCGCGCGCTCCATGCTTCTTCGCTGCGCGAAACGCGACCCGCCAGAATGACAGGCTGCTTGGCGTCGCGCAGCAGCGCGGCCGCGGCCGCGATCGCATCCGTTGGCGCCGCATCGGCAACCTTCGGCATCAGGCGTTGCGCATCGGCGGCAGGCACCGGCGCGGGCAGCGCCATCTCCTGCATGCCGGCATCGAGATTGACGTAAGTCGGGCCGCGCGGCGCGGTATTGGCGATCCATGCCGCCCGCAACACGGCCTCCTGCGCAGCCGCAGGCGAGGCCGGCTGGTCGTCCCATTTGGTATAGTTGCGAATGAGCGCGCCTTGATCGGCAGAGGTGTGAATCCAGTCGATCCACGGGCGGCGCTTGGCGCTGTCGACCGGGCCGGTCGCGCCAAGAATGAGCATGGGCATGCGGTCGCACCAGGCATTGAAGATCGCCATGGTGGCGTGCATCAGGCCCACGTTGGAATGCACCGCAACCGCCATCGCCTCACCGGTGACTTTCGCGTAGCCGTGCGCGATCGCCACCGCGCTTTCCTCGTGCAGGCACAGCAACATCTGCGGGCGCTCATTGCCGAGATAGTTCACCAGGCTGTCGTGGAAGCCGCGATAGCTGGCGCCGGGATTGAGCGCGATGTAGCGGATGCCGGTTGAGCGCAGCGCGTCGGCAACGACATCGCTGCCGAAACCAGGCGCGTTGACGCCGGCCGGAACCGGACGATCGACCTCTAGGATCGGCGCGCCATGAGGCTTGATTTGCTCGCGTTTGGAAGTCGCCATGTTCCCGGCTTTCAGGCCCGCCATTGCGGCGCGGGCCGGGCATCCAACCGGATCACGATGCCTGACGCAACCGCGCCAGAACCTTCAGTCCGGCGTAGCCATCGGGGGGGTCCATGCCGACTTTCTTCTGGAAGGCGCGGACTGCGGCCACGGTATCGCTGCCGGTGCGGCCATCGACGCCATCGGTCTTGAAACCGCGCTCGTTGAGGCGGCGCTGGATTTCCTTGACCTCGGCGAGTGTCGGCGGCCGCTCGCCACCGGGAAACTCCTGCCGGAAATGCCCGTCGCCGCGAATAAGGTCGCCGAGATGGAGCAGCGCCAGCGTGTAGCTCGATGAGGGATTGTAGGAGCGCACCGCGAAGAAGTTCTGTCCGAGCAGGAAGGCCGGGCCGCCGGCCACCGGTAGCCAGAGCCGGGCCTGATCGTTTTCGCGTGGGAAGCGTTTGTCATCGGGGCGCCGGATGCCCGCCGCGTGCCATTTGGCGTATGAGCGCTTGGTGCGATTGTCGGCGAATCTTGATTGTGATGGCGACAATTCGACTTCGTAACCCCACGCTTCGCCGCGTTGGTACTTTCCGCGCTCGAGCAAATAGCGTGCGGTGCCGGCCAGCGCGTCGTCCGGCTTGCCAAACGGGCTGATGCGGCCATCGTGATCGTAGTCGACACCTGTGTGAAGCCAGACTTCGGGCATCCATTGCGTGTGACCCATCGCGCCAGCCCAGGAGCCGATCATCGTCGCCGGCTCGGCCCAGCCGCGCTCGATTATCACCAGTGCGTTGAGCAATTCCGCTTCCCAGTAGCGGCGGCGGCGCGGTTCGCCATAGGCCAGCGCCGCGAGCGCCGGAATGATCGGCCGCATGTATTTCGGATTGTCGATGACGTCGCCGAACGAGGATTCCATCCCCCACAGGCCGAGCAGCGTGTAGCGGTCGACCCCGTAGTCATGCTCGATGCGCGAGAGCAAAGCGGCGTGTTCCTTGGCGCGCTCCTTGCCGGTATTGACCCGCCATTCCGAACAACGGCGATTGATGTACTGCCACATCTGTTCGGTGAATTCCGGCTGCAAGCTGTTTAGCGCGTAGACGCTGGTGTCGGGTTTCAGCCCAGACATCACCCGCGTGTAGGTTTGCTCCGAAACGCCACGGCTGATCGCGCGGGGGCGGAATGATTCCACCCAGCCGGCAAATCCCGCCGCCGCCACCGCGCGACCTGCAAGCGAAAGACTGGCGGCCGCGCCGAACGTGGCGCCAATAAAAGCGCGGCGGCTTATCTCCGTGGGCAGAATGACTCGTCTCATCATTCCCACATACTATGCGCTGTGGCTTACCGCACAATCGGCTGCGGCTATTCGTCTTAGCGGTGGTGACGATGGCGATGCGGCCGGTTCCGGTGTTTCGGCTTTTTTGCGGCGGTGGATTTTCTCGCCTTTGGTTCCGGCGCGATGATGCTGGGAACAACTGCGTTTGGTTTCTCTGCCGGTGTCACGGCGATAGTCGGGTGAGGAACAACCGCGGTTGGCGGCGCTGCCGGGGTCGTGACGATGGTCGAAGGATTCAGGATGACCGGCGGCTTGTCCGGAATGGGCGGCGCCGGATCGCCCGGTTTTATTTCGATGCCGCGGCCGCCGATCAGGCGTTCATAGGCCGCGACCAGCGTCATATACGGATTGACCCAGACCCAGCCGACCTTGGTGAAAACCTGAAGGTTGAAATGCAAGTGGTAGGACGTGCCGGACTTGCCGTCACCCCAGGTTGCTACTTTTCCGACGATCTCGCCTTCCGAAATGGCGCGACCGCTCAAGAGGCCGTCGCCATCCATCATGTTCGGGTTCATGTGCAAATAGCGAAAGCGCACGTGCTCGTTTTCATTGTTGAAGGCGACATACAGGCCGAGGTTCCCCAGCGAGCGCCAGATCACACCGTCATGCACGGCGGCGATGGTATGCTGGTAGGGCAGGCAACGGTCGGCGTTTGCTTCCTTGAGGACGCAATTGGCCGGCCGCATGTCCTCTCCCTGGTGACCGTAGCCGCCCGGGCATTGGCCGACCAGAAAGTCGCGCATTTCGCAGAAATTATCGCGCCACGGGTAGGTCCAGTTTTCTGCCGCTGATTCATCGAACACCAGCGGCTTGTCGTTCACCCTGCAGTGGTATGGCGCGCCTTTGCGGCCGATGCGGCCGATGCGGCCGGTGCGATAGCAGTCGCCCCACGGCATGAACGACTGTGATTTGATGTAGGCGGGCGCGTCGGCGATCGGAAATCGGATGCGGGCATAGACGTTGTAATCGGCGCGGCCGGGCATCTTGTGCCAGCCTGAATTGGAGATCAGGTCGCCAGGGCCGAAATAGGTAAAGTCACTCGATTGCTCTTGCGGCCGCGTCAGATCGACCTTCGGCTCGGGAATTGTCGACCCCGGCGTGCCGCCTGCGGTCGCCAGATTGCTCAGAAACCGCTGCGCGACCGGGTCGGCTTCGCGGCATGACAAATATTTGCGCGACGGGCGACGGTCGTAGCACTGGATCGACACGATATACGGCGCGCCAAAGCGCTCGAACACGTAGCGGACGTGGTTTTCGCGCAGGATTCGTTGCATGCCGGGAAACTTCTCGGCGAATTCCTTAGGCGGCGGGAAAACTTCCTGGTGGTTGGGGCCGGGCAAATCGTAAATATAGGCGGCACCGCCGAGCTCGATCTCGATCGGTTTGAGGTATTGGAAATCAAAACCGGCATTGCCGGCATCGATCCAGAATGTTGCGTCATAACCGGCCGGGCCGGCGAGGAAGAATTTCGACGGATTAAAGCCGCCGAAATATTTGTTGGAGGTCGCGACCTCCGGCTTTTCATCGTCTTTGTCTTTACGAAGAGCGGCGAGATCGACCGGCAGCAGAACCGGCACTGTGCTTTTGTCAATGCCGGTAAATCGTGCGCCAAGTGCTTTGTTGAGAGCGGCGAATGTTTCGATAGTGCTCTCGCGCGGGTCGGGCACCGATTTTGCGGCGGCGTCCCAGTCAACCGTCGACAAGACAAAGCGCGGGCTTTGGAATTCCTGCGCCGCGGCGGAACCGGCAAATAGCAGCGCCGCCAGCCCGGCCGCCGAACGCTTTATTGCCACCGCTTCTGCTCCCGCGTATGGCCTGCCAATATGGCGCCATCGCAAGTTATCCTTGCTAATACGGCTGTGCCAATAGAGCAAAGTTGCGACCAGAGTATTCGCGCGACAACAAACTCAAGGTCAATCTTTGGCGCGCTCGGCATAGGAGCCATCTTCGGTCGAAACCACGACGCGGGTGCCGACCGTAATGTGAGTGGGCACCATGGTGCGAACCCCATTGGAGAGTTTGGCCGGCTTGAACGAGCCTGACGCGGTCTGGCCCTTCATCGCAGGTTCGGTATCGACGATCTCCAGAGTGACTTTCTGCGGTAGTTCGATCGAGATCGGGACGCTGTCATGGATGCCGAGTTTCACCTTCATGCCTTCTTGCAGATAGGGTGCGCCGTCGCCGATCACGTCGGCTGGCACCTGCACTTGCTCGTAGTTCTCCGAATTCATGAAATGGAAGCCTTCGCCGTCCTGGTAAAGGAAGGAATATTCGTGGTCCTCAACATGGGCGCGTTCGACCTGATCGGTGGTCTTGTAACGTTGTTGGGTCTTCACGCCGTCCGAAATCCGGCGCATATCGACCTGCGTGGTCGGCGTGCCCTTGCCGGGATGGAAATTCTCGGCGTGCAAGACGACATAAAGCTTGCTGTCGATATCGACGATATTTCCCTTGCGGAGCTGGCTGGCGATGACTTTCACGGCAATCCTCGATGGCAGGGCGGCTTGCACCGCTTTTTTCGGCTTGTTTCGGGCCGCACCATACCGATCCGGCGGACGGATACCAGCCTTCTCTTCCGCGAATCGATAGGCCAAATTCGTGTCCAAAGGCTCTTCGCCGCAATGGGCGGCAAATGTCCACGCCGACCGCCGGCCATTCTTGCTGGCACGCGGACGCATCGCCAATGCGGTGCGCGGCTGGTTCGATGCCCGGGACTTTGTCGAGGTGGAAACCGCGATCCTGCAAATTTCCCCAGGCAACGAAACGCATCTGCATGCTTTCACGACCGAACTGATCGGTCCGGATCAAACACATTCGTCACTCTATATGCGGACCTCGCCGGAATTCGCCTGCAAGAAGCTTCTGGCCGCCGGAGAACCGCGCATTTTCGACTTTGCCCGCGTGTTCCGCAATCGCGAGCGCGGCGCCTTGCATCACCCCGAATTCACGTTGCTCGAATGGTATCGCGCCAACGAAGATTACGAAGTCCTGATGAAAGACTGCGCCGCGCTGCTGGCGGAAACGGCAAAGGCTGCCGGTGTTACGCGATTCACGTTCCGTGATCGCAGCATCGATCCATTTGCCGAGCCGGAGCGCCTGACGGTAGCCGAGGCGTTTTCGCGCGACGCCGGTATCGATCTGCTGGCCACGGTCAAGCAAGGCGAGGGCGACCGCGACGCGTTGGCTGCCGGAGCGAAAATGGCAGGCGTTTCGATTTCCGATGACGATAACTGGAGCGATATTTTCAGCCGCGTGCTGGCCGAGCGGGTCGAGCCAAAACTCGGCAACGGGCGCGCGACAATTCTTTACGAATACCCGATGCCACAGGCGGCGCTGGCCCGCGCCAAGCCGGGCACTGCGCAGTTAGCTGAGCGATTCGAGCTCTATGCCTGTGGCGTCGAGCTTGCCAATGCGTTCGGCGAACTCACCGACGCCGCGGAGCAACGTCGGCGTTTTGAGGCAGCGATGGATGAGAAGCAGCGCATTTATAGCGAACGCTATCCCGTCGATGAAGATTTTTTGGCGGCGCTCGGCGCCATGCCGCAGGCGAGCGGCGTCGCGCTCGGCTTCGACCGGCTGGTCATGTTGGCGACCGGCGCGCGGCGTATCGAGCAGGTATTGTGGTCGACGGTCGCTGAACCTTCGCAACCGGATTCGAAACGATGAGGACGAAATGAAAACACTGCGCACTCCTGAGCAGCTACGCGCCGCCGGCTTGCTACCGGAACTCAACGCGGGTCTCGACGGGGTAGCGGCGCATTACGCGATCGCTGTTCCGCCGGCGTTGGCCCAGCTGATCGACAGGGCCGACCCGTGCGATCCGATCGCGCGGCAGTTCGTGCCGGACGTGGCCGAGCTTGAAAGCAGCACGCAAGAAAATGCCGATCCGATCGGCGACCATGCCCACAGTCCCGTCGAAGGCATCGTACATCGTTATCCGGATCGCGTGTTGCTCAAGCTGGTGCATGTCTGCGCGGTCTATTGCCGGTTCTGCTTTCGCCGCGAGATGGTCGGCCCCGGCAAGCCCAACGCACTGTCGAAACAGGCGCTCGAAAATGCGCTCGACTATATCCGGAATAACCACGAGATCTGGGAGGTTATCTTGACCGGCGGCGATCCGCTGGTGCTGTCGACGCGGCGGCTGCGCGCGGTGATGGCGGCGCTCTCAAAGATCGAGCACGTTAAAATCATCCGCATCCACACCCGCCTGCCGGTGGCCGAGCCAACGCGCATTACCGCCGAACTGGTGCGGGCGATGCGGGTTAAGGGTAAGACGGTCTATGTCGGTATTCATATCAATCACGCCCGCGAACTTACGGCGGCAGCCCGCGCCGCCTGCGCGCGGATAGTCGATGCCGGTATTCCGATGCTAAGCCAGACGGTGCTGCTGGCGGGTGTCAACGACAACGCCGCGGCGATGGGCGATCTCATGCGGGCTTTGGTTGAGTGCCGCATCAAGCCGTATTATTTGCATCACGGCGATCTGGCGCCCGGCACCGCACACCTGCGCACCGACATTGCGGCCGGGCAGAATTTAATGCGCGAATTGCATGGCCGACTGTCCGGGCTTTGCCAGCCAAACTATGTGATCGACATCCCAGGCGGTTTCGGCAAGTCGCCAATCGCGCCGAGTTACATCAAGCGGCAAAGTCCAACCGGAGAATTGCGTTATCGGATCGAAGATTTCAACGGGCGCTCACACATTTACCCGCCGCAGCGCATAGATGACCTACGGCCGGATCAGGTCAAATACCGCGGCGGCCATGGCGAGGCTGGCGAAGCCAACGAACACGACCGCGCCAAGCGCGTTCCCGACGAAACGAGCGTCCTTGCGCAAAATTGAAACAACTTTGCTGTTTGTGCTCATGGCTGTCGCTCCCGATTGGGGTCGCTTCTTCTCGGACTTGTAGCGCGCGACAACGCCATTCGCTTGTAACATCTGCGTTAAAATCCGCAATTTTTCCCGTGCGGAACGCATGGCAGATATACGCGCATGTGCGGGTTAATGGCGCGCCCTACGGGAATCGAACCCGTGTTTCAGCCGTGAAAGGGCCGCGTCCTGGACCGCTAGACGAAGGGCGCAAAAGCGCCGGCGAGGTATAGAGAGCTTCTTTTAGGCCGGCAAGCCGCCGACTTTCGGCAACCGCTCTTCTACCATCTGCCGGTATTCGGCATCGACTTCCACGGTTCTTGCGGTGCCTTTGCTTCGCCTTTTTGCAGGAGTTCGATCGAGTGCAGATCGGGCGAGCGCAAGAATGCCATATTGCCGTCGCGCGGCGGCCGGTTGATGGTGACGCCGGCCTTCATCAGCCGATCGCATGTCGCATAAATATCCTCGACCTCGTAGGCGAGGTGGCCGAAGAAACGCGCCTCGCCGACGTCGTCGTCGCACCAATTATAGGTTAGTTCGACTTCCGGGCCGGGACGACCCTTTTTCTTGCTATCTTCGACCAGCCCGAGATCGTCCGATCCGGCTAGGAACACCAGCGTATATTTATTTTTTTCGTCGACCCGCCGCCGCGTTTCTTTCAAGCCCAATTTGTTGACGTAAAAATCCAGCGCGGTATCGAGATTGCGTACACGCAGCATGGTGTGCAGATATCGCATGATCGGCGTCTCCCTGACTTCAGGACCCTATAGTCGTGATTGCGGACGATCTCCAGAGCGCTGTGGAACGACTGCGCGGTTTCTTGGGTCAGTCGCAGACCATTGTTCCATTTACCGGCGCCGGAATCTCGACCGAATGCGGCATTCCCGATTTTCGCTCGCCGGGCGGACTCTGGACCAAGAACCAGCCGATCCAATTCGATGACTTCATCGCGAGCCGGGAGATGCGCGACGAGTCCTGGCGCCGGCGTTTTGCCATGGAAGAGTTTTTCGCCAAGGCAAAACCTGGCCGCGGCCATCGCGCTCTGGCCAGTCTCTATCGCGCCGGCAAGGTGCCGGGGCTGATCACGCAGAACATCGACAACTTGCATCAGGCGTCGGGAGTCGCGGCTCGCCATATTGTCGAACTGCATGGCAATACCACCTACGCGACATGCCTCGATTGCCAGCGCCGCTACGAGTTGCAGTGGGTGAAAGCCAAATATTCCAACGGCGCCAACAGCCCGCCGGACTGCGAGTGCGGCGGTTACATCAAGACCGCGACAATTTCGTTCGGGCAATCGATGCCGGTCGAGGCGATGCGCCGCGCCGAGGCGTTGGCTACGCAATGCGACCTGTTTCTCGCCATTGGGTCGTCACTGGTGGTGTGGCCGGCCGCCGGGTTTCCGTTGATGGCAAAACAAAACGGCGCGGCGCTTGTCATCATCAATCGCGAACCAACCGAGGTTGACGCGATCGCCGATCTGGTCGTGCGCCACGACATCGGTGAGGTGATGGCGTCCTTCATCTCCCGCTGATTCGGCCAAGCTCAGTACTGTGCATAGACCTGTGTGCAAGCAGATTTTTGCACTTTGCGGCGGTTGGGCCGGTGTTATCTTGAATTCGACAGATTCGTCGAAGCGCCCTTGAAGAGGCGTCAAAATAGACGGCGGCGTGCGGGTTATGGCGTCGGACGGGATCGAATCGAAAATGCCAGGGACGCATCTCGGGCCGCAATCGGTCAGAGAACTTGCCGACGAGACGGCAACCAATCTCATCGAGCTTACCGGCGTCATCAAGTGGTTTGACGTCTCCAAAGGGTTCGGATTCATCATTCCAGACAACGGCATGCCGGATATCCTCCTGCACGTCACCTGCCTGCGCCGCGATGGTTTCCAGACCGCCTATGAAGGCGCGCGGGTGGTCTGCGAGGTGATGCAGCGCCAAAAAGGCCTGCAGGCGTTCCGGGTGCTGTCGATGGACGAGTCGACGGCGGTGCATCCGGCGCAGATGCCGCCGCCCCGCACCCACGTTACCGTGACACCGACCAGCGGGCTTGAGCGTGCGCAGGTCAAGTGGTTCAACCGGCTGCGCGGGTTCGGCTTTCTCACCCGGGGTGAGGGTACGCCCGACATCTTCGTGCACATGGAAACGCTTCGACGCTACGGCATCGCCGAATTGCGGCCGGGCCAGACCGTGCTGGTCCGCTTTGGGCCGGGACCGAAGGGCATGATGGCCGCCGAAGTGCGCCCGGATGGCGGACCGCTCGGCCTCGCATCTCACTAAGGTTTCTCATTGCCTACGTGAGTTTGCGCGCGTAAAGGCGGGCGCATGCATTTGCCCCGGCTGTTCGCGGCGGCGTTGGTTGGTTGGGTTATAGCCGCCGGCCCGATTTCCGCCGCCGAACCGCAGACCCTCGAAATCGTCAGCAAGACCGGCGTCCACGTGTTTTCGGTTGAAGTCGTCGATAACGACGCCGACCGTGCCCGCGGTTTGATGTATCGCAAGGAACTGCCTGAGGGGCGCGGCATGCTGTTCGACTTCCAGCACGAGCAGGAAGTCGCGTTCTGGATGCAGAACACCTACATCCCGCTCGACATGCTGTTCATCCGGGCGGACGGCCGTATTTTACGGATCGCCGAAAATACCGAGCCGCTATCGACCCGAAACATTCCGTCCGGCGGGCCGGTGCGGGGGGTGCTGGAGGTGATCGGCGGCACCGCTCGCAAGCTCGGAATTGCGCCCGGCGACAAGGTGGCACACCCCATATTTGGCGGGCACTAAACAGGGCTTGCAGCCCGAACTTGCTGGGTTTCGCCGCAGCGTGTATCGCGTCCCGGATCGGAGCGTAGCGCAGTCTGGTAGCGCATCTGGTTTGGGACCAGAGGGTCGCAGGTTCAAATCCTGCCGCTCCGACCACGCCTTTAACCGGCCCGATTTGTGGCGGAACCCGGGACGGTCATGACCCGCAAGCAACGGCGCCTCGTCCTGATCGGTTCCAGCCTCGGTGTGCTGGCGCTGGCGGCCGGCTTGGCGCTGAGCGCGCTTTCCTCCTCCATCGTGTTTTTCAACTCGCCGAGCGATATCGTTGAGCAGCATGTGGCGCCGGGTAAGCGCGTCCGGCTCGGCGGTCTGGTCAAGCCGGGCAGCGTCAAGCACGGTGACGACCTACGCATTGATTTCGCTGTCACCGACGGCAAGAGCGAGATTCCGGTCGCTTACAAGGGCATCGTGCCGGACCTGTTTCGCGAAGGGCAGGGCGTGGTGGTGGAAGGTGATCTCGCGCCGGGCGGCGTGTTCAAGGCCGACAGCGTGCTCGCCAAGCACGACGAGCGATATATGCCGCGCGAGGTGGCGGACGCCTTGAAGAGAGCCGGGCGGTGGCAGGAAGGCTCCGGGCAGGAAGGCGCCCCCAAAGCAAGCAGCGCGGCGAAATGATTCGGGAACAATGATCCCAGAACTTGGACATTATGCGCTGGTGCTGGCCTTGGCGCTTGCGCTGGTGCAGTCGGTGGCGCCGCTGATCGGTGCGTGGCGGCGCGACGACGCGCTGATGCGGCTCGGCAATTCGACCGCGGTGATGCAGTTCGGCTTTGTTACGTTGTCGTTTGCGGCGCTGACCGCGTGTTACGTCACCTCGGATTTCTCGGTGGCCAATGTCTACGAGAATTCCCATTCGCTAATGCCGCTCATTTACAAATTCACCAGCACCTGGGGCAATCACGAAGGTTCGATGCTGCTGTGGGTACTGATCTTGTCGTTGTACGGCGCGCTGGTCGCACTGTTCGGCAGCAATTTGCCGGCGACGCTCAAAGCCAATGTGCTGGCGGTGCAATCATGGATCGCCTGCGCGTTCTACCTTTTTATTCTTTTGACCTCGAATCCGTTTCAGCGGATCGGTGACGCGCCGTTCGAGGGCCGCGATCTCAATCCAATCCTGCAGGACATGGGGCTGGCGATCCATCCGCCGCTTTTGTATCTCGGCTATGTCGGGTTCTCGATCGCTTTTTCCTTCGCGATTGCCGCGCTGATCGAAGGCCGTATCGACGCCGCCTGGGCGCGCTGGGTACGCCCGTGGACGCTCGCGGCCTGGATGGCGCTCACCGTTGGCATCGCGATGGGCTCGTACTGGGCCTATTACGAGCTAGGCTGGGGCGGCTGGTGGTTCTGGGATCCGGTCGAGAATGCGTCGCTGATGCCATGGATCGCCGGCACTGCGCTGCTGCATTCCGCGGTGGTGATGGAAAAGCGTAATGCCTTGAAGGTCTGGACCATTCTACTGGCGATTCTGGCGTTTTCGCTGTCGCTGATCGGTACCTTCCTGGTGCGCTCGGGTGTGCTCACCTCGGTGCATACTTTCGCCAGCGATCCGACGCGCGGCGTCTTCATCCTCGGCATTCTGGTGCTGTTTATCGGCGGCGGCCTGGCGCTGTTTGCCTGGCGCGCGCCGCTGCTGCGGCAGGGCGGCCTGTTCGCGCCAGTGTCGCGCGAAGGCGCGTTGATATTTAACAATCTTTTTCTCGTCAGCGCCTGCGCCACGGTATTCGTCGGCACGCTTTACCCGCTCGCCTTGGAAGCGCTGACGGACGACAAGATCTCGGTCGGCGCGCCATATTTCAATCTGACTTTCGGGCCGTTGTTCGTGCCGCTATTGCTGATGATGCCGTTCGGCCCGCTGCTGGCGTGGAAGCGCGGCGATGCGCTCGGCGCGGCGCAGCGTTTGATGGCGGCATTCGGGATCGCCATCATTGCCGTCGCGGTGACCTTCGTGGCGGAGGGCAACGCCGCGACATTGGCGCCGTTCGGTATTGGGCTTGCGCTATTCGTGATGGCCGGAGCGGCCACCGATGTCGTGGAGCGGACCGGCGCGTTCCGGTTGCCGCTTGTGGTGGTCCGGCAGCGCGCCGCCGGCCTGCCGCGCTCAACCTGGGGCACCGCGGTGGCGCATTTCGGCGTTGGCGTCACGCTGCTCGGCATCGTTTGCGAAACGCATTGGGGCGTCGAGCGCGTCGTCGCGCTCAATCCCGCGCAAACTGTTTCGCTGCGCCATTACGATCTGACTTTCGACGGCATCATTCCACGGGAGGGGCCGAATTACCGCGAGCAGGCGGCGAAATTTACAGTGCGCCACGGCGGCGCCATTATCGGCACGCTCACGCCATCGAAGCGGACATTTCCCTCGCGCGGCACGATCACCACCGAAGCCGCGCTGATGACACGCGGCGTCAGCCAGCTCTATCTTTCGCTCGGAGAGCCGAACGCCGACGGCTCGATTGCGGTGCGGCTCTATCACAAGCCGATGGTGCTGCTGATCTGGCTCGGCGCGGTGGTGATGATGCTGGGCGGGGCGCTCTCGCTGTCCGACCGGCGGCTGCGCGTCGGCGCGCCTAGACCTGCCGTCAAGCCGGCGGGAAAATCGGCGCTGGCGCCGGCGGAATAAACGTATGCGCGCCGTTCTTGTTTTTGCATTCATTCTCGCTTTCAACCTGACGCCAGCACGTGCGGTGCAGCCTGACGAGATGTTGAAAGACGCCGCGCTTGAGGCTCGCGCCCGCGAGGTATCCCATCAATTGCGTTGCATGGTCTGCCAGAACCAGACCATCGACGATTCTGATGCGCCGTTGGCGCGCGATCTGCGCCTGTTGGTGCGCGAACGGCTAACGGCCGGCGACAGCAACCGCCAGGTGATCGATTTTCTGGTATCGCGTTACGGCGAGTTTGTTTTGCTCACGCCGCGGCTCGAGTGGCGCACCGCCTTGCTTTGGGCGGTGCCGCCGGGCGTGGTGATTGTCGGTGCGGTCGCGCTGCTTGTGTTGGCGCGGCTGAGGCGGGCGCGGCCTGACCACGCCGAACCGGCCGGATTGACCGCGGCGGAACAGGCACGGCTCGCCGCCCTGGACCGGAAGAATTAGCGCCGTTGCCAAGAGTTGGCGCGGGCCCTATAGCGGTCGCTGCCCCCTTTGCCATGGATCCCTCATGACCGCCCGCATTTACAAGCCGGCCAGGACCGCCACCCAATCTGGTTTGGCTAATACCAAAGAATGGGTGCTCGATTTCGAGCCCGAGGAAGCGCGCACTATCGAGCCGCTGATGGGATGGACGTCGTCGGGCGATATGCGTCAGCAATTGCGCCTGCGCTTCGACAGCAAGGACGAGGCCGTTGCCTATTGCAAGAACCACGCCGTGGCCTATCAGCTTTTCGAGTCGAAACCGCCGGAGCGCCGCGCGATTTCCTATTCTGATAATTTTTCGTTCAAGCGCCGCGACGCCTGGACCCACTGATCAAACAGGCGAGCTCTTGACCCTTGCCGGCGCTTTCGTTCCGGCGCGCTGGCGCAACAGCGAGGCAAACCGCTCCTCCGGCATCGGCTGGCCGAGCCAGGAAGCCCTGACCGAAATCGCAACCCATGCTGACCAGCGCCATCGCGTCCGCCGCCTTTTCGATGCCGACGGCGACGACGACGCTGCCGAAATTATGGGCGAGATCGATCGCGGTCTTGCAGATCGGCGCCTTGACCTTGTCGGTGCCGCAACCCGTCACAAAGGCGCGGTCGATCTTGACTTCGACAAACGGCAATTCCTTTACCTTCGCCAATGCTGCATAGCCGCTGCCGAAATCGCCGACCGCGAGGCGGACATTGCTAGGCACGAATTTCTTGGCGAGTTCGTCAGCCAGCGCGAGATCGTTGAGGATCTGCGCCTCGGCGACGTCGATGATCAGCCCCGGCCACTTGCCGGCGCTTGAACGATGGGCCTTCACCAGATCCGACACGGGTAGCTTGACCAGCGCCTGTACCGGAACATTAACCGCGAGGCATAGATTGATCCCGGGCTTGGAAAAATTAAGTCCCGCCTTTTAGCGCGCTGGCTACTGCAAGCTCGGAAAGTTTCAGCAGATCGGCTTCGGAGGCTTCCGGCAGGAACGCGGCCGGAAGCACGATGCCGTGTTGCGGATGCCGCGCGCGAGCGAAGGCTTCGGCGCCCGTCAACTGCTTTTTGCGAAGATCAATCTTTGGCTGATACCAGAACTCGATCCAGTTGTTCGAGAGCGCTTCCGCCAGACTAGACACAGCCTGCCGCAGCGCTCGGCAGGCTGAGTTCAAGATTTTGAATGATCCTGACGATCGCGTCGGTTTCGAACGGCTTCTTGAGCACCGGCAACATTTTCTGTTTGTGCTGAGCGCCGATGGTCTTGACGTGATCGAGCACGGCGGTGCCGCGATTACTCATGGTTGGATCGCGCCGCGGAATTGCGCCTTGCCGAGCGCAATCACCGAATCGATGGCGTCTGACGATTCCAACGAGATGTTGAGGAAGATCAGGTCGGGCACGCGCTTGCCGATTTCCGAGCGTAGGGCTTCGCCATCGGCGAATTCGACAGTGTCGATACCGGCGCCGTGCAATACCAGCGACAGGAAATGCCGTAGGCCGGCGTCCTCGTCCACCACCCAGCACAGCGGCGCGCAGGTGCGTGCCGCTGCCGGTCCTTCCGCAGCAGGAACGAACGAGGGAGAAGGCGTGGCGGCAGGCGCTGCGGTCATCGCACCCCGTGCGGGTTTGCTCAGGAAAACTGCGTATTGACGCGCGCCGAAACTGTTCAAACTCGTTAATTATGAATTGCTGGAGGCCGAAATTACAGCGAGCGCGGCACAGGGAGCGGGGTGATCAGCGCGCCGTTGTAGCCTTTCGCCCGCAGCTTGGGTGCAAGCTCGTCGGCAATGTGCCAGGAAAAAATAATGGCGGCGTCAGGCTGGTCGGAAAACAACCGGCTTTCTTCTACCACCGGAATGAGGGTGCCTGGCATTGACTTACCGATCTTAAGCGACCCTTGGATCTCGCACACATAGTCGATGAGGGCCTCGTCGAGTCCGACATAATTTACCAAGGTTGAAGCGCGCGACGGCGCGCTGATGCCCACGATGCGACCGCCTTTTTCCTTGATGTCGCGGATCATCCCGAGCAGCCGCAATTTCGACAGCATCACATCGTCGCGGAATTTTTCGAGGCGCGATCGCATGGCGTCGCCGCGCGGCTCGGTATCAAGCATTTGCTTGACGCTCGGTTGCACGGGCCTGGTGCCCTTGCGGCCGGCATAGACGCGGATCGAGCCGCCATGGCTCGGGATCGGGCGGGCGTGAAACACTTCGAGGCCGTGCATTCCGAGCAGGGCTTTGAGGCTGCCGACCGAATAATAGCGCAGATGTTCGTGATAGATCGTGTCGTACTGCAAGGTATCGAGCAGCTTGATGAGATAATGCGATTCCGAAATGAACACGCCGTCAGGCGCCAGCATTTCGAGAATGCCCTCGACGATGGCGTGTACGTCCTCAATATGGGCGAAGCAATTGGCGGCGGTGATGACCTTGGCGGCGCCGTGATTGGCCTTCACCTCGCGCGCGACTTCTTTGTTGAAATAGCGCTGAATGGTCGGAATGCCACGCTCGCTCGCGATCTTTGCCACGTCGGTCGGCTCGATACCGAGGATGCGGTGGCCGCGGTTCTGGAAGTTGGAAATCAGCGTGCCGTCATTTGAGCCGATATCGACGATCAGATCGTTCTCGGTCAGGCCGAGCATCTTCGAGGATTCGGCATAGAGTTCGGCGAAATTATCGCGCAGCAGTTTTGTCATGCCGCTGGTGTAGGGATATTCCGGCGGGAAGATGATGACGGGATCGACCACCAGGCCGAGCTGCACCAATTGGCAGTTGCCGCAATAAAGCAGCGTGGTCGGAAACCACGGCAGCTGGCGCGGCACCGCGCCCGTGAGTGTCATCTGATTGACCGGAGGCATGAAGCCGAGCGAGAGCACGGTTTCAAGCTTCTCGTTGGCGCAAATTTGGCAGCACTCGACCGGGACGCTGGCTCCGCTGCCGGCGGCGCGGGCGACTTTGCTGGGAAACACTTAGGAGTTCTCCGATGGGTCCCGTTCGGACGCGTTTAATCGCCCGGTGATGCAATGGATCAGGCAACTGGCGCAAGACTTTCGTTGGCGAAGTACCAATCCAGCGTCGGCGGCAGGCCCTTGGCGAGCGGAGTTTCCGGAGCGTAGCCGAGCGCGGCCAGCTTGCCGATATCCGGGCAGCGGCGCTGGGTGCCGCCCGGCGCCGACGCACCGGCAATCAGCTCGATGTCGCGGCCAGCGTAATTGGCGACGCGCCTCGCGAGATCGGCGATCGGCACTTCTTCGGTAGTGCCGACATGGTAGACGCCGAGATGCTCGCCGCGCGCGCGCATCACCATCACGCCGGCAACGAGATCGTCGATGTAGCAGAAGCTTCGGGTCTGCTGTCCGTCGCCCTGGATCTCAAATGGCAGCGTGCCGCTTTTTCGTTGTTCGGCGGCGCGCTTGAGCCGCAACGCGAATTGCGGAATGACATGCTCGAAGCCCATATCCGGCCCATAAACATTGTGCGGCCGGAAAATACGGACCTTGTCGAAAAATTTGCGGCCGTAATTGGTCGCCATTAGTTCGCTGATGATCTTGCCGCCGCCGTAGGAATACCGCGGATTGGTCGGATCGGGAATGATCAGCGGCGCGCGCTCATCGGTCGGGACGTAAGGCGGGGTTTGGTAGACTTCCGAGCTCGAGGCGAGGATGAGGTTGCGCACGTTCCCGGCGCGGCAGGCGTCGATGACATTGACCATGCCCTTGACGCCGACGTCCAGCACGAGATCGGGCTGGCTGTAAAAGAACTCAGTGCCATTGACGTAGGCAAGGTGATGGACCTCGTCGACTCCGGCCACGGCGCGCTGAACCGTCGCAGCGTCGCGGATATCGCCGCCGATAAACTCAATATTGTTTTTAACCTCGGCCAGGCGGCGCGGTGCACCGCGCGAATTGTCATCCAGCACGCGAACAGTATTGCCGTCTCGCAACAGCGCCTTAACCAGTGCCGATCCGATGAATCCGCTGCCGCCCGTAACGAGGATGCGGGCCATCAGAGCCAATGCCGTTTACGCTGGACGTGTAAGACAGTGGTATTTTCGTAAGCGCCCATAGCAGTGTCAGATTTTCGTCAGTATAAAAGCCCGCGGTCGCAACGGCCGCGGGACTTGCAATAGCCTCTTGTTGAGCAAGATGTCCAATTCCGATTTTCCCAGGCCGATTTCCTGGTTCGGGCCGCATTTGACCGGTCGGGAGCTGGAGCAACTGCGTGACGTGCTGGCGCGGCAGTATATCAACGATGGTCCGCTCGCTCGCGAATTCGAACGCCGCATCGCAATGTTGGTTGGGACGCGTCACGCGGTGGCCGTCACGAGCGGAACCGCCGCCATCACGCTCGCACTGATAGCCGCGGGAATTGGCCACGGCGACGAGGTGCTGGTCCCCGATCTGACGTTCGCGGCGACTGCAAATGCGGTGCGGCTCGCCGGCGCGGATGTGAAGCTCGTTGACGTCGAGCGCGCCCGCTTCGGCATCGATCCCGATGGCGTGGAAGCAGCGATCGGATCACGCACGCGGGCGCTGGTTACCGTCGATGTCAACGGCCGCGGCGCCGACTATGGGCGTTTGGCGCCGCTCTGCCGTGCGAAAGGGCTGGCGTTGATCTGTGACGCTGCCGAAGGTCTTGGCTCGCGTTATGCGGGACGCAAGATCGGTTCGTTTGGGCTTGCGAGCTGCTTCTCGTTCTCGGCCAACAAAACGATCACTGCGGGACAGGGCGGTATCGTCACCACCGATGACGATGCGCTGCATTATCGCCTACGTGAACTCAAGGACCAGGGCAGGCGCCACGGCGGCACCGGTGGTAATGACCTGCATCCGGTTACGGGTTACAATTTTAAATTCACCGATCTACAAGCGGCCGTGGCGTTGCCGCAGCTCGACGAGATTGAACAGCGGCTCGCGGCGGCCCAGCGGCGAGACAAAATTTATGCAGACCGGCTAGCCAATCAGCCCGGGTTGACGCTGCCGCCGTTCGACGAGCCGGGTGAGGTCCGCCAGTGGACCGACGTGCTGGTTGACAACCGGGCCGCGGTCGAGGCCGCGTTCGACGCCGTCAAAATCGGTCACCGCGCCTTCTGGCTTCCGCTGCATCGGCAGGAGCCCTATGCGGCGGATGAAAGCCGGTTTCCGAACAGCACCGACATTTCCCGCCGCGGGCTGTGGCTGGCGTCGCGGCTCGATCTCACCGAGCCCGAGATGGAGCGAGTCTGCGCTACGCTGGTCGCGGCGCTCCGGCACTGAGCCGGATCAGCGCTTCCGGATGCGCGCCAGGAATTCCTTCGCCATCGAGCGGATCTTTTCGACGTCGCGCTTGCGTTCGGGATGTACGGTCGCGACCTGCGCCGAACGCGCCATGCCGCCGGGCGGGATCGATTTCGCAACAAGCGACAGCGCGCCGACGCTCGCCCCGTCCCCGATCTCGACGCCGGGCAGGATAACCGAATGCGCGGCGATCAGCGCCGCGATGCCGATGGTGACCGGCCCGCTCAGCATGATGGTGTATGCCTCGTCATGCGTGTTGTTGAGCGTGCTGGCGGCGAAATCGTCTGAGCCGGTGAAGATGCTGACGCGGTTGGAAATGGTGACGAAATCGGCGACCCGCACCGCGTCCCAGGCTCCGCTGATCGAGCAGAACGCCGCAAGGTGCACGTAGGAGCCGAGCTCGACATGCCCCTTGAGAATACAGAAATCATCGATGCGCACATTGCTGCCGATGTGCCCGCTGATCCGATAGAACGAACACTTCCGGCTGACCTGGACATTGTCTCCGACTTCGCTGAAGCCGAATGCCTTCAATTCATTCGCGTCAAAGAACGGCGATTCCGGCACAGCAAGTGCTCCACGTCTCCTGAGCCGCGTTGGTCCACCGCGACGGCTCATCACGCCTCTGTTTATAGCGAAGCGGCACCGGATTGTCGTCAATCGCGCCGGCCGCCTTAGCCTTGCTCAATCGGGCCAACGTTCCTACAGTCGCCGCCTTGTCGGATGTCGGTCTTTTTTCTCCATGGGCGATAGCGTTGTCCTGACGGTCCTGTTGCCGGTGCGCAACGAGACCATGA
>JBPCQM010000255.1:0-6901 GCA_050998115.1 Pseudolabrys sp. | reverse complement strand
TGTTGGGATTGTGTGGGCTTGGGGGACTTCCCCCCCCCCCCCCCGAGCCTCGCTCATGGGCTAAAATGGCTGCCACATCACCGGCACCAGATCGAAATTGCGCCGACTCTTGATGATGTGGCCGCAGGCCGGGAACGGGAAGTGATAGGCCTGCACCAGCATCTCGTCGGCCGCGGCGCGATCGAGCAGGCGGCGGCGCGTTTCAACCGCGAGCGGGCCGTCCATGTCGAAGCTCGGCTGCCATTCGGGATGGCGCACGAACAGCCACGGGTTGCGCACGCTGTCGCTGAGCACCAGCATTGATTCATTGCCAGACGCGACCGAAAACGCGGCGTGGCCGGGCGTGTGCCCATAGGCGGCGATCGAGGCGATACCGGGCGCGACTTCGGCGCCAGGCACAAAGCGCGTCACCTGATCGGCGATATCGCGGAAAATCCGCCACGCATTGAGGAAGTATTTTTTCACCGTGCCGGTCGCGGCGTTGCGATTGGCCTCATCCATCCAGAATTTCCATTCCGGCTCCGGCACCATAATTTCCGCATTGGAAAAAACCTTGGCGCCGTCCTTGGTCTTGATGCCATTGATGTGGTCGGGATGAAAATGCGAGATCAATATGAGGTCGACCGCGCCCGGCGTCAGCCCGGCGGCGGCAAGATTGGCGGTGAGGCTGCCCGCCGTGTCCGCCAACTGGCCGGCGGTGCCGGTGTCGATCAAAATGAGTTTCGAGCCGGTGTTGACCAGCAGTGCGGTGAACGAAATCGGCAGAATGCCCGGTGGCAGAAAGCCGGCGGCCAGCGCCTTGTTAACCTGCGACTTGCTGGCGTTGCGGATGAAGTCGTCCTCAATCGGCACGCGCCAGATGCCGTCATAGAGCGCCGTGAGTTGGCAATCGCCCAACTTGAAGCGGTAGGCGCCGGGCGCCTGGCCATTGGCGGGCGGCGCGGCGGCATAAGCTTGCTTGCCGAGTGCGTAAGCGCCGGCGCTCGCAGCCGATCCGGCGAGCAGACGGCGGCGTGTGAAGGGTCCGATCGGCAAGACGCTGGCTCCCGTTGCGGTGTCGGCACGCCGTGACTCTGTTGTGACCGGAGTCACGCCCCATTATGATAACGTTAGGGCGAGCCGGGAGCGAGCCAATGCGCTTTGTTGCGATCGTTGCGGTCTTGATGCTGGCGGGCTGCGTCTCGTCCAGTCTGGAGCCGAGCCAGGCCGACCTCAAAGCGCAGTGGGAAGCGCGAAATATTCCTCCGCTCGACTACAAGAGCGACATCATTGCCCTGATGCGGACCTATCTCAACGACCCGAACGGCGTACGCAGCGCCGGCGTGTCACCGCCGCAACGCAAGACCGTAATTGGCGAACCGGATGAGCGATTCATCACTTGCGTGCGCTTCGACGCGCGCAAGACAAGCGGCGACTATGCCGGCGTGAAGACCGGCGCGGCGGTTTATGTGTCGGGCAAGCTCGACCGGTTTCTCGATACGCCGCGCGTGGTTGAGGCGCTCTGCAAGGACGCCGCCTACCAGCCGTTTCCCGAACTGGAGAGGCTCAGGCGCTAGCGGTCGCGTCCGTGAGCGAGTCGTG
Source organism: Pseudolabrys sp. (assembly GCA_050998115.1). GTDB lineage: Bacteria > Pseudomonadota > Alphaproteobacteria > Rhizobiales > Xanthobacteraceae > Pseudolabrys. Next base: position 5,320 of record JBPCQM010000255.1, on the reverse strand, counting down.
CGCGAACCGCCGGGCAAATGCTCGGCGATCATGCTTGATCGCGATGCGGCCGGATAAGGACGCGGGCGAAAAGGTCTACTTGACCTTGAGGTTCTCCGCGGATGTCTTTCCGCGGTTCTCGACGAGCTCGAACTGAACGGTCTGACCCTCGTTCAGAGTGCTAAGGCCGGCGCGCTCGACGGCCGAGATGTGGACGAACACATCTTTTCCGCCTTCTTGCGGCTGGATAAAGCCATAGCCCTTCGTCGGGTTGAACCACTTAACTGTGCCCTGCGGCATGCTAGATCTCCGAAAGTTTCTCTTTAACCTAGGCAGTCTGGCACAACCGGGAACCAACGAACAAGGTCCGGCCGGCGTCTGCCGTGGACTTTGATTGCGTATAACCGGCGGGAGGGCGGGGAGATTTTGGTGCCGGGTGAGGGGATTGAACCCCCGACCTCTGGTTTACAAAACCATTGCTCTACCGCTGAGCTAACCCGGCTTTCGGGGAGAGCTACCAGCGCCGCCGGTTTGTCACAAGCGCCGGCCAGTGGCTGCCGCGTAGCACCAAAGAAAACGGCCCCATGCCGGGCGGCATGGGGCCGAAATTGGAAAAACCAACGGGCGGGTCAGCCGCCCGTTCGCTTTACATGTGCGTGATGTCGCGATCCTTGGTCTCGGGCAGGAAGATCAGCCCGATGACGAAGCTCATCGCCGCCACCACGATCGGATACCACAAGCCGGAATAGATATTTCCGGTCGCGGCGACGATCGCAAACACGGTGGCCGGCAGGAAGCCGCCGAACCAGCCGTTGCCGATATGGTACGGCAGCGACAGGCCCGAATAGCGGATCCGGGTCGGGAACAGCTCAACCAGCCAGGCGGCGATCGGCGCGTACACCAGGGTGACGTAAATCACCAGGATGGTCAGCAGCAGAATCGTCATCGGGTAGTTGATGTCCGCCGTGTTGGCACTCGGCGGATAGCCATGCTTGGTGATTGCGTCACCGAGGTTCTTGGCGAAGTCCGGCGTACCGGTCTGGATAACCTCGTCGCCGACCTTCACGCTGGCCTTGGTTCCCGCCGGAGCCGTCGCGTTCTGATAGTTCACCGAACGGGCGACCAGCGCCGACTTCGCGATGTCGCACGAGGTGGTGAACTTGGCGACGCCGACCGGGTTGAACTGGAACGAGCATTCGGCCGGATCGGCGGTGACAACCACCGGCGCGGAAGCGAGTGCCGCTTCCAGTTTCGGATTGGCATAGTGAGTAAGTCCCTGGAAGATCGGGAAGTAGGTGATCACTCCGAGTGCAAAGCCGGCGAGGATAATCGGCTTGCGGCCGATCTTGTCCGACAGCCAGCCGAACAGAATGAAGAACGGCGTGCCGATCAGCAGTGACGTCGCGATCAGAATCGACGCGGTGACGGCAGGTACTTTCAGTGTCAGGGTCAGGAAGAACAGCGCATAGAACTGTCCGCCATACCAGATCACCGCTTCGCCGGCGGTGGCGCCGAGCAGAGCGAAGATCGCGATCTTGGCGTTGTCCCACTGGCCGAACGCTTCACTCAAAGGCCGCTTGGAGTTCTTGCCAAGCTCCTTCATGCGCGCGAATACCGGCGATTCGTTGAGCCTGAGCCGGATCCAGATCGACACCGCAAGAAGAATCGCCGACAGCAGGAACGGAATGCGCCAGCCCCACGCCACGAAGGTTGGTTCGCCCTGGGTGGTGCGGATGCCGAGCACGATCAGCAGCGCCATGAACAATCCGAGGGTCGCGGTGGTTTGGATCCACGACGTGTAGAGGCCGCGCTTGTTTTTCGGCGCATGTTCGGCGACGTAAATCGCCGCGCCGCCGTATTCGCCGCCGAGCGCCAGGCCCTGGGCCAGACGCAGGCAGATCAGGATGATCGGCGCGATGATGCCGGCCGAAGCATAAGATGGCAGCAGGCCGATGAAGAACGTGCCGATACCCATCAGCGACATGGTGATGAGGAAGGTGTATTTGCGGCCGATGATGTCGCCGAGCCGTCCGAAGAACAGCGCGCCGAACGGGCGCACCGCGAAACCGGCGGCGAAGGCCAGCAGCGTGAAGATGAAGGCGGCGCTCGGATTAACGCCGGAGAAGAACGTCGCTGCCAGAATCGGCGCCAACGTGCCGTAGATGTAGAAGTCGTACCACTCGAAAACCGTACCGAGCGAAGATGCGAAAATGACCATCCGTTCTTCGGAGGTCATGCCGCCTACGCGGTCTTGTGAGGCCGTCATCACTGACATGGCGTTTCGTCCCCTGTGTTGGCGTGGGGACACCGCCCGCCCAATTTTATTGATTGCCCCCACCCGCAGGGATACGCCGGGTCGAAAACTGCGTCTGTCCGCCTGAGGTCTTACGCCGAAAGTCGTAGGCGTTGCAGGGGTTGAAATTATTGACATTAACGACACTCGGCCGGGAGCCACCGCGGCGTTTCGGCGGCCCAAACCCCTGGTTTTTCCAGATATCGGCCGTCCCGGCGCCGGCGGAGCGCTGCGCAGCATGCCTTGCGCAAGATCATGTTGAGCAAGCTGAACCCGCGCCGGCCGCGCCGTGTGATCGTCCATTCCTGTTGAGCGGCGCAATCGACATCAACAATGACGCTCAAGCGTGTCGGAGCGCTGGTGAAAATTCTTCACTGAAGCCGGCGACATTTTTTCGTTCGCGGCTTGGTTCAGCCGGGAGCCACGCACGCCCATTAACTATTAATCCGTGTTGCGGTGGAGCCAAGCAATTTGGAAAATTACTTGCCGCGCTTCTCGCACAGTTTCCGGCGCGTCGTGATGTGCGGCGAATTAATGTTACCCGGCGATTGGAATCGGGTCGGTAAATCGTTCGTATAAAATGCGCGCGAATGAATGACAGGGCGAATATTTTCTCGATGCGCGCATCTTCTCTTCTTGCAGGGGGTCTCGCAGGTCTTGCGTTGGCGCTGGCGGGATCGGCGCCGGTGCTGGCCGCCGATCTCGGCGTGCAGACCAGCGTGCAAACCAATCTGCATGCGGACCTGCAAACGCAAGACGGCTACTGGCGCGATGGCGTGCGCGCCGGGGAGATCGTCATTTATGACTTTGAGCCCGGCGTGCTGACCCGCGCCTATTGGTCCCCGCCATGGCGCAACCGTCATTACTTCCCGTTGACCGGCAAGCGGCCGCGCATTGGGCGGGAAGAAGATTTGCGCGCGCGGGCAAAACCAAAGCCGGCGGAGGATTTTTACCGCGAGTGGTCGACGCTGCGGCTAATGCTGCGAGTCATCCGGCACTCCAGGCTGCCTGCCGAATCAACCGAAGCGGCGCAAGCGGGGTTTCAAGCCGCGCCGCCGCCTGCGGTCCAGCCGCGCCGGCTCGCGCCTCCCGGACCTCGTGCAACCGTGAACTTGGAACGCAGGATAGTACGATGACGAAGATCTCACGCCTGATCGTGGCGCTGACCGCCGCCGCGGTTGCATCAAGCATCGTGCTCCCGGTCGCACAGGCGCAATATCAGTACCCGCCGGCGTACGGCGCCGCCTACCAGCCGCAGCCGCTTTATCCTTACATCGCGGCGGCGCGGCCCAGGGCCTATGTCGGGCAGCCGCAAGCCACGCCGCGCGCCTATCCTTACGTCGGGGCAGGCCGCACGCCACGCGTCCTGCGCCGCGCCGTACCCAGAACCGATCCGGCGCTGGTCGAGCAGTTGCGCCGCCGCGGCGAGCGGCCGCGGGTCGAACGCGACAACGGAACGCTCGCAGTAGAAACGCCGCGCCGGCGCAAGCAACGCGACAACGCCGTGTTCAGCAGGAGGATCGTGGTGCGCGAGCGCCCGCTGGTGATCGAGCATCAGCGCGTCGTCGACGACCCGCCGATCGTTGTGCGGCGCGAGCGCGTGATCGATGAGACGCAACCGCCGCTTCAGCAAATCGAGCCGCAAGTTCAATCGCCAGTACAACCGCGGGTGCTGCACTATCCAACGCGCCGCGCCGAGAAAACGCCGGCTACCCCGCGCGTCATTCGCGCCGAAGCCGAGATCACCGTTCTCGGTCCTGACCGCATGAACATTCGTCTGTTTCGCAATCGCGGCGAGGGCGCGCCGCCGCACGACTGATCGTAAGGCCGAGCGAATACCGGTTATGGGCGAAACGGCGGGTGGGGGCCCGCCGTTTTTCGTTTCAGCCGCCAGGATTGAGCTTGCGGCTGGCGACATAGAGCCCGAGCGCAGCAGCGTTCGACACGTTGAGGCTCTTGATCTCGCCCGGCAGTTCGATGCGCGCGACGTGATCGCAGGTTTCCTTGGTCAATTGCCGCAAGCCTTTGCCTTCGGCACCGAGCACCAGCGCAAGCGGCGCGCGGAGCGCCAACGCCGATAAGTCGGCGTCGCCGGAACTGTCGAGCCCGACCACTAGGAAACCGCTTTGCTTGAGGGCGGCGAGTCCGCGCGCCAGATTTTGTACGTTGACGAACGGCACATATTCCAGCGCGCCGGACGCCGCTTTGGCCAGCGCGCCGGTGGCGTCGGGGCTGTGCCGTTGCGTCGTTATGATGGCGGTCGCGCCGAACGCCGCGGCGGAACGGAAGATCGCGCCGACGTTGTGCGGGTCGGTGATCTGGTCGAGCACCAGCACCACGCCTTTGCGGGGCAAGTCCTCGACGGCGGGCGAGGGCAGCGGCTCGGTTTCGAGATAAAGTCCTTGATGCACCGCGTCGGGCAGCAGGCGTTCGGCAATCGCCGCAGGCCGCACGATTTCCGGGGCCAGCTTTGCCTTAATGCCGTCTTCGCCCAGTCGCCGGGCGGCGTTCTCGGTGGCGAGCAGTTTGCGCAGCCGCCGCGCCGGATTTTTCAGCGCCGCCGTTACCGGGTGCCAGCCGTACATAATGACAAGACCGTCGGCGGCGTCGCCGCGCAGGCTGTCGCGCCGTGCGCGCTCGCCGCGTTCGCGGCGTTCGACCTGCTGGCGGGTGGCGCCCGCTTTCGCGCCGGAACCGGGACGGTTATAAGGTCGCCGTGGCATGATGCTGCGAATACCGGCAGAGTTCCGCGATAGGAGCGTTGGAGCGGGTGAACGGAATCGAACCGTCGTCATCAGCTTGGAAGGCTGTTGCTCTACCATTGAGCTACACCCGCGAAACGCAGTCATAGTTTAGCAGAAGAAAAAGCCCGCCTGCTTTGCTTAGGGTCTGTACTCACATAATTTCTTGAAAAATCATAATGATCGTGATTCACCGTTCGCGGAGGTGAACCATGCGATTTGATTTGAGCGATGAGGAATGGGCTGTTTTGGCACCATTGATGCCTGAAGCGCGAAAGAGCGGGCGCGCTGACGATCGCAAGATCAT
>JBPCQM010000177.1:0-18564 GCA_050998115.1 Pseudolabrys sp. | reverse complement strand
CGCCGCCCAGCGGCAGAATCAGCAGGCCGTACTGGCTGCAGCCGCAACGCCGAACGCTCGTAACGCGACGCGCCGCAACGGCGCGCCACGCGTCAGTCCGCAAGCGGCGCGGCAAGGCCGTTTCGCCGCCCGCGCTCAGGCTCGCGCTGCTGCGGCGCAGGCCCAGGCGGGCCCCGGCAACCGCGACCGCGCGCGTCCGGCTTTCGTCGCCGCGCGCCGCGCCTGGCGCGAGCATCGCCGGGCCGGCTTCACGCCGTGGTTTGGCCCGGTGTTCTACCCGTACGCCTATGCCGACATCTTCAACTACGCGTTCTGGCCCGGCGGCTACGATCAAGGCTATTGGGACTACGCCTATGACGACTTTTTCGACGGCGTGTTCTACGGCGACGTGACGCCGCCGGTCGTCTATGGCGACGCAGGCCCACCCGCCGGAGAAGCAGGCCAACCCGTGGGAGACGGAGGCCGACCGATCGCCGGGACGGCGGCGCCCCCACGCCCGCGCCCGAGCTACGCAGCCGTGCAGCAATTGTGCAAGCAGCCCGGCACGGGCGTCACCGCATGGCCGTTCGACGAGATCAGCCAGAAGGTCGGCCTCAATGCCGACCAGAAGGCGCTGCTCGACGACATGAAGGCGGCGGCAAAACAAGCGGCGCAGGCTTTCGCGGCGTCGTGCCCGGCCGAGAATGCGGCGGCGCTGACGCCACCCGGCCGCCTGCAGGCCATGACGGCGCGCCTTGAAGTCACGCAGGAGGCCGTGCTGACCGTCAAGCCGGCGCTCGACAAATTCTACGCTTCGCTGAGCGACGAGCAGAAAGAGCGATTCAACCAACTCGGCCCGCAGAATAATGGCGTGCCGATCGCGGCAGACGCCGAAACCACCGCGTCTGGCTCGGCCGACCAGGGCAAGAGCGCCTGCGGCGAGCCGAAGCCCGGCCTCACCAATCTGCCGATCGAGCAGATCGAGGACGCGGTGAAGCCGACCGACGCGCAGGAAGCCAACCTCACCAAGCTCGAGAACGCGACCACCCAGGCTGTCTCGAAACTGGCGGCGGCATGTCCCGACGAAACGCCGCTGACGCCGCCTGGCCGGCTCGACGCCATGGCGAAGCGGCTCGACGCTATGATCGACGCGGCAAAGACCGTGAAGCCGGCGCTCAACACATTCTACGGCTCGCTCAACAGCGAGCAGAAGGCGCGCTTCGACGCGATCGGGCGGACGCTGGCGAAGAACGCGCAGTAAGCGAGCCGCGAATCGAAACACAAAGGGGCGGCAAGAATATGCCGTCCTTTGTGATTCCTTTTTCTTGTCATGCCCGGTTTTATGCCGGGCATCCACATCTTCATTTCTTTTTCAAAGCAAAACGTGGATGGCTGGGACATAGGCGCGCGAAGCGACGCCGTCCTTCGGACGGCTATGCCTGGCCATGACGGGCGTCTGCTACTCCGCCGCTATCCGCACTTCCGGCGCGGCGGCGCGAATGTCGGCGGTGACGTGCGGCTCGTATTTGGTGAAATTCTTCTGGAACATGCCGACCAGGTCGCGCGCGGTTTTGTCGAACTCGGCCTTGTCCTTCCAGGTCTTGAACGGATTGAGCAGATGCGGCTCGACGCCCGGCACCGAAGTCGGGACCGAGAAGCCGAAATACGGATCGGTGCGGAAGTCGGCCTGCTTCAGCGAGCCGTTGAGCGCGGCGGTGACCAGTGCTCGGGTCGCCTTGATCGGCATGCGGCGGCCGACGCCGTATTTCCCGCCGGTCCAGCCGGAATTGACCAGCCAGCAGTCAACCTCGTGCTTGTTGATGTGGTCGCGCAGCAAATTGGCGTATTCGGACGGAGGACGCGGCAAGAACGGCGCGCCGAAGCAAGTCGAAAACTCCGGCTGCACGCCGACCAGGCCCTTTTCGGTCCCCGCCACCTTGGCGGTGTAGCCCGACAGGAAGTGATACATCGCCTGGGTCGGCGTCAGCTTGGCGATCGGCGGCATCACGCCGTAGGCGTCCGCCGTCAGCATGATGATGTTTCTCGGATGCCCGGCGCGGCCGGTACGCGACGCATTCGGGATCGACTCCAGTGGATAGGCCGAGCGGGTATTCTCGGTCTTCGAGATGTCGGTATAGTCGGGCACGCGCGTGACCGGATCGAACACCACGTTTTCCAGCACCGCGCCGAACTTGTTGGTGGCGTCCCAGATTTCCGGCTCGGCCTCGCGCGATAGGTTGACGGTCTTGGCGTAGCAGCCGCCATCGAAATTGAAGATGCCGTCGGGGCCCCAGCCAGTCTCGTCGTCGCCGATCAGGGTGCGGTTCGGGTCGGCCGACAGCGTGGTCTTGCCGGTGCCGGACAGGCCGAAGAACAGCGCGCTATCGCCATCCGGTCCGACATTGGCCGAGCAATGCATCGGCACGACGCCCTGCGCCGGCAGATAGAAGTTGAGCGTGGTGAACACCGACTTTTTCATCTCGCCGGCGTACGACGAGCCGCAGATCAACACGATCTTGCGAGTGAAATCGATGGCCACCATGGTGTCGGAGCCTTCGCGGCCGCCATGGCGTTTGGCGTTCGGCTTGAATGACGGCACATCGACGATCGTGAGTTCGGGAACGAAGCCGGCGAGCTCATTTCGCTCCGGGCGGATCAGCAAGGTGCGAATGAACAGCGAGTGCCAGGCCAGCTCGGTGAAGACGCGAGTCTTGATGCGGTATTTCGGATTGGCGCCGCCGTAGAGATCCTGCGCAAACAGTTTCCTGCCTTTGGCGTGCGCCTGAATATCGGCAAGGAGACTGTCAAAATTCTCCTTGTTCATCTTCTTGTTGCCGTCCCACCACATCGAATTTTCGGTGAGCGGGTCGCAAACGGTGTGCTTGTCCTTCGGCGAACGGCCGGTGTGATGTCCGGTTTGCGCGCAGAGCGCGCCGCCGGCGACGATATGCGCCTCGCCCGCGGCAATCGCGTGCTCGTACAGCGCCGGCTCGGTTAAATTCCAGTGAACCTCGGCGAGGCCTACCAGCCCGAATCTTTCGGCGCCATAGGCATCGTTTCTCACGCCGGACTCTCTCACGCGCTTCCTCCCAGCCGGCGGGCTTTTGTCGCCCGCCACAATCCCCACATGCCCGAGCCTCGGAGTAGGCAAAGTATAGCCGGACCCGGAAATGCGGTCGACCATAATCACGACCGGACCGCCTGCCAAGGCAAAATGACACATCGCGCGGCATCGCAGCATTGCGGCTGCTCAATAGACGCGGGACCAGTCCACGCGTTAATCATCATAGGAAAGAGAATGCAGCTTCAGATGGCGCGGGCCTGTTCGGCCAGTTCCACCAGAATTTTCCGCAACGGTCCCGGCGCGCTAACGCGCTCGAGGAATGGCAGCCGCAGCGCAACGCGGCCGAGTTGGATGTCAAGACCCTCTGGATCGCAGCCAACACAACGCCAGGCGCCATCGGCGGCGCCGAGCAGCTTGGTCGCGTAAAGCCGCAGCGCGTCGACGTGGTCGTTATTCATGTGCGTGATGACGCCTGCTTCCGCCGCCGCCAGTTCAGTGGCGTCCGATACATCGGTCAGCAAATCGCGTGGCTTGAGATCGTCGATGCGCCCGAACCCGGCAACCAGATGCACCCGCGCAATCTCCATGCGGTAAAATGCGAAATCGCCGAACCCGGCGAACATGTAGGCATCCGGGTGCCGCGCCAGATAGCGGTTGCGCGCCAGCGCGTCGTCGGTTGTCGTCAGCGCACCCATCAGCATGATGCGCGCGCCTTCGAGCGGATCGCCGTCTTTCCTCTCATCGAGCATCAGCGAGGCGCGCGGATCAGCCGCGATATTTTTGGTGTGCAGCGCGAGGCGCGACAGTAGCAACAGCGGCGCGGCGTCCGACGCGGTCGCGACATTGACCAGCGAACAATACGGATCGCCGGCGCCCGGAATGAGCGTCGCCAGCGCGCCGGAGCGCGCCTCGCGCAGCAGCTTTTTTCCGGTCTTTACGGCGTCGTAAGCGGTATCGGGCGTCATTGTTTTTTAGGAAGCTCTGGACTGAGTGCGCGGCGCATGAACAAGGTGCCTTCAACCGGCGTTTCGTAATATGACGCCATCGGTTCAAAACCCGACCGCCGGTACAAGGCAATAGCTTCGCTCATCGTCGGCAAGGTATCGAGGCGCATCTCGCGATAACCGATTCTTTCGGCTTCATTGATGATCGCGTCGATCAATCTTCTTCCCAGCCCGGTCCCGCGTTTTTCCGGAGCGACGTATAGACGCTTCATCTCGAAACAATCGGGAGGCTCGATAGGCCGCAATCCCACACATCCAACTGGCTCGCCATCATCGCGGGCAATCAGCAATTCGCCCGCCGGCGGCGCGTATTTCCCGGGCATCGCGGCCATCTCTCCTTCAAAGTCCTGGTATCCCAGATCGATCTCGAGCGACGAAGCATAGGCTCGAAACAGCCTGATCGCGGCCGCCAGATCGGCCGAATTTCTGACCGGCTCAATACGGCTGGCGTCTGTCATTCCACCTGACCTGCCGTCGAATTTGCTGCGGTTTGGGAGCAACGGCCGCGTTAACGATTGCACATGCAGTCGATTTGGCCATTCGGGGTTGAAATCGCAACAGAATCGCATAGTTGTGGCAACGGGCGTCACATTTCGGCCTACGTTCGCGGGCTTCAAGGTCGGCGGAACCGTCACGAATAGAGAGGCTTCATGCCGACCATCGCCCTCGTCGACGACGACCGGAATATTCTGACCTCCGTTTCGATCGCGCTGGAAGCCGAAGGTTACCGTATCATGACGTATACCGACGGCGCTTCGGCGATCGACGGTTTCAAGACGTCGCCGCCCGATCTCGCCATCCTCGATATCAAGATGCCGCGCATGGACGGGATGGAGACGTTGCGGCGCATGCGCCAGAAAACCGACATCCCGGTGATCTTTCTCACCTCCAAAGACGAGGAGATCGACGAATTGTTCGGTCTCAAGATGGGCGCCGACGATTTTATCCGCAAACCGTTTTCGCAGCGCCTGCTGGTCGAGCGCGTCAAGGCCGTGCTGCGCCGGGTGTCGCCGAAGGACCCTGCCGCCGCGCCGAAAGAAACCGACCCAAAGACGCTGGAGCGCGGGCTGTTGCGGATGGATCCGGAACGCCACACCTGCACCTGGAAGAACGACCCGGTCACTCTCACCGTCACAGAATTTCTTATCCTGCAGGCGCTGGCGACGCGCCCCGGGGTGGTCAAGAGCCGTAACGCGCTGATGGACGCCGCCTATGACGACCAGGTTTACGTCGACGACCGCACCATCGACGGCCAAATCAAGCGGTTGCGCAAGAAGTTCAAGGTGGTCGACGACGATTTCGAGATGATCGAGACGCTGTACGGCGTCGGTTATCGCTTCAAGGAAGACTGAGCGGAGGCGGCGATTTTGCAGTAAACTCTCGGCCCACCCACCGGGATAGACTGACCTCGTGCTCGATCGAACCGCCGAACTTGCAGAAACCGGGAAGGCTGCCGGGGCAGAACGCTCCGGCGTTGCCGCCGCGCCGGCTGAGGCCGGCCGGCGCGGCGCGCTGGCCCGCATCGCGAGTTCAGCCTGGCAATTTTTCGTCACCCAGAGTTTTTCGAGTCTCACCCGGCGCATCGTCTCGCTCAACCTGCTCGGACTGATCGCGCTCCTCACCGGCGTTCTTTACCTCTCGCAATTCCGCGCCGGCCTGATCGACGCGCGGGTGCAGAGTTTGCTGGTACAGGGCGAAATCATCGCCGGCGCCATCGCCGCCTCGGCGACGGTGGAAAATGAGTCGATCACCATTGATCCCGAGCGCCTGCTCGAACTGCAGACCGGAGAAAGCTACGGACCTTCCGATGAGGCGCTCTCCGGCCTCGAATTTCCGATCAACCCGGAGCGCGTCGCGCCGGTGTTGCGCCGGCTGATTTCGCCGACCAATACCCGCGCCCGCATCTACGACCGCGACGGCGTGCTCATCATCGACAGCCGCAGCCTGTACGGCCGCGGCGACGTGCTGCGTTTCGACCTGCCGCCCCCCGATACCGAGAAGGCCGGCATCGTCGAGCGCACCACGACCGCGGCACGCCGCTGGTTCGGCCGCGGCGACCTGCCGCTCTACAAGGAGCTCGGGCCGGAAAACGGCAAGGGTTATGAGGAAGTCTCGCAGGCGCTTAACGGGCTGCATGCCAGCGTGGTGCGGGTCAATGACCGCGGCGAGATCATCGTCTCGGTAGCGGTGCCGGTGCAGCGCTTCCGCGCGGTGCGCGGCGCGCTGATGCTCTCGACCCAGGGCGCCGACATCGACAACATGGTGGAGGCCGAACGGCTCGCCATCTTCAAAGTGTTCCTGGTCGCCGCCGCGGTGATGGTAGTGCTCTCGATGCTGCTGGCCGGCACCATCGCCGGGCCGGTGAGCCGGCTCGCCGACGGCGCCGAGCGGGTGCGGCGGCGCGTGCGCACCCGCGTGCAGATCCCGGATTTTACGCGGCGGCGCGACGAGATCGGGCATCTGTCCGGCGCGCTGCGCGGCATGACCGACGCGCTTTATACCCGCATCGAGGCGATCGAAAGCTTCGCCGCTGACGTTTCCCATGAACTCAAAAACCCCCTGACTTCTTTGCGTTCCGCGGTGGAAACGCTGCCGCGCGTGAAGTCCGAGGCGAGCCGCGAGCGGCTGCTGGCCGTCATCATGCACGACGTGATGCGGCTCGACCGTCTCATCACCGATATTTCCGACGCCAGCCGGCTCGACGCCGAACTGCAGCGCCAGGAAGTCGCACCGGTGAATCTCGCCCAATTGCTCGAAGGCCTGGCAGCGGTCGCCAATGAAGTTGTACGTGATGGCGTCAAGATGACGCTCGCCTTCGAGGGCAGCCCGGCGAGATTCAAGGTACCCGGCCACGAATCCCGTCTCGGCCAGGTGATCAGCAATCTGCTCGACAATGCCCGCTCGTTCTCGCCGCCGGGCGGCAGCGTGCGCGTTACGTGCCGGCGGCTGCGCAACGATGTCGAGATCGTGGTCGACGACGACGGTCCCGGCATCAATCCAGAGGCGTTCGACAAGGTATTCGAGCGCTTCTACACGGATCGGCCGCATCAGGGCTTCGGGCAGAATTCCGGGCTCGGCCTGTCGATCTCCAAACAAATTGTCGAAGCGCATGGCGGCGGCATCACGGTGGAAAATCGCACCGGCGCCTCCGGTAATATTCTAGGCGCACGCTTCGTGGTCCGCCTGCCGGCGATGTGATTATTGATCGTTTCAAGCTCTCCGCTCGTCCCTGAGGAAGCGGGACCCAGTTTTTGTGCTGCTGGATTCCCGCTTGCGCGGGAATGAGCGGATTGAATTGGTGACGGACTGATCAGATGATCGAGATTCCCACCATTCACGCCACCGCTGTACTACTCGGCGCCAAGGCGGTGTTGATCCGCGGCCCGGCCGGCTCCGGAAAATCCCGGTTCGCGCTCTCGCTCATTGAAGCTGCCGAGAGTGGCCGGTTGCCGTTCGCGCGGCTGGTGGCCGACGACCGCTGTCACCTTGAAGCTGTCTCCGACCGGCTGCTGGTCCGCCCGGCCGCCGAACTCGCCGGGCTGATCGAGGTGCGCGGCCTTGGCATTCGCGCCTTGCCCTACGAGGCGGTCGCTGTTCTGGCGAGGATTGTCGATCTAGCGCAGAACATCGGGCCGAGGATGCCCGACGATGCCGAGCAACGCGATATTATCGCCGGTGTAACGCTGCCTCGGATGGGCGTGCCGCCCGGCGCCGACGCGCTGGCGATGCTGCTGGCGTCCTTGCGGACCACCGCCCGCGATTGACCCCGGCGCGGCCCTGCGCTACGCCCCGCCGCCAGCCGGTTTTCGAAAAAGTAACTATAATCAGCCTAAATGCCGGCATGAGCGGACAGGCCAAGCCAAGTTTAGACCCCTCTTATTGCGGTGCAACAACAACCCTATATAGCCAGAAAGGCCCTTGCGCCCGGGCTTTGGATGGTCATGATGATCGGCCTTTCGTGCGGCGCAACCGTCGCGCCCGCGAGGAGTTCCTGATGATTGGCTTAGTACTCGTCACGCACGGGCGGCTCGCCGTCGAGTTTCGCTCTGCGCTGGAGCACGTGGTCGGCCCACAGCGCCAGATCGAGGCCATTACCATCGGCCCCGACGACGATGCCGAGCAGTCCCGCAAGCAGATCGTCGAAGCGGTGAAGAAAGTCGACAGCGGCGAAGGCGTCGCGATCCTCACCGACATGTTCGGTGGAACCCCGTCAAATCTGGCTATTTCTGTGATGTCCCAGCCCAAGGTGGAGGTGTTGGCCGGCATCAATCTGCCGATGCTGATCAAGCTCGCCAAGGTGCGCGAGACCTGCCCGCTCGAGCAGGCCGTGGCGGCGGCGCAGGAAGCCGGCCGCAAATATTGCACGATCGCCAGCCGGGTTCTGACTGGTAAATGAGCGATCAGGCGCCAGGGGGGCCCGCCAGGGACCAGCCCGAGGACGCTCTCTCCCGGGAAGTCGAAATTATCAACAAAAAGGGCCTGCACGCCCGCGCGTCGGCGAAATTCGTGCAGACCGCCGAGCAGTTCGACGCCTCTGTAACAGTGACAAGGGGTCATGAATCGGTCGGAGGCACCTCGATCATGGGACTGATGATGCTGGCGGCCGGTCCCGGCTCGACCGTGACCATCAAGGCCAGCGGCCACGAGGCCGACGCTGCGATGGAAGCGCTCTGCGACCTGATTTCCAGCCGGTTTGGCGAACAAGAATAGCCGCCGCGACATAAAGAAATCTTTATGTAGTTATTGCGGGGCTTGGCCTGTCCTGTTATAGGCACGCCATCCCATCACCCATTCCAGTACTCGTTCGCACAGGATCGTTCATGAGCGCCGCTGCAGCCAAGAAGCCAACCGCCGCCGACGACTACATCGTCAAGGACATCGGCCTCGCCGAATTCGGCCGCAAGGAAATCTCGATCGCCGAAACCGAGATGCCGGGCCTGATGGCGACGCGCGAGGAATACGGCAAGTCGCAGCCGCTCAAGGGCGCGCGCATCGCCGGCTCGCTGCACATGACGATCCAGACCGCGGTGCTGATCGAGACGCTGACCGCGCTCGGCGCCGAAGTGCGCTGGGTCTCCTGCAACATCTATTCGACACAGGACCACGCCGCCGCCGCGGTCGCCGCCGCCGGCACGCCGGTATTCGCCATCACGGGCGAGAGCCTCGAGGACTACTGGAATTACACCCGAAAGCTGTTCGAGTGGCACGACGGCGGCACGCCGAACATGATTCTCGACGACGGCGGCGATGCGACGATGTTCGTGCATCTCGGCCTGCGCGCCGAGAACGGCGACACCGCGTTCCTCGACAAGCCGGGCACCGAGGAAGAGGAAGTGTTCTTCGCGCTGCTGAAAAAAACCTTGAAGGAAAAACCGAAAGGCTGGTTCGCCACCCTCGCCAAAAATATCAAAGGCGTGTCGGAAGAAACCACCACCGGCGTGCACCGGCTTTACATCATGCACCGCGAAGGCAAGCTGCTGTTCCCGGCGATCAACGTTAATGACAGCGTCACCAAGTCGAAATTCGACAACCTGTACGGCTGCCGCGAATCGTTGGTCGACGGCATCCGCCGCGGCACCGACGTGATGATGGCCGGCAAGGTGGCGATGGTCGCCGGCTTCGGCGACGTCGGCAAAGGCTCGGCCGCTTCGCTGCGCCAGGCCGGCTGCCGCGTCATGGTGTCGGAAGTCGATCCGATCTGCGCGTTGCAGGCGGCGATGGAAGGCTACGAAGTCACCACGATGGAAGACGCCACCAAGCGCGCCGACATCTTCGTGACGGCGACCGGCAACAAGGATGTCATCACGCTCGAGCATATGCGGGCGATGAAGGACCGCGCCATCGTCTGCAACATCGGCCACTTCGACAACGAGATCCAGGTTGCCGGCCTGAAGAACCTCAAGTGGAACAACATCAAACCGCAGGTCGACGAGATCACGTTCGCCGACGGCCATCGCATCATTTTGCTGTCGGAGGGCCGGCTGGTGAATCTCGGCAACGCCATGGGACATCCGAGCTTCGTGATGTCGTCGTCGTTCACCAACCAGACACTGGCGCAGATCGAGTTGTGGACCAACCAGGGCAAGTACGAGAAGAAGGTGCATACGTTGCCGAAGAAGCTCGACGAGAAGGTAGCGCGGCTGCATCTGGACAAAATCGGCGTGAAGCTGACCAAGCTGCGACCCGACCAGGCCGCCTATATCGACGTGCCGCAGGATGGCCCATTCAAGGCCGACCATTACCGCTACTAATCAACCTCGCGGCGCGCTCTCGCCTTCGTTTTTATCGTCGAACATGATGAGGCGCGCGCCGCGTTCGTGGGTGAAATAGCTCCAGAGCCAATGCGTCGCGACCTGCAGGCGGTTCTCGAAGCCGACCAGCAGGTAGACGTGAATCAGCGCCCACAGCAGCCAGGCAAAGCGGCCCTTGATCTGGAACCGGCCGAAGTCGAACACCGCGGCGTTGCGGCCGATCACCGCGGTGTTGCCGCGGTTGTTGAAGCGAAACGGCCCGATTTCTTTGCCGGGTTTGCCGAGCAATTTCGCCAGATATTCGCCTTGCTGCTTGGCGACCTGCGCCAGCGCCGGCAGCGGCTGGCCCTGCTCGTCGAGCGCCAGCGCAATGTCGCCGAGCGCGTAAACGTCGGATAGGCCGCGCACCGACAGGTCGCCGTCGACCGCGATGCGGCCGGTGCGGTCCAGCGGCACGCCGAGCAGCTTGCCGACCGGCGAAGCCTGTACGCCGGCGCCCCAGATCACGGTACCGGCGTCGATCCGCTTACCACCGACCATGGCGCCGTCGACGTCGATGTGTTCGACCGGCTGGCCGGTCAGCACCGCGACGCCGAGCCGCTCCAGCGCGCGTATTGCGTAGTCCGCTAAAGCTTGCGGGAAAGACGACAGGATGCGCGGCCCCGCCTCGACCAGCAGGATGCGGGCGCGGCGCGGATCGATGTTGCGAAAGTCGCGCGCCAGCGCCTGTCGCGTCAACTCGCCCACCGCGCCCGCCATCTCGACCCCGGTCGGGCCGCCGCCGACGATGATGATCGTCATCAGTCGTTCGCGCTCAACGGTATCCACGCTGCCTTCGGCGCGCTCGAACGCGGTGAGCAAACGAGCGCGAATGCGGCGCGCTTCGTCGAGGCTGCGCGGCCCTTCGGCGAAGCGCTGCCATTCGGGATGACCGAAATACGAATATTGCGATCCGGTCGCCAGTACGAGCCTGTCGTAGGAAATCGAACGGCCACCCGACAGTTGGACGCGCTTGGTCGCCGCGTCGATGCCGGCGATTTCGCCAAGCACCGTCTCGATGTTGCGATATTTTCCGATGATGCGCCGGATTGGGCGGGCGATGTCCGCTGGCGACAGAGCGGCGGTCGCCACCTGGTACAGCAGCGGAACAAACAGATGATAATTGCGCCGGTCGATCAAGGTGACCTGCGCGCCGGTTCCGGCGAGCCCCTTGGCGCAGGCCAACCCACCGAAGCCAGCCCCGATGATAACGATACGGCGCGTTCCAGATTCCATTCTGTGCACATTCTACGTGGGCGTAGCGCCGAGGCGAAGCTCGCCTTGCCGCACCGCAGCGGCGGTGTTATCTCGCGGCCATGACGGCGGTTCCCATCAATAATATCCGTAACTTCTCGATCGTCGCCCATATCGACCACGGCAAGTCGACGCTGGCCGACCGGCTGATCCAGCTCACCGGCGGACTCGAAGCGCGCGAGATGAAGGAGCAGGTGCTCGACTCGATGGACATCGAGCGCGAGCGCGGCATCACCATCAAGGCGCAGACTGTCCGCCTCAACTACAAGGCGCGCGACGGCGAGACTTACGTCCTCAACCTGATCGACACGCCGGGCCATGTCGACTTCGCCTACGAGGTGAACCGCTCGCTCGCCGCCTGCGAGGGCTCGCTGCTGGTGGTCGACGCCTCGCAGGGCGTCGAGGCGCAGACGCTCGCCAATGTCTATCACGCGATCGAAGCCGGCCACGAGATCGTGCCGGTGCTCAACAAGGTCGATCTGCCGGCCGCCGAGCCCGAAGCCATCAAGAAGCAGATCGAGGACGTGATCGGGCTCGACGCTTCCAACGCGATCGAGATTTCGGCCAAGACCGGGCAGAACGTTCCGGAAGTGCTTGAAGCGATCGTCACCCGGCTGCCGCCGCCGAAAGGTGACCGCGACGCGACGCTCAAGGCGCTGCTGGTCGATAGCTGGTACGACGCCTATCTCGGCGTGGTCGTTCTGGTGCGCATCGTCGATGGCGTGCTGAAAAAGGGCCAGCGTATCCGCATGATGGGGACCAACGCGTCCTATGAGGTCGACCGCACCGGCGTGTTCTTCCCGAAACTGACCCCGGTTGATGAACTGGGACCCGGTGAAATCGGCGCCATCACCGCGTCGATCAAGGAGGTCGCCGATAACCGGGTCGGCGACGCCATCACCGACAACCGCAAGCCGGTCAGCGAGATGCTGCCCGGCTTCCGGCCGGCGATCCCGGTAGTGTTCTGCGGACTGTTTCCGGTTGACGCCGCCAATTTCGAGGACCTGCGCGCCGCGATGGGCAAGCTGCGGCTCAACGACGCCAGCTTCAGTTACGAGATGGAAACCTCGGCCGCGCTTGGCTTCGGCTTCCGCTGCGGTTTCCTCGGCCTGCTGCACCTCGAAATCATCCAGGAGCGGCTGTCGCGCGAGTTCAATCTTGATTTGATCGCGACCGCGCCATCGGTGATCTATAAAATGAGTCTTCGCGACGGCTCGCAGATCGAAATTCACAATCCGGTCGACATGCCCGACGTGATGAAGATCCTGGAAATGCAGGAGCCGTGGATTGAGGCGACCATCCTCACGCCCGACGAATATCTCGGCTCGGTGCTCAAGCTCTGCCAGGACCGCCGCGGCAACCAGATCGAGCTGACCTATGTCGGCAATCGCGCCATGGTGAAATACAATTTGCCGCTCAATGAAGTGGTGTTCGATTTCTATGACCGGCTGAAGTCGGTGTCGAAAGGCTACGCCTCGTTCGACTATCACTTGACCGACTACAAGCTGGCCGACCTGGTGAAGATGCAAATTCTGGTCAACGACGAGCCGGTCGATGCGCTCTCGATGCTGGTGCACAAGACCCGCGCCGAGAGCCGCGGCCGCGCCATGGTCGAGAAGCTGAAAGAATTGATCCCGCCGCACATGTTCCAGATCCCGATCCAGGCGGCGATCGGCGGCAAGATCATCGCGCGCGAAACCGTGCGCGCCTTCCGCAAGGACGTCACCGCCAAGTGCTACGGCGGCGACGCCACGCGCAAACGCAAGCTGCTCGACAAGCAGAAGGAAGGCAAAAAGCGCATGCGGCAGTTCGGCAAGGTCGACATCCCGCAGGAAGCCTTCATCGCCGCGTTGAAGGTGGATGTTTAGTGCAGCTCCATCGGATGTAAGCGGTGTCGACGGTTAAGAAATTAGTTTTCATAGCGCACGCTCAAAGGCGATTGCGCGAGCGACAAATCAGCTTGGAATGGGTCGAAAATACGGTTCGCGCTCCGGACTGGTCAGAGCGTGACCCGAACGATGGTGTGGTCGAGCGTCGATTCCGCCGTATCATCGAAGCTGACGGTCGCATTCTGCGGCTTGCTTGCGTGGAGACAAAAGCAGCCGTTCGGGTTATAAGCGTGATGTTCGACCGAAATGCGGGGCCAAAGTCATGATCGACATGACCTATGATCCCGAAGCCGACGCAGTTTACATTTATTTGAGCCGCGCGAAACCTGACCATCAGCAAGAAGCGGGCCCATTTGTCTATGATATGGACGCGAACGGCCGGGTGCTCGGAATTGAAATCCTTTCAGCAAGCAAGGTGCTTGCGTCCGGCGATTGGCGGAATGCGAGGCGTCCCGGCGAGGCGCGAGTCGACGCCGCGGAATAGCTTTGCGTCACTTCCTTCAACCGTGACGTGATCGCGAAATTCTACGGCGGCGACGCCACGCGCAAACGCAAGCTGCTCGACAAGCAGAAGGAAGGCAAAAAGCGCATGCGGCAGTTCGGCAAGGTCGACATCCCGCGGGAAGCGTTCATTGCGGCGTTGAAGGTGGGCGTGTGAGACCGTTTTGAGCCGCGACCTGAGCAAGATCGAGCTAAGCGGCTCTCGAAACACTGCCGATAAGAATCCCTAATTACGGGGAATCAGACCTATCTAGTGACAAGGTGTCAGACCCATTTTCATCTGGCAGTTCGATTAAAGTATATAGCCTGGAAGAGTTTAAAAAGAAGAGCATCGCCAAACACGCTCGCACGGATTGGTTTGAAAAAATATTGTTCGCGATTTGGCGCGAGATCGACAAATCGGTTCCTTAGGCTTTCCGAACGGCTGACGGTACGATTCGCTCACTCGATGCGGGATGTTTAGGATTTCTTTTCAACCGCGCGAATCCAGAACTCGTTGCACAGACTCGGCCAGGCACTGGCGAAATAACAGCTGTAGATCCAACAGGACTATTTAGAACTCGGTACCAGCGCCTCGAAAGGCGCTTACGCGACAAAGTTCGACCGGAAATTATCGAAGATAACAAGCCATCAGCTCTCAAGACCGACCTCGAATTGGGCTTTGATTTGGATGATCCACCCGATGAACGGCGGAAAGAATTATCTAGACGCCGTCATTCGGGAAGGAGCGACCGCTTTTCGCAAGGAACAGATGAAGTTATGGGCGGCAAGATGCGCGGCCACAGGATGCAACGTAAAACCCGCTCTCGATGCCGCCCACATTTTCAGATATCTGGGAGAGCACACCAATCGAATGGACAACGGCATTTTACTCCGAGCAGACTTCCACAGATTGTTTGATCGAAATCTGCTCGTCATAGAGGAACAAAAAACTTTCTTGGTTTGGCGAGTTTCCACACGATTAGCAGGTAGCGATTACGCAAAAATTGAAGGTAAGACTGTCATAATGGGCCCCGACGTCAAAGCCGTTCCCAATCGAAAATTTCTAGCCCGCCACTTCAAGGAGTTTGTCGACGTCTAGCGGAAATTATCGCCCGACGTTTCGCGGAAGACCCGCTCGAAGCTGGCGTCAGGCCGCGCTTGCGCTTCCTGCGGCAGCGCCCGCCTTGCCTCGTAACGCTCACGCGCGCGCGCTTCGCGGCGGGCACGGCGTCCGTCGTCGGTGTACGCCGACTCGATGTTGCGGCGGCGTAGGGTCGCCATCGGCATGCCAGCCGGACCGTCGCTGACGACAACGTGAGTGTTGCTCAGGCCCTGCGCGCTCACCAGCGCGAACAGCGTCGCGGCATTGGCGCGCGACAACCGCACGCAGCCATGCGATGCCGGACTGCCGAGCCGGCGTTGCTCGTAAGTACCATGAATGGCAAAGCCTTCGTAGAAGAACACCGAGTTCGGCATCGGCGCGTCGTCGTATTTCTTGGAGAAATAGACCTTCGCCAGCCGCTCCGCAGTGAAAGAGCCGCTCGGCGTATCGTAGCCAGGCCGGCCGGTCGAAACCGCCCAGTGATAGGTCGGCGTGCCGTTGATCGACACCGTCATCGACTGCTGTGATTTGTTGATCGCGACAGCGATCTCCGCGCGCGCCAGCGCAGAAAATCCCGACATGAACATGCACATGAATGCTAGGCCCAGCCAACGCATACCGACCTCAACCCACCGACACCTACAATACCGCAAACCGGGACGCGAGCAACAATTTGTTAACTATATAAATAATTGAAAACTCACCAATATTGCCAATGTATGGGACGCTCGCCGCCTAAACCATCGGGCTGCATTTAACCTGACAGGCGAGGCTGAAATCGCTAGACCGGCCCCATGCCAGCACTCTTGCCAGCGTTTTTGCCAAGCCGCGCCGCCGCATTGTTCGGGCTGATCGTTGTGCTGGTGGCCGTCTTAATCGGCTACGCCAGCCGCTGGAGCGTGACGCAGACGCCTCCCGATGCACCGGCGACCGTCACGCCGGCTCCGCCCGACGATGTGCCGCCAACGCCAGTTCCTGCGCCTATCCCGGTTCCTGTCGCGCCTGCTCCGGCCGCCGACACTGCCCCGACCGAAGTTCCGGCTGCCGCGCCGGCGGCGGTGACACCGGCGCTCGACAATCCACCACTGCCGTCAGCCAAGCCGGATGAGAAAACCGCCGAAAAGCCGGCGGCGGTGCCGGTGCCGGCAAAGGTGCTGTTTGCCGCCAAGAAGCTGCCTTCGCTCGGCGAGGCCATGGCGATCGGCTACTACCCGCGCGGCTGCTTGCAGGGCGGCGTCGAACTGCCGATCAACGGGCCGCATTGGCAGGTGATGCGGCTGTCGCGCAACCGCAATTGGGGCCACCCGAGCCTGCTGCGCTTCGTCAAGAATTTCGCCGACCGCGCCGCGAAGGAAACCGGCTGGAACGGCATCCTGGTCGGAGACCTGGCGCAGCCGCGCGGCGGGCCGGCCTTTAGCGACCACATGAGCCACCAGACCGGCCTCGATGTCGATATCTGGTTCGTGCCGATGCCCAAGGAGACGCTGACGCCGGAACAGCGGGAGTCGATGTCGGCCTATAGCCTGGTCGCCGACGACTGGAAGCACGTCAATCCCGCGGTCTACACGCCGCAACACGCCGCCTTCATCAAGGCGGCGACCGAAGCGCCGGAAGTCGAGCGTGTCCTGGTCAATGCGGCGATCAAGAAGAAACTGTGCGACACCGTGACCGGCGACCGCTCGTGGCTCGAGAAGGTTCGCCCCTGGTACGGCCATCACGACCACATTCACGTGCGGCTGCGCTGCCCGGTCGGCCAGCCCGGATGCCGGCCGCAGCCGCCGACGCCGACCAGCATCGGCTGCGCCGACAGCGATTTCAAATTCTGGTTCACCAAGGCGCTGGAGCCGAAGAAGCCATCGACCAAGCCGCCGCACCCGCTGACGATGGCCGACCTGCCGCCGGCCTGCAAAGCGGTGCTGGCCGCGCCGGCCAAGGACATACCGTAAGTTTTCCCGCTGATTCCCGCGCCAGCGGGAATCCAGTTCTTTAAAGCAATAAGACTTGGCAAAGGCTGGGTCCCCGCTGAAGCCTGTGCTCGGGCCGATCGAAGATCGGACCCGAGTGCGGGGACGAACGGTGAGGTTCCCGCCGCGCCAACAGCGCGCTAGACTGCTTTCATGTCCGACGATCTGCCGATCCTGCGCGAACTGGAAAAAAAGGTGCTCTGGCTGGCGAGCTGGATGATCCACAACGCCAACCACCTGCGCGAGCATCCGGACGGCCTCAAGGTCGGGGGCCATCAATCGTCCTCCGCCTCGCTCGCCACCATCATGACGGCGCTGTACTTCGACGTGCTCAAGCCAGCCGACCGCGTCGCGGTGAAGCCGCATGCCGCGCCGATCTTCCACGCCATCCAGTACCTGCTTGGCTGGCAGACCGCCGACAAGATGGAAAACTTCCGCGGCTACAAGGGCGTGCAGAGCTATCCCTCGCGCACCAAGGACAGCGCCGATGTCGATTACTCGACCGGCTCGGTCGGGCTTGGCGTCGCGCAGATTCTGTTCGGCTCGCTGGTGCAGGACTATGTGCGCGCCCACGGCTGGGGACTGAATCGTCCGGAAGGCCGCATGATCGCGCTGGCCGGCGACGCCGAGCTCGACGAAGGCAATATTTTCGAAGCGCTGCTCGAAGGCTGGAAGCAGGACCTGCGAAACTGCTGGTGGATCATCGATTACAACCGCCAGAGCCTCGACGCCTTCGTGCGCGAAGGCCTGTGGGAGCGCTACGAGCAGTTGTTCAGGAATTTCGGCTGGGATGTCGTCGTTCTCAAATACGGCTTGCTGCAGCAGGCGGCGTTCAAGGAGCCGGGCGGGGCGCGGCTCAAGGCCTGGATCGACAATTGCCCGAACTCGCTTTACTCGGCGCTGGTGTTCGCCGGCGGCGCCGCGTGGCGCAAGCGGCTCAACGACGAGATCGGCGATCAAGGCGACGTCAGCAAGCTCATCGAGCGGCGTTCCGACGACGAGCTCGCCGCATTGATGAACAACCTCGGCGGTCACGACCTGCCGTCGATCCGCGAGGCTTTCAAAAATGCGACCGGCGACAAGCCAACCTGCTTCATCTGCTACACCATCAAGGGCTTCGGCCTGCCGATGGCGGGCCACAAGGACAACCACGCCGGGCAAATGACGCCGGCGCAGATGGAAACCTATCGCGCCGCGTCGCAGGTGCGGCCGGGCCACGAATGGGACAAGTTCGAAGGCCTCGAACTGCCGGCCGAGAAGCTTCAGTCCTATCTGGACGCGGTGCCGCTGATCCAGCAAGGCCGCCGGCGGCTCGAGGCGCCGGAGATCGAGGTACCGCAAGCGTTGGCGGTTGCGATCAAGCCAGTGACATCGACGCAGACCGGCTTCGGCGACATTCTCAATGAAATCGGCAAGACCAACTCCGGCTTCTCGCAGCGCATCGTCACTGCCTCGCCCGACGTTACCGTCTCGACCAATCTCGGCCCCTGGGTGAACCGCCGCAAGCTGTTCGCGCGCAAGGCGATGGTCGATAC
>JBPCQM010000138.1:0-26781 GCA_050998115.1 Pseudolabrys sp. | reverse complement strand
CCCATGCCGATACCGAGCTTGTTGCCTGGCTGATTGAAAATCATCTGGTGATGTCGAGCGTCGCGCAATCGCGCGACCTGTCGGACCGCAGGACGATCGAGAATTTTGCCGCGGTAGTGCAGTCGCTCGAGCAACTCAAACTGCTGACCATCCTCACCACCGCCGACATCCGCGCGGTCGGTCCTGGCGTCTGGAATAGCTGGAAATCGCAGCTTGTCCGCACCCTGTACTATGAAACCGAGCCGACGCTGACCGGCGGCTTCTCCGAGGTCAATCGCGCCCAGCGCGTCGCTATCGCACAGGCGGAATTGCGCGAAGCGCTCATCGCAGACCCTCTGAATTGGCCGGCCGACAAGATCGAAAGCTATGTTGCGCGGCTTTATCCAGCCTACTGGCTCAAGATTGACCTGCCGCACAAGCTCCGCCACGCGCAATTCGTGCGCGACGCCGAAGCCGCCGGCAAGCGCCTCGCCACCGCCATTTCATTCGATCCCGGCCGCGGCGTCACCGAGTTGACGGTGTTCGCGCCCGACCACCCTTGGCTCCTGTCAATCATCGCCGGCGCCTGCGCGATGACCGGCGCCAACATCGTCGACGCGCAAATTTCCACCACGACCGACGGCATGGCGCTCGACACCATCGCGGTGTCGCGCGAGTTCGAGCGCGCCGAGGATGAAGAACGCCGCGCCGCGCGGATCGCCGATGCAATCGAGAAGGCGTTGCGTGGCGATCTGCGGTTGCCCGACGTCGTCACCAAGCGCTCGGCCCCGAAGGGTCGTATCAAGGCCTTTGCCGTCGAGCCGGCGGTGACCATCAACAACCAGTGGTCGCATCGCTACACCATGCTGGAAGTGACCGGGCTCGACCGTACCGGCCTGCTGTTCGAAATGACGGCAACGTTGTCGAAGCTCAACCTCAACATCGCTTCGGCACACGTTGCCACCTTCGGCGAGCGGGTGGTCGACGTGTTCTATGTGACGGATCTGCTTGGCGCGCAGATCACCTCGCCGACGCGTCAGGCCGCGATCAAGCGGGCACTGATAGCGCTGTTTGCCGCGGAACCGATTTCCAAGCCTGCAAAAAGCACTGCGACAGGTTGAGTTTCGGCGGCGTCTCGTCGCTAAACGGGCCCTTCGGCGAAAATCGGCTGGCCGCGTGAAGGTGACATCAAATTCTTCCAAAGCTTCGTTAGGCTGTCGGCGCATCCCGTTCAGGGCTGGCTTTCCTGCGAAAGTTGCGCGGATCGGTCCCGTAAGCGTCGCGGAAGACGCGCGAGAAGTGGCTCCGGCTGGCAAACCCGATGCCGGCGGCGATGGCCTTGACGGAGACTGCGGTGGAACGCAGCAATTCGGCGGCGTGATGCAGGCGGATCTTCGTGACAAATTCCATCGGCGTCAGCGCAAAAGATGCCGCGAACTCGCGGGCGAAAGCCGATCGGCTCATGCCGGCCGCCGACGCGAGCATCGCGACCGTATGCGGGGCCGCCGGCCGGTCGAGGACAGCCAGAACAGCCTTGCCGAGGCGCGGATCGCGCAGATGCGCAAGCAACGTCGAGTGCGGCTTCGAGCCGTCGAAATAGCGACGAAGCGACATGACGAGACAGGTCTTCATCAAGGCGCCGATCAACGCACGGGTGCCCAGGGTGGGGCGAGCGATCTCTTGCAGCATGGTGGCGAACGCCTGCCGCACCAGTTTGACCTGGCTCAGGTCCTCGGCGAGGGGCTCGGTGACCTTGTCGAGCAGGCCGAACGATCCCGCGAAGTTGGCCATGATGCTGCCGCAGACGACGCGAAGGTCGCCCGCGCCGCCATCGGCCGCGTCGAGCAGCAAGAGGCCATCACCCGTCATCGAGCAATTGTCTGCGGCGTTTATGTCCCGGCCCGAACAACCGTCGGCCGTCATCGCCTGGATCAGGCCGGGAGGAACAACAACGACGGAGCCTGGCCGGCAGACCAGCGGTTCGGCGCCTGGCACCGTCAAATGCATGGTGCCCGAGAGCACGTAGTGCACCTCGATGGCGTCGCTCTTTGGATGGATGAGGCGTAAACCGCGCCGCACCTCGCAGATCGCGAATGCGTCCACGGCCACGTTCAGCGTGACGAGAAGGCGGTCCACACTGCCGTCCGCCATGCGCTCTCTTTCTCCGTGCACCGCGCCCAGTATCCGCGCATTGGTCCGATCTTTCGCGCCCCGCTCGCCGCCCAGGACGCAAGCGCACATAACGCGGACGATAGAGCACGAAATTAGCGGAAACCAATTCTTCTTAAGACACTTACTTTTCCAGACGCCCGAGTTCTACGAGCTTTTGTACAAAATTGCACAGTCACAAATTTTCGAATTTGCCAACCTGGGATCGTCGCTGGCCAATGACATTGTCTAGGCAACAGGCCGAGAGGTCTTAATTGAACGGAGGCGCACGATGAAGATGAAAATTCGCGCGGCAGCAATAGTCATCGGGCTCGCGGCTTTGATGCCAGCCGCAGGCAATGCGGCCACCATCATCGGCGCGGCTCAGCAAGCCGGCGACTTCACCATGCTGCTCAAAGCTGGCAAGGCGGCCGGAGTCGATAAGGCGCTTGAGGGTAAGGGACCTTTCACGCTGTTCGCTCCCAACGATGCGGCATTTGCGAAAGTACCAAAGGCGAAACTCGATGACCTGATGAAGCCCGCTAACCTCGAAATGCTGAAAACGACGCTGGGCAGCCACCTCGCTACCGGCATTCTTTCGATGCAGGCGATCGAGGCAGGGCTTGCAAATAATGGCGCTGTGGTGGTCACCACGGTCAATAACATGCCGCTCATTTTCAAGCGCGAGGGCGGCGCGATGACCGTCAATGGCGCGAAGCTGATCAAGCCGCCAATGCGCGTCGACAACGGCCTGGTCTACGTCATCGACACCGTGCTGGTGCCGCCGATGCCGCTGCAACCGGTATATTAAAGGGGATAGACAATGGCCAATCACGCCACCGGGGCAACCACCCGTGAAGTTTCGCGGGACTACCGCGCCTCTTCCGTTCGCGACATTTATCTGGCGAGTCTCGGCGGCTGGGCCATCACCTTCGCCTCGCGATCGTCTTTCTGTGGTTCGGCTGCCTGAAATTCACGGCTTATGAGGAGTCTGGCGTCGCCGGATTCATCATGATCAGTCCTCTGATCGGCTGGCTGCATGGCCTGTTCGGGATTGCCGGCGGCGCAGAATTTCTTGGCGTCGTCGAAATCCTCACCGGTCTTCTGATCGCCGGCCGCCTGATCGATCCGCGCCTGTCGCTGATCGGCGGCGCGATGGGAGTGCTTACATTCCTTATTACGCTGTCGTTGATGTTCAGTACGCCAGGCGTGATCCAGGCCGGCTATGACGTGCCGCTCGCACTTTCGGCGGTGCCGGGGCAATTCCTGCTCAAGGATCTGGTGCTGCTCGCCGCTTGTCTGTGGGTAGTTGGCGCGTCGTGGGACGACGTGCAAGCGCGGCGACTCCTGAGTTGAGCTGAGTTGACTGAAAATTCTGGCTTCGCATCACAAGCGCACGGATTGGAAGAAAACCGGAAAGGCGTCCACATGAAGAAGTCGATATGGTTACGGGCCGGCATCCCATTTCTTCTTTGTTCCACCGCCGTTCTTCTGTTCGGCGCGACACGCGATGGCGAGGCGCAAAATACCCAGCGCCAAGACACCCAACGCCAGAACACACAGCGCGTCGCGGCTTCATCGATCGATGCAAGCGCTAAGATGACAAGCAAGACCGTAGGAAGAGCAAGCGCGGGGCGCGACGTATTCCGTTTCGAGACCTTTGGCAACGAAGGCTTCTGGACCGACGCATTGCGCCTGCCGCAGGGCATGATGGCCGCCAAGGTGACGCCGATTCAGGCGTTGCAATCCGGCCTGAGCGTGGACATTGACGCCGTGCCTGCCGCCATGCGGGAGGCGATGGCGGCAGAGTTGAAGACCGATATGTCGCCGCAGAACGCGCCGATGCTCAATGACCCGAAGACCACGATGAAGCTGGTCGAAGCGAACGCCGTGATCGGCATCGTGCCGAAGGATTCCAATGGCGATGGCAAGATTGATCTCGCCAATGGCGACAAGATCGGGATTTCCTGTTCGCTTTGCCACACCATTACGGACGGATCGGTCCACAATATGCCCGGTGGCGGCTCGATCGGCCGCCGCATCGACGGGCCGTCAGCCCTGACGCTGAACGTCGGCAAGCAGTTGGCGGTCGCGGCCAATTCGCGTGCCTATTTTCCATTCCTGCAGACGATGCTTGGCGGCAAGACGATTGGCCGTGCTCCCAAGGGCCTGACGGCCGATTCGACCGAGGAAGAATTCGACGCCTATCTCACCAACCCCGAGTTTTATCCGGTCGGCACGTTCGACGACACGCCCGACGGCAACGGCAATCCAGTCGTGATCCAGCCTATGTTCCGGCAGGATCTGGCCAAGCCGTTTGGCAGCGCCGGCGAGCAGGCGTCGGTCGCCAATTTCGCCAACGGCGTCTACACCGTAGCGTTTGATCCCACTTCGTTGGCCACCGTTGATGGCCTGAAGTTTCTCAAGGCGGTAGGAGGTGAAGCGGGCGAGCAGCTATCGAAAGATTATGCGAAAATCCTGGCCGATACCGGCGTCACCGGCTACCCCTTCGTCAAATCGAAAAAGAAGGGCAAGCCCGGCGAACCGGCCAACCTCGTGGGCGCCACCGTTGACGAGCAGAAGCTCGCCGACCTGCAAGCCTATACCGAGAGTCTTCAGGCTCCCAAAGGCGCCAAGGTCGATGCCAAGGCTGCGGCGCGGGGACGCAAACTGTTCGCCGCCAATTGCACGACTTGCCACAACACGGACCAGAGCAAGCCGGTCAGCGCCAAGCTCGTGGAGATGACGACGATCTGGCCGGGCTACCAGCCGGAGGTTCTTGCCAAGCGCGATCCACCGCTGGATCCGATCCAGAACGCGCCAGGGACGTTCGACGACAAGATGATCGTGGTCGACGCCAGTCCCGGCGGCGGCAAGCGCGGCAACGCCATTCCCATGCTTCTCGACCTCGATCGCAAAACCATGTTTTTGCACGACGCATCCGTGAAAGGGCTCGATTCTCTCCTTGACCCCAGCCGGGGGAAGGCCGCACCGCATCCGTTTTTTGTCGCGAACGCAAATGAGCGGGATGACGTTGTGCAGTTTCTTCGCGGCCTCGATACCGGTCGCTCGTCACGATGACGGTGACGAACGTCCCCGATGGTAAAGACTTCCACGCCTAAGGCGAAAGTCGGCAAGTTTTTACTAGTTTCTATTTATCCACATCGAGCATGCCGATCAAACGGGTGCTGATCGCTCTGTTTATCGCGGAGCGCCGGCCACCAAGCCTGCAAAAAGCATCGTCGCAGGCTGAGTTTTTTGCCACGCGGCGTCGCCTTAACGAGCCCTTAAATTCGCCGCTCTAGCGTCCCCGTGGGGCCAGCGGGGCGCAATTCCCATGATTGAAGGCGGGCGAAAATCGGGCGTACGCCGCGAGCCGGTGTTCGATTCGGGTCCCGGCCTGCACGCCGCGCCGCCGGTGCGCCGCGCCCGTTCGCCGAAAAAGCGACGCAAGCCGAAATCCCCGCATCGCTCGCTGATCGGCCGCGCGATCTACTGGATGCTGGTGCTGTCGCTGTGGATCGGCATCGGCGGCATCGGCACTGTCATATGGTTTGGCGCGCATCTGCCGCCGATCCAGTCGCTGGAAATTCCAAAGCGCCCGCCGTCGATCCAGATCGTCGACATCAATTTGCGCTCGCTCGCCACCCGCGGCGACATGGGCGGCGCCATTCTATCGCTCAAGGAAATGCCGCCTTATCTGCCGAAGGCCTTCATCGCCATCGAGGATCGCCGCTTTTACAACCACTATGGCATCGATCCGCTCGGCATCGGGCGTGCCGTCATCGCCAATGTTCTTCATCGCGGTGTTTCACAGGGCGGTTCGACGATCACCCAACAGCTCGCCAAAAATCTGTTCTTGACCCAAGAGCGCACCATCCAGCGCAAGATGCAGGAGGCCATGCTGGCGCTCTGGCTCGAGCGCAAGTTTTCCAAGACGCAGATCCTCGAGCTCTATCTCAATCGGGTGTATTTCGGCGCCGGTGCCTATGGCATCGAGCAGGCGGCGCAGCGCTATTTCGGCAAATCGGCGCGGCAGATCAGCGTGGCGGAAGCCGCGCTGCTGGCAGGCCTCGTCAAGTCGCCGTCGCGGCTCGCCCCGACCCGCAACTTCGACGGCGCTGAGGAACGCGCCCACGCCGTGCTCGCCGCCATGGAGGAGCTCAAATTCATTTCGCCCGCCACCGCCAAGCTCGCCACGATGCATCCGCCGCGCATCGCTGCGCAACCCGGCAACGGCTCGGTCAATTACGTCGCCGACTGGGTGATGGACGGCGTCAACGACCTGCTCGGCCATATCGATGACGATCTGGTGGTGGTGACCAGCATCGATACTCACTTGCAGGCCAGCGCCGAGAGCGCGCTGGTCAACGAGCTCAATGCAAAAGGCGACAAAGGCGGCGTCAGCCAGGGCGCGTTGGTGGCGATGACGCCGGACGGCGCGATGCGCGCCCTGGTCGGCGGCCGCAATTATGCCGACAGCCAGTTCAATCGCGCCGTTGCCGCGCGCCGCCAGCCCGGCTCGGCGTTCAAGCCATTTGTCTATCTCGCGGCGATCGAGCACGGGCTGACGCCCGACACCGTGCGTGACGATCGACCGATCAAGGTTGCCGACTGGCAGCCGGAAAATTACGGCCACGAATATTTCGGGCCGGTAACCTTGAGCAAGGCGCTGGCGCTCTCGCTCAACACCGTGTCGGTTCGCCTGACACTGGAGCTCGGACCGATGGCGGTGGTGCGCACCGCGCACCGACTCGGCATTGCGTCGCGGCTCGAACCAAACGCCTCGATTGCGCTCGGCACCTCGGAGGTCTCGCCGCTCGAACTGGTCGGCGCCTATGCGCCGTTCGCCAATGGCGGATTTGCCGTCGTGCCGCATGTGATCGAGCGCATCTCGACACCGGACGGCGGCGTGCTTTACGCGCGCAATCCGCAGCCGCTCGGCCGCATCATCGACGCCGGCCACGTCGGCATGATGAATTCGATGATGCAGCAGACCTTGACGATCGGCACCGCGCACAAGGCGGCGCTGCCCGGCTGGCGGGCCGCCGGCAAGACCGGCACCTCGCAGGAATTCCGCGACGCCTGGTTCATCGGCTACACGCCGAGCCTGGTGGCTGGCGTCTGGCTCGGCAACGACGACGGCACGCCGACCAGGAAAATTACCGGCGGCAGCTTACCGGTCGACATCTGGAGCAATTTCATGCGCAGCGCGCTACAGGGCGTCGCCGCAACCGACCTGCCCGGCACGCCGGGCGGCCTGTTCTCCAGCTTCGGCAGATTCGCCGCGGCGCCGCGGCCGGCATCCACGCCGGCGCCGGCGCGCTCCGGCTCGCTCGACTTCTGGTTGCTCGACAAGGTATTCGGGCGCTGAAACCTTAGTGCGGATCGACGGCACGCGCACGCACGCCGCGCGTTGCCGCCCATAGCGCCAGCGACAAGCATCCGAGCAGCGCCACGGCGCCGGCAAGCGGCCAGGCGCTGTCGCCGAGCAGAAGCTCGACCACCGCCCCGCAAATCGCCGCACCGCTTTGCTGCATGAACCCGAGCAATGAGGAGGCGGCGCCGGAATTTCTCTTGTACGGTGACATCGCGCCGGCCATCGCTTGCCCTAGCACCAGGCCCATCCCGGCCAGATAGATCGCCATCGGGACGACCAGCGCCAAGGCCGAGGGCACCGCGAATGCAACACCCGCCGCCATCAGCAGCCCACCGGCGGCCATCGCGCAGACACCTAAACCCATGGTGCGATCGAGGCCCAGCCGGCCGACCACGCGCGCGGCGATCGCAGCGCCGCTCATGTATCCGACCGAGCCGATCGCGAACGCCACGCCAAATTCAACGGGGGCGAGGCCATAGAGATTCTGCAGGACGAAGGACGTTCCGGAAATCCAGGCGAACAGCCCGCCGAAGCTGAGCACGACGAGGCCCATATGCGCGAGAAAAGCGCCGTCACCCAAAAACGTGCGGAATACGCGCAAGGTTGAGCCAAATGACATCGGTTCGCGCGCGGCGCGTTCCCGCGTCTCCGGCAGCAGCCACCAGACGCTCGCGGTCAGCGCGACGCCGAATGCGGTCAGCACGATGAAGGACGACCGCCAGCCGAACGCCGCCTGCAACACCCCGCCGATCAGCGGCGCGATCACCGGCGCGATCGCCATCACCGACGCGATCAAAGATAGTTCGCGCCCCGCGCGCGCGCCGGAATAAAGATCGCGCACGATGGCGCGGGCCAGCACGATGCCGCCGCAGCCGCCGATCGCCTGAAAGGCGCGCGCCACAATCAAAAAACCGTTCGAGGGGGCCGTCGCGCACAGCGCCGTGGCGAGGCAAAACAGCAGGTTCGCCGCGATCAGCATCGGCCTTCTGCCGTAACGGTCCGACAGCGGCCCATAAAACAGCTGACCCACGGCAAACCCCACCAGATAGGATGAGATGGTCAGTTGGACCTGCGCCGCCGGGATCTCCATCAGCCGCGCAATGTCCGGCAATGACGGCAAATACATATCGGTCGTCAGCGGACCGATCGCGGTGAGCGCGGCCAGCAGCGCCGTCAACGCAAAGGTACCAGGGCGAAGCACGTTCGGGGATTTTCTCAGAAATCGTAGGTGTCGGCGCCGCGCGGCCGGGGCGCATCGGCGATGCCATAGCGGTGCAGATCGGGGCCGTGGGCTTCGAGCCAGCCCTTGGCACGCGAAATGTTGGGATAGATTCTAGCGACCTCGCGCCAGAACCGCCGCGAATGATTCATCTCGACCAGATGCGCGACTTCGTGCGCGGCGAGATATTCGAGCACGAAAGGCGGCGCCAGAATGAGCCGCCAGGAATAAGACAATACGCCGGTGGTCGAGCACGAGCCCCAGCGGCTCGCCTGATCGCGAACCGAGACGCGCTTGATCTTGACGCCAAGCTGTTCAGCGGCGCGCCGGCTCGCCGCCTTGAGATTGGCTTTCGCCTCGCGCTTGAGGTAATCCCGCAATCGCCGGGCGAGATGCGCGCTCTCGCCGGCGACGCATAGCGCGCGTTCGCCGTCATCGCCGATTTCCGCCCATACCGTGCCGCGCGCGCCGCGCCGGTGCACGATGCAATGCGGCGCACCGCGCAGCGGCAAAATGGTGCCGGACGCGAATGGCGCCGGCTTCGGCAATCGCTCGAGCCTAGTCGCGATCCAGCCGCCATGCTTTTGCGCGAAGGCGCGGGCTTCCTTCAGGCTGCCGCGCGGCGGCACGGTGAGCACCACTTCGCGGGTCGCCGACTGGATGCGCAGCGTGTAGCGCCGCGCGTGGCGATGACGCTGCACGCGCACGCGGTAGATCGCCTGATCGTGGACGACGGTGATCGCCGAAGGTTCAGTGGCGCGGCGATAGAACAAGGCGCGTAGCGGCATGGAGTTTGTCCATCCGGCAAATGGCTTCACGCGAATCTGCCATATCCGCCATAGCGCGCATCAAACGCTTTGGCAAAAGCAGAATCGCGCAAAACACGATCGATTGTTCGCCGCGAGGCGGGCCGATTACGATGGGTGACGGCGCGCGACGCCGCGCCACTTACCGAGAACATCTTGATTCATCGGGCTGATTTAACGCTAGACCTTGGCGCGGCGAGCCCACCACGCGGGGCGTTTCAGCCTGCGCGGGCGGCGTCTTTGCGGCGATTATTATTTGTCAACGCGAAGTCGGCAATGCGCGGCGCGATCTCGGCGCGGAACCGCGAGCCGTTGAACACGCCGTAATGACCGACCGCCGGCTGGAGATAATGCGCCTTTTTGTCGGTCGGAATATTAACGCAAAGCCTGTGCGCCGCCTCGGTCTGGCCAACACCGGAAATGTCGTCATTCTCGCCTTCGATCGTGAGCAGCGCGACGCGCTTGATCGCGGCAGGATCAACCTTGCGGCCGCGGTGCGTCATCTCGCCGTTCGGCAGCGCGTGGCGGATAAATACGGTATCGACCGTCTGCAAATAGAATTCGGCGGTCAGATCCATTACCGCGAGATATTCGTCGTAGAACTCGCGATGCTTCTGCGCCGAATCGCCATCACCCCGCACCAGATGCATGAACAGATCGCGATGCGCCTCGAGATGGCGGTCGAGATTCATGCTGACGAAGCCGTTGAGCTGGAGAAAACCGGGATAGACGTCGCGCATGCAGCCGGGATGCGGAAACGGCACTTTGGTGATGACGTGGTTGCGGAACCAGTCGATGCCGCGATCTTCCGCTAGCTTGTCGACCGAATTCGAACTGACCCGGGTGTCGATCGGGCCGCCCATCAGTACCATCGAATGCGGCACGTAAGGATCGTTTCCGGCCTCCATTATCGCGACCGCCGCCAGCACCGGCACCGACGGCTGGCACACCGCGATCACATGGGCGT
This sequence comes from Pseudolabrys sp., assembly GCA_050998115.1. Taxonomy (GTDB): domain Bacteria; phylum Pseudomonadota; class Alphaproteobacteria; order Rhizobiales; family Xanthobacteraceae; genus Pseudolabrys. The sequence goes on along the minus strand of JBPCQM010000138.1, from coordinate 16,282 downwards.
CGCCCTCGAGCTTGAGCAGAATCGAAATGATGTAGTCGATGTAATCGTCGAGATCGAAGCGGCCGGCCGACATCGGGACCATGCGCGCGTCGGCCCATTCGGTGATGTAGACGTCGTGATTGGGCAGGAAGGTTTCCACCGTGCCGCGCAGCAGCGTCGCGTAGTGGCCCGACATCGGCGCGACAATCAGCAGTTTCGGCTGCGGCCGGCGCGGCGCATGGCTGAACACGCGCTCAAAATGTTGCAGCTTGCAGAACGGCCGCTCCCACACGGTGTTGATGCGAACCGCAACGCGCTCGCCGCCGACCAAAGTCGATTCGATGCCCCACTCGGGCTTCTGGTAACGGCGCGTCGAGCGCTCGAATACCTCCGCCGTCGCCGCCAGCGTCTTGCCGTAGGTGGTGTGGGAAAGCGGATTGGCGGGGTTTTTGAAAAACAGCCGGGTGGCGTCGGCCATCGCGCGGGCCGGGTTGAGCGCGGCATGGCCCATTTCGTACATCCAGTACATCGGCGCCGACAAAAACAGGCCGTTCTCGGCGGGAAGCGTTGCCGCCGCATCAAACTGCCCGATTGTCATTGGCTCTGGCCCCGGCCTTTGCTGCACCGCAACAGATTGCTGTTTTTTCCTCATAGGGTCAATATAGCGATCATTTATTCCTCTCCGGTATACGCCGCGATAGGCCCGTTTCAGGCCAGAAACACTGGCTTTCCCCAGCTACTCGCCGGCCTGGACTAGCGAGCCGTTGACCCGGGCGCTCGCCAGCAGCCGCAAGAATGCCCATGACGCGGCTGCGAACAGCACAACGTTAAAGGCGAAGGCTTCGAGCATCAGGTCGGCGCGGAACACGTGATCGATCAAAAGCGCCCGCATGCCTTCGAACACGTAAGTCGGCGGCAGCGACCAGGCCACCCATTGCAGCCAGGCCGGCAAAACCGAGACCGGATAGTAGACGCAAGTCAGCGGCAAAAACAGAAACATGAAAGTCCAGGCCAGGCTTTCGGCGCCGAGCCCGTTGCGCAGCAACAGCCCAGCAACAAAGATGCCGATCGACCAGCTCGTCAGTATCAGGTTGAGGAAAAACGCCGCCAGCGCCAGGCCGAGCGCCCATAAGTTGAATCCGAAAAATCCGATCGCCAGCAGCGACACCGGCACCATGCCAATCGACAGCCGCACCAGGCTCATGATCATCAGCGCCGAGATAAACTCGACCGGGCGCAGCGGCGACATCATGATGTTGCCGAGGTTGCGCGCATACATTTCCTCAAGAAACGAAATCGAAAAGCCGAGCTGGCCGCGAAACAGAATGTCCCACAGCAGCACCGAGCCGATGAAGACGCCGCCGGCTTGCGCGAAAAACCCGGAATTATTCGATACGTAGAGTTGCAGGAAGCCCCAGGTCAGCATTTGCAGCATCGGCCAATAAATCAGGTCGAGCACGCGCGGCCACGACGAGCGCAGCAGGTACCAATAGCGCCGGACCATTGCGCCAACGCGGGTGAAGGAATATTCAAAGGCCGAAGACCCCTGCATCACGAAGCCATCCGTTCGTCCCCGCGAAAGCGGGGACCCAGAATCGCGCAAGCAGAATCAATTGAAAAAACTGGATTCCCGCTGGAGCCTGTACTCGGGCCGGCCCAAGGCCGGACCCGAGTGCGGGAATGAGCGGAGCATGCGGGCGGGGGCAATTTTGTCATTGCGCCGCCTCCCGCGCCCGGCCGCGCGCCACGTCGAGGAATACCTCTTCGAGCGTTTCGCGGCCATAATGCGCCAGCAACGCCTGCGGCGTGTCGTCGCCTTCGATGCGGCCCGTCTTCATGATGATGACGCGCTCGCACAGCCGCTCGACCTCATACATATTGTGCGAAGCCAGCAGAATGGTGGCGCGATGGGTCCGGCGGTATTGATCGAGACGGCCGCGCACCCAGTCGGCGGTGTCAGGATCGAGTGAGGCGGTCGGTTCGTCGAGCAGCAGCACTTCGGGCCGGTTGAGCAGCGACTTCGCCAGCGACACTCGGGTTTTTTGGCCGGACGACAGCTTGCCGGTCCATTTGTCGAGGAATTCGGTGAGCTCGAAATCGGTCGCTAGTTCGGCGACGCGTCCATCGATGTCGGCGACGCCGTACAACTGGGCGAACACCGACAGATTCTGCCGCACCGTGAGCCGCATCGGCATGTCGACATAGGGGCTTTCGAAATTCATCCGGTGCAGTACGCGGAAGCGCTCGCGCGGCATTTCAGCGCCCAGTACGCTGACGCGGCCCTGCGTCGCCGTCACCAGCCCCATGATCATCGCGATCGTCGTGGTTTTGCCGGCGCCATTGCCGCCAAGCAGGCCGGTGATCGAGCCCACCGGCAACCGGAATGATATGCCGTCGACCGCCGTGACATTTTTGTAGGTCTTGCTGAGCCGTTCGACGGCGATCGCGGCAGGAATGCTGGCTTCCAAAGCTTTGAGTCCCGGTTTGCCCGTTTCGCGCCTGATGTGACGTGGCAAAGCGCCGGGCGCAAGTGGGGTAAGTGGCGTTAAGTGGCCGCAACACGCGAACTTTCGCCGCAGCCACCGAATTTGGCGTCAACCAGCGGCGGGGTAAGCTGATTTGCAATGCCAGCGCTCGCCCTCGCTCAATCCAAGGATCTCGCCCATCCGCGCCGCAATGTGCGGCTCGACACGCTGGTGCGGCTGCGCTGGCTGGCGGTGATCGGCCAAACCACCGCGATTCTGGTGGTGGCGTTCGGGCTTGAATTCGAATTGCCGGTCTGGTCCTGCCTCGCGGTGATCGCGTTGTCGGCCTCGCTCAATATCGCGCTGCGGCTGCGCTTTCATGCGACGCAACGTCTCGAGCCAAACCGCGCCGCCTGGCTGCTCGCCTTCGACATCGCCGAGCTGGCGGTATTGCTGTTTTTGTCGGGCGGATTGCAGAATCCGTTCGCCTTTTTGTTTCTCGGGCCGGTGCTGATTTCGGCAACCGCATTGCCGCCGCGCTACACACTGATGCTTGGCGGCTTCGCGGTGAGTTGCGCCACCGTCCTGGTGTTCGCGCACTACCCGCTGCCGTGGGACTCGGACGACCCTCTGGCATTGCCGGCGATTTATATGATGGGCGTCTGGCTCTCGATCCTGCTGGCGATCGGCTTCATCGGCGTCTACGCGTGGCAGATTGCCGAAGAGTCGCGCCAGCTCGCCGACGCATTGGCCGCGACCGAACTCGTTTTGGCGCGCGAGCAGCATCTCTCGCAGCTCGATGGCCTCGCCGCCGCCGCCGCGCATGAACTCGGCACGCCGATGTCGACCATTTCGGTGATCGCCAAGGAGCTGGAACGCGCCATCGCGCCCGACGCGCCGCACGGCGACGACGTGCGGCTGTTGCGCGAGCAGGCCACGCGCTGCCGCGACATCCTCGCCAAGCTCACCGAATTGTCCGCCAGCGGCGAGCCGTTCGACCGCTTGCCGCTGACCACGCTGATCGAAGAGGTCGTCGCCCCGCACCGCCATTTCGGCGTCAGCATCGACGTCTCAGTGCCGGGCGAGCGCGGCCACGTGCCGGTCGGCGCGCGCAATCCGGCCATTCTCTACGGCCTCGGCAATCTGGTGGAAAACGCCGTCGATTTCGCGCGCGAGCGCGTCGCCGTCGAGGCACGCTGGAACACCGACGTGATCGAGGTCACCATCAGCGACGACGGGCCCGGTTTCGCGCCGGAAATCATGGGCCGCATCGGCGAGCCGTATGTGACGAGCCGGCGGCGCGAGACCGGCGATATCGACTGGGAAACCAGTGGATTGGGCCTCGGCTTTTTCATCGCCAAGACTTTGCTCGAACGCTCCGGCGCGATGCTCACGTTCGCCAATCGCCGATTGCCTGAGCATGGCGCCACCGTGAACGTGCGATGGAACCGGTCTGATTTCGAAGAGCCGCCGGCCTTTGCGGCCTCGTGACGGCCATTTACGCGAGCTGACTAAAGTTTGAATTGGTCGGACACGACCGCCGCGCTAGGCTTATCGAAACGCAAAAAAGCAGCACCGGAGATGACGTTGGACCTGGCGACTGATGACGCCGCCGCGCCGGAGCGGGATAAAATACCGGCCGACCGGACCTTGCTGATCGTTGAAGACGACAGGTCGTTCCTGCAACGGCTGGCCAAGGCGCTGGAGTCGCGCGGCTTCGTGGTGACCATCGCCGAATCGGTCGCCGAAGGATTGCGGGAGGTCGAGCGTTCCGCGCCGGCTTTCGCCGTGGTCGACATGCGGCTCGGCGACGGCAACGGCCTTGATGTGATTTCGGCGCTGATGCACCGGCGCCCCGAAGCGCGCGGCATCATTCTGACCGGCTACGGCAATATCGCGACCGCCGTCAACGCAGTGAAGCTTGGCGCCGTCGATTATCTGGCGAAGCCGGTCGACGCCGACGACGTGGTGGCGGCGCTGCTGGCGCTTGACCGCGCTACCATCGCGCCGCCGGAAAATCCGATGTCGGCCGACCGCGTGCGCTGGGAGCACATCCAGCGCATCTACGAATTGTGCGACCGCAATGTCTCGGAAACCGCGCGGCGGCTCAACATGCACCGCCGTACCTTGCAGCGCATTCTGGCCAAAAGGGCGCCGCGATAAACTTTCCAAGTCCGCTTCTTCCGTTCATCCTCGCGAAAGCGGGGATCCAGTTCTTCGCTCCCTGTTCTGGATTCCCGCGTACGCGGGAATGAGCGAGACTGTGCTCAGATCATCTCGCCATAAGGCCCGGCCGGATCGATCAGCGATTGCAGCCGCAACGCCGCGGTGCGCGCGATGCTCAGTATCATGCTCTTGCGGGTCGCCACCGGCAGCCGGTGCTCAGGCGCATCGCACACAATCGAAGCACCGAACGCATCGGCCACGATCAGTCCGGTGTCGGGCGGGAAAATATCGCAGGGCACTTCCCGCGTGGTGGCGAAAAACAGCCGGTCGCAATGCATCCGGTAGTCCTGCCACTTCTGGTCGGCGCGAAAGTCGGCGACCGACGACTTGATCTCAACGATCCAGATTTCGCCGCGCGGATTAAGCCCGGTCAAGTCGGCACGGCGGCCCGACGCCAGCGCCAGTTCGCTGACGCAGGAAAAGCCGTGCGACAGCAGCAGCCGCGCGGCGCCACGCGCCACCGCGAGCGCGGTTTCCGATTGACGACCATCGACCGGCGGTTCGAGCTTTGTGGCGGCGCGACGCATGCAAGAGAGATAACCGCGTTTGACGCCGCTGAAAAGCCGCGGCTTACTCCCGATGGAACTGCGGGAGAATTCGGCCAATGGCGACGATCGACTACGAGAAAGAATACGACAATCGCGGCCGGGTGAAGGAGCACCCGGAAATTTTCGCCCGCTGGTCGCGCGACGCCGCCGCCTGCCGCACCATGCGCGGCGCCTTCGCCACCCTCGGCGAGAGATACGGCGGCAGCGACCGCCAGTTCCTCGACTTCTTCCCGGCCGGTTCCGGCAAGGGCCCGCTCGCAATGTTCATCCACGGCGGCTGGTGGCGCTCGCTGGACCCGGCGCAATTCAGCCAGATGGCGAAAGGCCCGAATGCCGGCGGCATCGACGTCGCGGTGGTGGGTTACGACCTATGCCCGATGGTCAGCATCGCCACCATCATCGGGCAGGCGCGCGCGGCATGCCTCCATCTGTGGCGCAAGCGCAAGCAGCGCATCATAGTGTGCGGCCATTCGGCCGGCGGGCATCTCGCCGCCTGCATGGTGGCGACCGACTGGAAGACGCTTGACCCCGGTGCGCCGGCCGATCTGGTGCCGGCCGCTTACGCCATTTCCGGCGTGTTCGATCTGACGCCGCTCGTCCACGTGTCGCAAAACGCCGATTTGCGGCTTACGGACGAGGCCGCCGCACGCGAAGTCTCGCCGCTTTACTGGCGGGTGCCGGCCGGCCGCTCGCTCGACGCCGTGGTCGGCGGCGAGGAATCCGGCGAACTCCTGCGGCAGAGCCGCGACATCGCGCAGGCCTGGAAACAGGGCATGGCCGACACCCGCTATGAGGAGGTGCCCGGTGCCAACCATTTCACCGTGATCGATCCGCTGGCGGACGCCAACAGCGCGATGACGGCGCGCGTCGTCGAACTGGCGAACGGCGTCGCCGCGATGGCGCTGTAGAAACCCCACTCCGTCATCCTGACGCTAGAACCAGTATTGCCGCGCGAACGCGATCGTCAGCGCGGCGCCGCACACCACGATCAGCACCCGCACGATGTTGCGCGGCAGGACGCGCGCGATGTGCGAGCCGGCATAGCCGCCGACTAGCATGCCGGCCATCATCGCCAGCGTCGGCGGCCACACCACCGCGCCTTGCCAGATGAACACCACGCTGGCGGCAAAGCCGTTGAGGCTGGAGACAAAATTTTTCGTGACATTGGCGGAGCGGTAGTCGCCGCCGGTCGCGATTGAGCAGACGCCGAGGATCATGATGCCGACGCCGGCGCCGAAATAGCCGCCATAAAATGAAATCGGCAGCAGGAATTTCAGGCTGGTGAGGCTGAACTCGATCGGGCGGCCGCGCCGCGCCGCGCGCGCCCGCAGCCAGGCGCTGATCTTCTCGGCGAACGCGAACAACAAGGTGGCAAAGCCGAGCAGTAGTGGCACGATCGCGGTGAAGGTGCGCTCCGGCGTCAGCAGCAGCAGCACCGCGCCGCACGCCGCGCCAGTCACCGAGGCGATGACGAGGCCGATGAAATCGCGGTTGAACGCCGGCAATTGCGAGCGGTCGGCCAGCGCCGCCAGCATGGTGCCTGGCACCAAAGCCGTAAGATTGCAGGCCGCCGCAAGCTGCGGCGGCACGCCGGCCACGATCAACGCCGGATAGACTACGACCGCGGCGCCGCCGACGATCGAGGCGATGATGCCGGCAACGACGCCGACGCCGGCCAGCAACGCGGTGGTGAGAGGGTCCACGTTCGATTCCGCTCATTCCCGCGAAAGCGGGAATCCACGGTTACGCTCTGGGTCCCCGCTTGCGCGGGGACGAACGGAGGAATCGCAACGCCGCATTTTCAGAAAAACGCCTGGATACCGGTCTGCGCGCGGCCGAGGATCAGCGCGTGGACGTCGTGGGTGCCTTCGTAAGTGTTCACCGTCTCGAGGTTCGAGAGCACCCGCATCACGTGATATTCGTCGGCGATGCCGTTGCCGCCGTGCATGTCGCGCGCGGCACGCGCGATGTCGATCGCCTTGCCGCAATTGTTGCGCTTCATCAGCGAGATCGACGGCGGCGCCGCGGTGCCCTTCTCCAGCATGCGGCCAAGCCGCAACGCGCCGGCAAGCCCCAGCGCGATCTCGGTCTGCATGTCGGCGAGTTTTTTCTGGATCAACTGATTGGCGGCGAGCGGGCGGTTGAACTGCTTCCTATCGAGCGTGTATTGCCGCGCCGCGTGCCAGCAGAATTCGGCGGCGCCCATCACGCCCCAGGAAATGCCGAACCGCGCATTGTTGAGGCAGCCGAACGGGCCGGCCAGACCCTGGACGTTCGGCAGCAGCGCGTCCTCGCCGACCATGACGTCTTCCAGCACGATCTGCCCGGTGACCGAGGTGCGCAGCGACAGCTTGCCCTCGATCTTCGGCGTCGAGAATCCAGCGGCGCCGCGCTCGACGAGAAAGCCTCTTATTTTGCCGTCGAGCTTGGCCCACACCACCGCGAGGTCGGCGACCGGCGCGTTGGAAATCCAGCTCTTGGCGCCGTTGAGCCGGTAGCCGTTCGGCACTTTTTCGGCGCGCGTCACCATCGAGCCGGGATCGGAGCCGTGGTCGGGCTCGGTCAGGCCGAAGCAGCCGATGATCTCGCCGGCGGCGAGTTTCGGCAAATATTTGCGGCGCTGCGCTTCGGTGCCGTAGGCGTAGATCGGATACATCACCAGCGAGGACTGCACCGACATGGTGGAGCGATAACCCGAATCGACGCGCTCCAGTTCGCGCGCGATCACGCCGTAGGCGACATAGCCGAGCCCAGCGCCGCCATATTCTTCCGGAATCGTTGGCCCCAACATGCCGAGCTTGCCCATTTCGGGAATGAGCGCGGCATCGAATTTTTCCTCTCGATAGGCGGTCAGCACGCGCGGCATCAAATAGTCTTGGGCGAAGCCGCGCGCGGTTTCGCGCACCATGCGCTCGTCCTCGGTGAGGCCGCTTTCGATGTCGAGCGGGTCTTCCCAGACGAAATTTGAGTCCTTGAGCGAGACCGCAGGTTTGCCCGCTACGTTCGCCTTTTCGGCCGCTTGCGACATTTGAGGTATCCTCCGCGCTCTTGCGGGTTTAATTATAGGGGCTTCGCGCTGCGCTGTCTCACCGCCTGGCGGGCAAGCCAACGCTCCGCCGCCCGTATTATTTGCGGCGCTGGGTACGCCGTCGTTCCTCCCCGCTTGGCGGGGACAGGCCTTTGCCCCTCGCGCAAAGCGAAGGGCATGGAGCGCCGCAAGGCGCACCTTAAGTTCCGCGCTTGCGAAGCGCGGGCGCGTCTTGCGATCGACGCGCACGCCTCGCGGCGCTCCATTGGCGGCGATTTCGGGCCTCGGGTCCGCGCTTCTTGAACCGGCTCCTTTACCGGCCAATGCAGCGAGCTCCTCGCAGAGCGGTCGTAATGCCGCCCGGTCGGGTCCCGGGGCCTCCCGAGTGCGTGGCTGCGAACCACGCCCGCGGGCGCCGCATCCGGTTCCGCTTCCATGACGCCTCATGACAGCGCCCTTCACGAACCGAACATGCGGAATATAGTCCTAGCACAGCCAGTTGTCAAGCCCGCCATCCGATCAACGATCCCGGCGCGTTGCCGCTCGCGCGGCGTTGGTCTATTGAAGACCACAGGCGCCCGTAGCTCAGCTGGATAGAGCGTTGCCCTCCGAAGGCAAAGGTCAGAGGTTCGAATCCCCTCGGGCGCGCCAGTTTCTGACAAAAGCTAAGAACATTCCCGTTCGCGGTCTGCTGGCCTGCTGCCGCAATGATTCATCGCGATACGTGTGGAAGGATGAAACGCTCGTTCTTCGCTCGTGATCGATCCCCACAAAGTGATCGCCGCACCCGCCGAGTTGAAGACCGGTGCAACGCGTCATTTGCTAAAGCAACGCTATCGACGGCGCGTTTTCATCACGGTGACAATATGACACGGACTTCGATCAGACTAACGGCTGCCGCGCTGCTGTTGGCGACGGCTGTTGCGGCAGGCATCGCCAAGGCCGACGTCATGAAAGAGGGTTCCGGCCCATTGCTCACGGTCAAGAGCGCGCGCCCGGTCAAGGAAACCCTCGATCGCCTGCAGCAATACGTCACCGAACATGGCTTCGTTCTGGTGGCGCGGGTGTCGCATTCCGACGCGGCGAAGACGGTCGGGCTGGAACTGCGGCCGACCGAGTTACTTGTTTTTGGCAATCCGAAAGGCGGCACGCCGATCATGCAATGCAATCAGCGCGCGGGCATCGATCTGCCGCTCAAGGCGCTGGCCTGGCAGGATGCCAGCGGCCAGGTGCTGGTCGGCATGAACGATCCGCAGGCGTTCAAGCTGCGGTTTCAACTGGGCGCCGAATGCGACGGCGCGCTCGCCGCGACGAGCGCGATGGTCAAGGATTTTCTCGGTTCGGTCGAAAAGTAATACCGAACAGGAGACTTCGCGCTGGAGGCTGCATTGGCGGCCGAGGTGCGCGGCCCACCGGCTGAAGGGACCGTGGTCAGGCTTTGTATTTCAATCCAAAGCCGAGCGCGACCAGGGCGAACAGCGCGATCATCGCCGCAAAGGTCAGGCTCGCCGCGGTCGAGCCAACCAGCACGGTGACAACGCCGACGCCGATCACCGGCAATGCGTTGCCGGAAAAGCAGCAGATGAAAAACACCGACACCACTTCGGCGCGCCGCGCGGCCGGCGCGATCTGGTTGACCACCTGCAGGCTGCCGCGATAGCCAAGCCCCGACGCCACGCCGCACAGCGCGGTGCCGGCCAGCATGACCGCCAGCGATGAGAACACTTGCGCCGCGACGACCAGCGCGACGCTCGGGATCATGAGGCCGAGCGCCCATAGCATCGCGGCGCGGCTTGCCACGTTGCGGGTCAGCACGATCGCCAGCGCCACAGCCAGACCCAGACCCAGTTCGCACACCACCGCGCCAGCCAGCGCGTGACCCTGATAGTGCAAATTCTCGGCGAGCAGGCTCGGCGCCAATCCCGCATAAAATCCGATCAGCGCCATGGCGCCGGCGCCGGTCACCGCCGGGGCGATGAACGGCGCGCGAATCTCGCGCGGCAGGCCGATGCGCGGCGCCAGCGACACGCCGGACAACGGTTTTGGCCGCGTCACCGTTTCACGGGTCCGCCACACCAGCGCGGTGACGGCCGCAACGATGGCAAGATAGACGACAAACGATAAATGCAGCGGCCACGGCGCATAGTCGGCGAGGATGCCGGACATGAGCGGACCGAGCGCGATGCCGAGGAAGTTGGCCCCGGTCGCGATGGTGGTGGCGCGCGTCTTGTCCGTTTCGGCGACCAACTCGGCGAGCCAGGCGGTACCGGTCCCGGCCGCAACGCCGACGCCAAGCCCGATCAGAATGCGCGCCACGAACAAGGCGACGATGCCTTGCGCGAACAGAAAAACCAGCGCACTTGCCACGCACACCGCCATCGCCCGCAACGCGGCGCGGCGGCGGCCGATCTGGTCCGACACGCGGCCAAAGAACAGCAAGGCCGCCAGGTTGCCGATCACGTAGACCGCGTAGATCAGCGTCAGCGTGATCTTGGAGAATCCGAATGCCTGCTCGTAGATAATGTAAAGCGGCGTTACCAGCGTGCTGCCGGCAAAACTGACGCCGATCATCGCGGCGACGGCGACAATCGCCGCGGTCCCGGTAACCGGCGCGGCCTTGCTGCGTTCGCGCGCGGCGATGTGTTTTGCCTGTGCCATCGGGCTCTAAGGGCTCTCCGGCCACCGGTTCCTGGTTCCAGCCGGTGGATTTTTGCTTGGCGGCGCCCAATATTATGACGGAAAGCGCCTCGCACGGAGATTTAGATGAAGCTTCCCGGCCCCGACCACCCGATTACTGTAACGCCCAACAAGCGCCGCGTGCGGGTTATGCTCGCCGGCAAGGTGATCGCCGACACCACAAAGGCGCTGACGCTGACCGAAGCTTCCTATCCGCCGGTGCAATACATCCCGCGCAACGACGCCGACATGAGCGCGCTCAAGGCGACGGCGCATCATACGCATTGCCCATACAAAGGCGACGCCAGTTATTTCACCATAACGGCGTCCGGCAAGACCGCCGACAACGCGGTGTGGAGCTACCAGCAGCCGTTCCCCGCGGTGCAGGAGATCGCCGGCTACCTGGCGTTTTATCCGGACCGCGTCGACGCCATCGAGCAGACCGCGGTCTAGATCGTCACGATCAGACCTCGGTGTAAGCCGGCTCGGTCCCGGCCGATAGCGTGCGCGGCTGCGGCACATAATACTCGCCGATCTGCATCATCGGCCGCGGCTTGACGATGATCGACAGCAGGCGGTCCTGCAGCGCCTTCGGCGAGGTCGGCTTGAGCCGGAATTCGTGGGCGCCGAGCCTAAGCGCCTCGAACACCTGCGAGCGTTTGGCCCAAGCACCATGATGTCGGGATCCGAGGCGCGGATCGTCTCCAGCGCGCCGAGCCCCGTCGGTCGCCTCGTATACCGACTTGGCGCCGAGATTCATCAGCATCGTGCGGGTGAGCCGGCGCAGATAGGAGTTGTCGTCGACGATCAGGATGCCGAGGCTTGGATCGTTTCACGGAGAAGCTTGCTGGACATGAAGGACGCCGCCGGACTGGTTACGGTTGCGCGCATGATGCCGCGTTCGCTTTGTCAATTTGCTAACAGCGCGGAATAATTTGTTTCAATCTGTTACCGGCAAAGCCGGCCTAGCGCAGGCGGGTCCAGTGCACGGTCTTGCACAGCAAGCCGCCGACAACGCAGCCCCTTGTCGTCATGCTGTTGCCCGAGACGTTCACCTCGATCGCATAGGAACGCTGGCGCTGCGGGTCATAGGCGGTGCCGGCCAGCGTGTGCCCGCTCGCCGCTTTCGCCGTGACGATGAGCTTGTCGCCGACCTTTTCGCCGGCCGTCGAATTGCGAATCGCCGTGTTGGTCATGCACATGGCGAGGGGATTGGCGTTGCCACACGGCGCGACATTGACCTGCGCGACGCCGTCGCCGCGCTGCCACTGGCCCTTGAACTCATGGTCGTGGACCTGGGCCATGGCCGGCAGCAGCGGCGCCAGGAAAAGAGCCAGGAAAAGAACCAGGAAAAGAGCCGAGAAACCGAATGCGCCGCGCCGGTTCATATCAATGCAATCTTGAATCAATGCAGCCTCGGCGCTTTGAGGAATTTGGCGCGGTCGGATGAGTTAACCCGCACGTCGAAGGTGACGCCGTCGCGATAGAGCGTCAGCGGCACCTCCGCGCCGGCATTCCCGAGCGCCCACACCTTGCGGTAAAACGCCGCCAGCGTCGAAACGCTCTCGCCCTTGACCTTGAGAATGACATCGCCGGTCTTGAGTTCGGCGCGCGCCGCCGGGCCTTTGCCGGCGATCCCGACCACCACGACCTTGTCCTCGATCTCGGTCGAATAAAGCCCGAGCCAAGGCCGCACCGGCTTGTTGACGCGGCCGAATTTGGTCAAGTCTTCGCGGATCGGGCCGAGCAGGTCGATCGGCACCACCATGTTGAGATTTTCGCTTTTGCCGTTGCGCTCGCGTTCGAGTTGCAGCGAGCCGAGCCCGATCAGTTCGCCGCGCGCGTTAAGCAGCGCGGTGCCGCCCCAGTTCGGATGCGCCGGAAAGGTGAAGATCGCCTCGTTGAGCAGATATTCCCAATAGCCGGCGAATTCCTGCCTGGCGGCGATCTGGCCGGCCACCGAACGGGCGCGCCCGCCGGCCCCGCCGAGCACGATCTTGTCGCCGACCTGCGCCGCCGCCGAGGCGCCGATCGGCAGCGCCGGCACGTCAAGCTTGTTGAGCGCCTGCACCAGTCCGAAACCGGTCTCCTGATCGAGCGCCAGCGCGTGGCCCGGCACCACGCGCCCGTCATGCAGATGCAGCCAGATGGTCTCCGCTTCGGTGATCAGATAGCCGATGGTCAGAACGAGGCCGTCGCCGATCACCACGCCATTGCCGGCGCGCTCGAGGCCAAGCGTGTCGGCGGTGAAAGCGTCGGCCGGCACCAGCGAATGCAAGCCGACCACCGAGCTCAGCGCCCGCTCCAGGTCATAGTTATAGTCCGCCGCGCGCGGCTGCACGGATTGCGGGACTTTCCATTCGCTGACGGCGGCCATGTGCAGTAGTCCTTCCTGCGGATTTTATAGACACCCGCGCCAATGGACGGCGCGAGATTTAACACTAATCGTCATTGTCCGCGAAGGCGGACAATCCAGCGCTTCACTTGTTTTTGATGAGTGCTGGGTCCCCCGCCGGAGCTTGTCATCGGGCCGCGCTTTGCGCGGACCCGTTGGCGGGGGACGACGATCCCATATAATCCTCGCCATGGTTCCGCTGTCCGTCCTCGATCTTTCGCCGGTCAGCGCCGGCTCGACCGGCGCGCAGGCGCTGCGCAATTCGCTCGACTTGGCGCAGCTTTGCGACCGGCTCGGCTATTCGCGCTATTGGACCGCGGAGCACCACAATCTGCCGGCGATCGCCGCGTCGGCGCCCGACATCATGATCGGCCAGATCGCCGCGGTGACGAAACACATGCGCATCGGCTCCGGCGGCGTGATGCTGCCAAACCACGCGCCGCTGATGGTGGCGGAACGCTTCAAGATGCTGGAGGCACTTTACCCCGGCCGCATCGATCTCGGCCTCGGCCGCGCGCCCGGCACCGACCAGGTGACATCGTATGCACTGCGGCACCGCCAGGGCATCAACGAGCAAGACGATTTCCTCGAACGCTTCAGCGAGTTGATGGCGATCGAGCGCCGCGCCTTTCCTGAAGGTCATCCATTCCGCAACCTGCGCGCGATGCCGGCGGAAACCCCGCTGCCGCCGATATATCTTCTCGGCTCGTCCGATTACAGCGCGCAACTCGCGGCGCAGATCGGCGCGGCGTTTTCCTTCGCGCATCATTTCGCGACCTTTGACGCCAGCGAGGCGATGCGGCTCTACCGCGACAACTTCAAGCCCTCGCCGGAGCACGCCGCGCCCTTCGCCATTCTCGGCACCGCGGTGGTGTGTGCCGATACCGATGCCGAGGCGGATCGCCTGGCGAGCACGGTCGATCTCAACATCGTGCGGCGCGCCAAGGGCGAATATGCGCCGCTGGCGTCGCCGGAAGAAGCTGCCACCTACCCCTATTCACCCATCGACCGCAGCCGTATCGCGCAGAACCGCGCCAAGCTCGCCGTGGGCTGCCCGCTAACCGTGCTGGCGAAGCTCAAGCTTTTGATCGAAGCGACAAAGGCCGACGAGATGATGATCACCACCATGATTTTCGATCACGCCGCGCGCAGGCGTTCCTACGAATTGCTGGCAGAGGCGTTCAGATTAACGCCGCGCTAACTCGGCCGTTCGTCCCCGCCAACGGGTCCGCGCGAAGCGCGGCCCGATGACGGGCTCCAGCGGGGACCCAGCCCTTTGGCTCTGGATTCCCGCTTGCGCGGGAATGAGCGGAGCAAGTAGCAATAGCCCCCAGTTAGTTCAGTCAGGGAGGGCGTCTTGGATAAGCACGTATCGTTGACCGCGGCCGACAGTTTCAAGCTCGGCGGCTATCGCGCCGATCCGCAAAATCTATCGAAGGATGGCAAAGCCAAGGGCGCCATCGTCGTCATTCAGGAAATTTTCGGCGTCAACAGCCACATCCGCAACGTCTGCGACCGCTTCGCCAAGGAAGGCTATGTCGCCATCGCGCCAGCGTTGTTCGACCGCCAGCACAAGGATTTCCAGTCCGGCTATTCGCCGGAGGAAGTCACCGAGGCGCGCAAGTTCATCGCCAATCCCGACTGGGACGCGATGCTGCGCGATACCCAGGCGGCGATCGACGAAGTCAAAAGCGCCGGCCCCGTCGGTGTCGTCGGCTATTGCATGGGCGGCAGCGTCGCCTTTCTGGCGGCGACGAGATTGAGCGCCCTCAAGGCGGCGGTCGGCTATTACGGCGGCGCGATCGCCAGGAACGCCGACGAAAAGCCGAAATGCCAGGTGCAACTGCACTTCGGCGCCAAGGACCAGGGCATTCCATTAAGCGACGTCGAGATCATCAAGCAGAAGCGGCCCGAGATCGAGGTCTTCATCTACGACGACGCCGGCCACGGATTTTCTTGCGACGAGCGCGGCGCCTATCATAAGCCGAGCGCCGACATCGCCTGGAAACGCACGATGGAATTCTTGGCGAAACATTTGAAGTAATTTTCCCTCATGGCCGGCATAGCCCGTCAACGACGGGCGTAAACGCCCTTTTGTCCCGGCCATCCACGCCTTGCTTTCGTCAAAGACGTAGATGCCCGGCACAAGGCTTGTGCTCGGGCCGGCCAACGGGTCCGCGCGAAGCGCGGCCCGATGACAAGCTCCGCCGGACCCGAGTGCCGGGCATGACAGATTGAGATTGCTTCACTGGCAGCAGAATCTAAAACCACCGCTCCTTGACGACGATGGTGTCGCCGGGCCGCAGCAGATAGGTCAGCGGCACGTCGCCGTGAATCTGCTGGCCGCCGGAATTGCGCGTCAGCTCGACCTTGCTCTTCGACGCGCGCGGCGCAAAACCGCCGGCGATGGCAATCGCGGTTTCCGCCGTCATGTTGGCGACGTAGGCATATTGGCCGGGATTGGTGACCTCGCCGAGAATAAAGAACGGCCGGTAGGCTTCGATCTCCACCGTGACATGCGGCTCGCGCACGAAACCCTGCTTGAGCTTCTCGGTGATCAGCCTAGCGAGTTGCTGCGGCGACGTGCCGCGCGCCGGCACGGTGCCGATCAGCGGCAAGTTCACATTGCCGCCGGCGTCGACCATATAGCTGTTGGAGATGCCGTCCTGGCCGAACACCACGATGCGCAGCCGGTCGCCGGCGTCGAGCGAATAGGACGGCTCGTAGGCCGGCGCCGAGGCGTAGGCATAGGGTGCGCCCTGCGGCACCACGCGGGGCGCGACTTGAGGCGCGCGATAGGGACTGACAACGGGTGGCGTAGCGTAAGCTTGTCCGGCGCCGTATTGTACGACGTAAGGTTGCTGCAATTGCGGCTGCGCGTAGACCGGTGCGCGGGGCCGCGCGTTGGACAGACCGCGCCCACTCTCCCCCGATGGCGGCGCGGCCACCGGAGGCGGGGCCTTTG
>JBPCQM010000027.1:0-9606 GCA_050998115.1 Pseudolabrys sp. | reverse complement strand
TGGAGCCGGGGTTTTACGTTCCGGTTACCTAACTATGCGACCGAACTTGGTTATGTGTCAATCTTGTGAAAGTCGGACTGGCCGGAAGCGGACAACATGCGAGTTCACGGGAACTCGCGCGCGGCGTCAGCCGCCAAAGCGGTCTTAGCCAACGATGGCTCGGGCCACGCTAGGATCGACTGGTTCGCGGTCGACAAACCGGTCTGAATTATAAGGTGATGAATCGGGCTGCTGGCGGCATGACCGGTGGCCCAGCCCTTCTGACGCCAAAGATCACACCGGTGCCCAACCAGAGAGGCCCACGGCCGCGGGTCTTTCAGAGATGCGAGAGACTGCGTGGTGGGCGCACCAGGGCTCGAACCTGGGACCCGCTGATTAAGAGTCAGCTGCTCTACCAACTGAGCTATGCGCCCGCGCTGTGCCTGCTTTTTCGATCAGGCTTGCAAGGGCGGTCCGTTTAACAAACGCCTTCCGCTCTGTCCAGCCGCGCGCTGTTTGCAACGACGCCCGCGCGCAACTAAAAAGCCGCCGGCGAACCGGCGGCTTTCACGATCACACAGCTTGCTTTTGGCAAAGCGCGCCGCGCGTCACTGTTCCTTACTGCGGGCGCGACTCGCCGCCGTCCCGGCCGCCGTCTTGAGCGTCGCGGCCGTCCATTCCGCCGCGGCCGTGATGGCGCATATGCTTGCCGCGCCAGCCGTGATGTCCGCGCTGGCCTTCGAGCCGGGCCAGCACGGTGAAGCGCTGCTTCTGCGCGTCGTCCAGGCTCTTGTAGAGCGGACCGGCGGCGTCAGCGAGCGCCTTGAGCGAGGCGCCGCGTTCCGACATCCGCTGCGCGTGCATCTCCATGCGCTCGACCGGATCCTTCGGCTGGTCGGCGCTGGCGCGCGCCGCGAAGCGGTCCGACCGCGCCTTGGCGCGCTCGCGCAGCGCCGTCTCGAACGCCGGCCAGAGCTTCTCCTGGTCGGACGTCAGCTTGAGGCCGGCCTTGATACCGGCGATGCGCGCGTCGCCGAACGCGCTGATGTCCTCCGCGCTCGGCCGCCAGTGCTGGCCCTCGTTCGACCGCGGGCCCTGTTGCGCATAGACGAGCGAACCGCCGGCAAGCGCCAGCACGGTCGTGCCCGCAAGAACCGATTTCCACATGGCATCCTCCAATGATTTTCTGTATCGCCGATATTGATCCGATGCGCGCCACCGGCAAGTTAAAGTTAGGACAGCTAGATGTATGCCTGTTCAGCGAAATTTTAATGTGCGAAATACCCGCATGGATGTTCGGCGAAACCGGCAGCCGAATATTCACGACGCTCCGCTTTGAGCATTAAATCTTTGCAATGATCCGGAAAATGAAAAAGCCGCAGCGCGGTCGCCCGCAGCAGCAGCTTCGTCTCCTCCCTTAAAGGAAAACGGCGCTTAAAGCGCCGCCAGCATCGGGCCGAGGCCCATTTCACGTGCCAGTGAAATCGCGACCTGGCGTTGCTCATCGTCGAGGACGCGAACCAGCGGCCGCGCCGCGTCGGCGAGCCGTGCGACGGCGGCGCCGTTGAGCGCCACCGAAACCACGCGATGACTGATACGCCGCACGAAGCCTTCCGGCTCGGGCTGCTCGCGGGAAAGGCTGCGCAGCGCATTTTCGATCGGCGGCCAATAGGCCTGCTGCGCCGAAGTGAGCTTCAGCGCGGTCCTGATGCGCGAGACATCAACTTTGGTGAATTCCGTGGCCGCCGAAAGCTCCGCGGCGCGGGCATAAGTCGAAATTGCCGGCATCAGGCAAAACAGCGCAAGCGCGCCCGCGCAAAAAATCTTTTTCATCATGATGAGTTCCTTAAGACGCGGAAATTTCGTGTGTGAGTACCGCAGATAGGAAACGATTGCGGAGGAAGTATGATTTTTGCAAAGCCGTGGAACGATTCCTCGCCATGCGCACTGCGCATAGGAAAATGAACAGCGCGGAATCCTCGCGGTGTAAGTTATCTGTATGTCATTCTACACAGCAGCGGCGGATTACCCGACGTCGGTCGAGTGGATGCGCGGCCCCGCCATTCCCGTTTCGCCCTTGCGGCGGCTCGTGAGCTTGTTAAGCGCGCCAAGATAGGCCTTGGCGGAGGCCACCAGCGTATCGGGGTCGGCGCCTTTGGCGGTGACGGCCCTGCCGTTCTCCGACAGCCGCACCGAAACCTCGGCCTGCGCGTCGGTACCCTCGGTCACCGCATGCACCTGGTAGAGTTCGAGCTTCGCCTCGTGCGGCACCAGCGCGTGGATCGCGTTGAAAATCGCGTCAACCGGGCCGTTGCCGGTCGACTGCGTGGTGACGTGCTTGCCGTCGATATCGAGCGACAAGGTCGCCGACTGCGGGCCCATGGTGCCGGCGATCACGGTCAGGGAGATGATCTTGATGCGGTCATGGCCGTGCGCGATCTCCTCGTCGACCAGCGCCTCGATATCCTCGTCGTAGATCTGCTTTTTCTTGTCGGCCAACGCCTTGAAGCGCACGAAGGCGTCCTTGAGCTGGTTGTCGGCCAACTGGTAGCCGAGCTCCTCCAGCTTGTGCTGAAACGCGTGACTGCCGGAGTGCTTGCCCATCACCAGTGAGGTCTGCTTCACGCCGACCGTCTCCGGCCGCATGATCTCGTAGGTTTGCGCATTCTTCAGCATGCCATCCTGATGGATGCCGCTTTCATGCGCGAAGGCGTTCCGCCCGACGATCGCCTTGTTGTATTGCACGGGAAACGAGGTCGCGGCCGAGACCAGCTTCGAGGCGCGCGTCAGCATGGTGGCGTCGATGCCGGTGACGAGCGGGAATTTGTCGTTCCGGGTCTGGATCGCCATCACGATTTCCTCGAGCGCGGCGTTGCCGGCGCGCTCGCCGATCCCGTTGATGGTGCACTCGATCTGCCGCGCGCCGCCCATCACACCGGCCAGCGAATTCGCCACCGCCATGCCGAGATCGTTATGGCAGTGCGTGGAGAACCGCGCCTTTTCGGAATTCGGCACCCGCTCCATCACCATCTTGAACAGCGCGGCGTATTCCTCCGGCGTCGAATAGCCGACGGTGTCGGTGATATTGATGGTGGTGGCGCCGGCCTTGATCGCCGCCTCGACGCAACGGCAGAGGAAATCGTGCTCGGTGCGGGTGCCGTCCTCGGACGACCATTCGACGTCGTCGGTATGGCTTCGCGCGCGGGTGACCTGCGCGATCACCATCTCGAAGACTTCGTGCGGCTCCTTCTGCAGCTTGTATTTCATGTGGACCGGCGAGGTCGAAAGAAACGTATGGATGCGTTTCTTCGCAGCCGGCTTGATCGCCTCGGCGCAGCGGTCGATGTCCTTGAACGCCGCGCGCGACAGGCCGCAGATCACGGCGTTTTTCGAGCGCTTGGCGATCTCGTGGACCGCGGCGAAGTCGCCGTCCGAGGCGATCGGAAAACCGGCCTCGATGATGTCGACGCCCATGGTGTCGAGCAGTTCGGCGACCTCTATCTTCTCTTCGTGAGTCATGGTGGCGCCGGGGCATTGCTCGCCATCGCGCAAGGTGGTGTCGAAGATGACGACGCGGTCTTTTTGGGACGTCGCTGTCGGTTTGCTTGGGCTAGTCATGGGATTGAACCTTCTGGAACGGATGCACCGCGAAGGGCGCTGCAAGGGGTGTGCTCGTCACCTCCCCTGAGTACCCAGGCGCAAATGCCCAGCCGGCCCTCAGGGGTGCCTAAGCAGAAGGAGCGTGCCCAGAATGAGAGCGGCAGCGGTCGCGGCAACGGACGTCTCTGGTCCGGCCGCCCGGTCGATCGCGCAAATGTGCAAGCGCGTGCTCATCGAATCTGCCTTCAGCCTCACCATCGGCCCGCAACAATCGCGGAAATCATTTAAACCCGCGTTACCGGAGCCGCTCGGATGTTTCTTTTAGCGGAATCCCGGGGCGCGCCGCAAGGCCTCGCTCATTTCTCTCCAGTCGTGGCCTGTTTGGAACCGTCGCGGGCTTCGGCCTCAAGCGCTTCGCGTACCTTGGCCATCTCCTTGAGTGCGTCGCCTTCGATCACCGGATAGTCCAGGCCGAGCCGCTCCATCGCCTCGACCAACGCAGACGCCACCACCAGCCGCGCCAGCCATTTGCGGTCGGCCGGCACCACGAACCACGGCGCTTCTTTGGTCGAGGTGGTGCGGATCGCACTGTCGTAAGCCGCCATGTATTTCGGCCATAGCGCGCGTTCGGCGATATCGCCCATCGAGAATTTCCAGCGTTTGCCAGGCTCGTCCAGCCGGTCGAGCAACCGTTGGCGCTGTTCCTCGCGCGAGACGTTGAGGAAAAATTTCAGGACCAGCGTGCCGCTGCGTGCCAAATGGCGCTCGAAGCCGCAAATATCGTCGAACCGCTGCGCCCAAATATCCTTGCCGGCGACGGCGGCCGGGAGCTTCTGCTTGTCGAGAAATTCGGGGTGCACACGCACCACGACCACGTCCTCGTAGTACGACCGGTTAAAAATACCGATGCGCCCGCGCTCCGGCAGGCGTCGCGCCGCACGCCAGAGAAAATCATGCGCAAGTTCCTCCGGCGAGGGCTGCTTGAACGCATGAACATCGCAGCCTTGCGGATTGATGTCGCTCATGACGTGCGTGATGATGCCGTCCTTGCCGGCCGCATCCATGCCTTGCAACACGATCAGCACCGACCAGCGGTCTTGCGCGTAAAGCTTTTGCTGCAGGCGGCCGAGCTTCTTGGCGGCCTCGTCGAGCAGCTTCTCGGCTTTGCCCTTGTCGAGCGAAAGATCGTCCGGCCCGGCCGGATCGTGCAGGGACAGTTCGAAGGCTTTTGGCTGATCGACGCGGAAGCGTTTAGCGATGGTTTCAAGCTTCATCGCACCACTCCACGCCGTCAGGCCGTCATTGGCAAGGCCTGGCCCAGTGGTGCCGCAGAAAAATCGAGACGAAATCGAGAACCGCCGGTTCGAGATCTTCCGGGCCGCTCGCCAGCCGGAGGCCGGCAAGCTCGGGCTGTTGTTCGCGCGCCAGATGACCAAGCACGCGCGCCCGCAAGATTTCGGCGCTGTCTGGCGTGCGTAGCGTCTTGATCAAGGCGAGCCGCGCGCCCTTTTTTGCCAGCGTCCAGCCCGGTTCGGGGGCAAAGCCCGCCGCATCGAGCCCGGTTTCCTCGGCGATTTCGCGTGTCAGGCTGCGGTCGAAATCGACCTTGTTGCCGACGATGTCGCCAGGCTCGGGCGTCCCGCACGGAAAATAGATTTCGCCCGCCTTCGCGGTGTGCGGGCCCATGACGCCGAGCAAAAATGCGCCGTCCGCGGTGAGAATCGCCCCGGCGCCGAAGCAGTCGGCAACACCGGCCTCGGGATAACCCCAATCCCGCCAGGCGGAAAAACTGGCAAAGTCGGTCTCCAGAAAGGCGCCACGTAGCACGCCGTATGACATGCTGTATTCATGCAGCAGCAGTACGCGGCCGTTCCACAGCGCCGGTTTGCGCCGCTTGTGTTCGGAGAAATGCGCGTCGATCTCGGCGCGCCGCGTTTCGGCGAACGGCCAGCCGCGCGGCGCATAATGCAACTCGAGACGATCGAGATGCGTAACTCCGTCCGGCGTTTGCTGCCGAGCCGCGCTCATGCCTCGATCGCGCCTTCCGTGACGATGACGGCGTCGCCGCCGATCGTGCCCCTAGTCAGTTTGCCGCCGGCCATCGTCAGCGCGAGGTCGATTTGGCTCGGGCGGCCCATCTCTTAGCCCTGCTCAATGCGGAATGAATGATCGCCGTCGGCAAGGCGCGCGTGCGCCGCGAGCAATCCGGCGAAGGCCGCGACCGCCGACCCCGTCGCCGGATCCTCCGGGATACCCATCGCCGGTGCGAACATGCGGGCATGAAACGCGCTGCCTGGGTCGGCCGTCTCACGGCAGACCAAATAGGCCCTGCCGGGCCCGCCGATGCCAAAGGCAGCCTCGAACCGCGTCGGATCGGGTCGCGCTTTGGCCATCGCCGCGAGATTCCTGATCGGCACAAACACGAACGGCACGCCGGCCGACCAGCAGCCGGCGGTCAGACCGCCGCCGATATCGGCAGCACTAAGGCCGAGCGCGGCAGCCGCCGCTTCAGGCTCCGGCGCTTGAGCGCTTTGCGCCGGGAGTTGTGGCAGCGTGAAGGTGGCATGGCCGCTGTCCGGCCCCGTCAGTTTCACCACGCACTCGACCGGGCCGACATTCTCCTCAACCGTGAAATTTTGCCCGGGGCCGCCGTCGGCTCGCGCCAGCGCCACGGCGGCGCCTACGGTCGGATGACCGGCAAACGGCAGTTCGTTGGCCGGGGTGAAAATACGCAGTTTGGCGCGGCGCAACCGTTCCGCCGCCGGCAGCACAAATACCGTCTCGGGATAGTTGAACTCGCGGGCGATGGTCTGCATCGCCGCGGTGTCGAGGCTCTCGCTCTCGAACACCACGGCCAGCGGATTGCCACAAAAACGCTGGCGCGTGAAGACATCGAGCGTGACGTAACGCCGGCGCACGCTGCCTTCACCGCGCCTTGCGTTATTTCATGCCCATTTTCTTGTTGGCCTGTTCGACAAATTCATTGGTGTAGGTCTGCGACAGGTCGATCTTGGCGTCGCGGATCGCCGGCACCGACTGGCTAAACACCGCGAGCACCGCTTCCGCGCCCTTCGGATCCATGCGGCCGGTCTGTGAATACATCGACATCGTGTTCTTGAGCGCCGACACATAAAGCGCCTTGTCCTTGCCGACCAGCTCGGCCGGCATCTTCTCGGTGATTTCCTCGGCCGAATGCGAATGAATCCACTTCAGGGTGGAGACGATCGCGTTGGTCATGGCCTGCACCTCTTTTGTGTGCGCCTTGATCCAGTCGGTCTGCGCGTAGAGCGCACCGCCCGGATATTCGCCGCCGAACACCGCCAGCGTGTCTTTCTCCGTGCGGGTGTCGCTGAGAATCTTGAGATCCTTGTTGCCGCCCTGGAGCACCGTCACGGCCGGGTCGAGCATGATCGCGGCGTCAATCGTGCCCTGCTCCATCGCGGCGATCGCGCTGGCGCCGAGCCCAACGCCGATGACGGCGGCCGAATTCGGATCCACGCCATTCTTGCTGAGGGTATATTTGAGAAAGAAGTCGGTCGAGGAGCCGGGCGCGCTGACGCCGACTTTCTTGTTGGCGAGGTCCTTGACCGATTTGATCTCGGCGGTGTGCTTGGGCGACACCACCAGGGCAAAGCCGGGATAGCGGTCGTAGACCACAAAGGACTGAAGGTGCTGGCCCTTGGCGGCTAGATTGACGCAATGATCGAAATAGCCGGACGCCACGTCGGCGCTGCCGCCCATCACGGCCTTGAGCGATTCCGAGCCGCCCTTGAACTGGATCACCTCGACGTTGACGCCGGCTTTTTTGAATTCGCCGAGCGACTCCGCCAGCATGGTGGGCAAATAGCAAAGGCAGGACGCACCGCCGACCGCAATAGTGACCTTGGACTGCGCGAGCGCAAAACTCGTCGTCAGCATCAGCGCGGCCAGCGAAACGGCGAGCCGCCGGATCAAACGGGTCATGACATCCTCCATTGAATAATGCGGCCTCGATCAGCGGCCGTCTTCAGCGCGAAGGATAAAACAGCGCCGGTGCCCTGCCTAGGGGCGAGCCTCGGTGGCTTGCGGCCGCCATACCAGAAGGCGGCGCTCCACGACGCTCACGCCGGCATCGATCACCAGCACGAAGGCCGCCAGCACGAACATTCCGGCAAATACCCCGGCGACATCGAAAATGCCCTCGGCTTGCTGGATCAGATAGCCGAGCCCGGCGGCGGAACCGAGATACTCGCCGACCACCGCGCCTACCACGGCAAAGCCGACCGAGGTGTGCAGCGAGGAAAACATCCACGACAGCGCCGACGGCCAATAGACATGCCGCATCAATTGCCGGTCGTTCATGCCAAGCATGCGCGCATTGGCGAGCACGGTCGGCGAGACTTCCTTGACGCCCTGATAGACGTTGAAGAACACGATGAAGAACACCAGCGTGACCCCGAGCGCGACCTTCGACCAGATGCCGAGCCCCAGCCACAGCGTGAAGATCGGCGCCAGCACCACACGCGGCAGCGCGTTGACCATTTTGACGTAAGGATCGAACACCGCAGCGGTGCGTGGCTGGCGGGCGAACCAGAAGCCGACCAGAACGCCGCCCGCTGAGCCGATCACGAAGGCGAGGATCGACTCCCACAGCGTCACCCACAAATGTTTCCAGATCACGCCGGAGACAAACCAGTCGACGATCTGCTTGGCGACATCGACCGGGTTGGAAAAGAAGAACGGCGGCAGCACCATGTGGCCGAAGACCGGATAGGTCGAGAATGCGTACCACAGCGCAACGGTAACGACCGCGACCAGAACTTGCAGCGCAAGAAGCGTGAGGCGCGCCATCACGCGACCTCCGCCTGGGTGTAGCTCTTGATCACCTCGGCCTTGAGCACCTGCCAGATGTCGCGATGCAGATCGACAAAGCCGCGGTCCAGCTTTGTCTCGGCGATGTCGCGTGGCCGCGGCAACGGCACCCGCCAGTCGCCAATGATGCTCGCCGATGGCCCCGCTGACATGATCACCACGCGATCCGACAGCGCAATCGCCTCTTCGAGATCATGGGTGACGAACATGACCGCTTTCCGTTCGGCGCTCCACAAATCTAGCAGCAGGTTGCCCATGATCTGCCGGGTCTGCGCGTCGAGCGGGCCGAACGGCTCGTCCATCAGCAATATCTTCGGATCGCGTATCAGCACCTGCGCCAGCCCGATGCGCTTTCTCTGGCCGCCCGACAGCATATGCGGATAGCGGCCGGCGAAGGAGCCGAGCCCGACGCGGGTCAGCCATTGCTGCGCGCGCGAGCGCGCCTCAGGTTGCGGCGTGCCCGCGGTTTGCAGGCCGATCGCGACATTCTCCAGCGCGGTCTTCCAGGGAAACGGCGCGTCGGCCTGAAACAGATAGCCGGCCTGGCGGTTGATCGCGGCCAGCGGCGCGCCGAAAATATCGGCGCTGCCGGCCGACGGCGCGATCAGCCCGGCCGCGATGTTCAGGAGCGTCGACTTGCCGCATCCGGTCGGGCCGACAATGGCGACGAATTCGCCATCGGCGACCGTCAGGCTGGCCCGTGCGACCGCCCGATAGACCCCGCCGTCGGCCAGCCGAAACGCAACGTCGACCTTGTTGAGCGAAACCGCGTCCGCCACGTTTCTGGTCTGACTGTCCATGCGGGCGGCAACCTAAAGCGAATGGGCGCCAACGGGAAGCAGGTGTCGCGGGCGCAACGCAGCACATCTTTGTGGTGCGTTGCAGACGCGGGCCCCCGGTAGCTGGACCCCGGATCAGCAGCGCACCACTTCGCTACGCTTCGTGCTGCGCCGCATCCGGGGCATGCCGACAATCGCAATACCGCCGAAGCCCCTCACGTGGCATCATCGCGCGATGATCGATCCCCGTTTTACCGACGCACTGCAACGGTTGCCGGACTATCTCGGCAGCCACGTGCTGGTGAGCCTCAGCGCGATGGCGATCGGCCTCGCCGGCAGCCTGCCGTTGGGGATTCTCGCAACGCGCCGCCCGGTGCTGCGCGCGGCGTTGCTGGGC
>JBPCQM010000004.1:0-7496 GCA_050998115.1 Pseudolabrys sp. | reverse complement strand
TGCCGCGCGGTGGTGCTGGCGGCGCAGGGCAGCGCGTTTTGCGCCGGCGCGAATTTCGGCGATGGCAGCACGCTTGATAAAGACGGCCAGCGGGTCGACCGCGACATCGCGGTCAAGCATCTCTATCTTGAGGGTATCCGTCTGTTCAAAACCAAAAAGTCGATCATCGCCGCCGTGCACGGCGCTGCCGTCGGCGGCGGGCTTGGCCTCGCCATGGTGGCGGATTTTCGCGTCGCTTGTCCGGAAACGCGCTTCTGCGCGAATTTCACCCGGCTCGGGTTCCATCCCGGCTTTGGCCTGACAGTAACCCTGCCGCGGGTTGTTGGGCCAACCAAAGCCGCGCTGATGTTTTCGACTAGCCGCCGCGTGCCGGGTGAGAAGGCCTTTGCGATGGGGCTCGCCGATATTTTGGTGCCTCAGGCGGAGGTCCGCGCCGCCGCGCTTAAACTGGCGGGCGAAATTGCCGAGAATTCACCGCTTGGCCTGATCGCGACTCGCGCCACCCTGCGCGGCGACCTGGCCGAGCAAGTCCGCCATGCGACCGAGCATGAGCTCAAGCAGCAGACTTGGCTGCGCAAGACCGACGATTTTAAGGAAGGCGTGAGAGCGACCGCCGAGCGCCGGTTGCCGAAATTTTCCGGTGGCTAGCGTGTTTGGGGCCGATTTCAGCCCCGGAAAGCCGCGAAAATGCGTGTTTACGCCTATTTTCGCGGCAATTTTGTAAACCGGTAATCATTCTTCCTTATGGTCGGTCCGGGGCGCGTAAAGGCCAATTCTCGGAGTCATCATGGTTGGGCAGCTAACAGCAGCGAAATTCAACACCAGTTTCGGCGCGCCGGCGAAATGGGCCGACGACTGCGAGGTCGCGGTCATCGGCGCCGGTCCGTACGGTCTTTCGGTCGGCGCCCATCTCAAGGCGGCGAATATCGCGACGCGCGTATTCGGCGAGCCGATGGGCTTCTGGCAAAGGAACATGCCGAGAGGCATGCGGCTGCGCTCGGCCTGGCGCGCTTCGAACTTGTCCGACCCGACGGGTCAATTCGCGCTCGACGCTTACGCTAAGCAAACCGGGTTTCACGCGCGCGAGCAAATGCGGCTTGAGGATTTCGTGCGGTACGGTCAGTGGTTTCAATCACAGGCCGTGCCCGATCTCGATCCGCGCAAAGTAAGTTCCGTGGAAGACGCGCCCGCTGGATTTCGCCTGGTGCTCGAAGACGGAACCGCTGTGCATGCGCGGCGCGTCGTCATCGCCATGGGTCTGCGAAACCAGGATTTCCGCCCGGCGGAATTTGCCGCTCTGCCGTCCAGCCTGGTCAGTCACTCGGCCGAGCATGACAACCTCGGTATTTTCTCCGGCAAGCGCATCGCCGTCGTCGGACGCGGGCAGAGCGCGGTCGAATCCGCGGTGCTGGCGCACGAAGGCGGCGCGCAGGTCGATTTGATTTCCAACGGCGGTGTGCACTGGATCGGCTCGGAGACGCCAGTCGACGGTAAGGCGCTGCTCTGGACCGTGCATGGCATCCTCGATGCGCCATCGGCAGTGGGGCCGTTTCCGTTGAACTGGCTCAACGACATGCCCGGCATGACGCGGCTGTTGCCTGACGGGGTGCGCGCCAAGCTCAGCAAGCGCAGTCTGCGGCCGGCGGCGACCGCGTGGCTTCGCCCGCGTGCTTCGCATTTGGGATTTGTATCGGGCAAGAAAGTTATCGAGGCCAAAGCCGCGGCGAAAAAAATCGCGATCCGCCTCGACGATGGCGCAACCGCGATGTTCGACCACGTGCTGCTGTCGACCGGATACCGTATGAACATTGCCAGGTTCGGCGTGCTGGCCGACGACATCGTTCATCGAGTCGGCTGTGTCGACGGCTACCCGCGCCTGTCCGGCGGCTTTGAATCGAGCGTGCCCGGATTGCACTTCGTCGGTTCAAGTTCGGTCCGCAGCATCGGCGCGCTGATGCGCTTCGTCGCCGGCGCGGCCTATACGGCGCGGAACGTTACGCGGGCCGTGCGCGCACAGGCGCCATGATCGACCTCCAGCCGGGCACGACCGAGCGTGTCCGCCCGGCGAGCGACGTCGCTCCGGTAACGACGCTTGGCGTTTCCCCGAGCATCGCGCCGTCTGGAAATGACGGCAGCATTGGCGCGCTCATCCTTGGCGGCGCGCATGGCTCGCTCGCGGTGGCGCGTAGCTTGGGCCGCCGCGGCATTCCCGTCTGCTTTGTCGCCTCCGAGCCGTTGATCACGCGGTTTTCCCGCTATGTCCGCGCCAATTGGTCATGGCGCGGCGTGAGCGATCCGCAAGCATTGGAATGGTTGCTCGATCTCGCCCACCGGCATTGTCTCAAAGGCTGGGTGCTGTTTCCCGGCGGCGATTCCGAGGCCGAGTTCATCTCGCAAAATCATGCCCCGCTGTCGGCGTTGTTTCGCGTCACCACGCTGCCGTGGGAAGCCGGCCGCTGGGCTTTCGACAAGCGGCTGACTTACGAACGCGCCGCCTCGCTCGGCATCGACTTTCCGCGCAGCTATAGCGTGCTTGACCGGCGTGAGCTTGCCGGGCTCGATTGTCAGTTCCCGCTGGTCCTCAAGCCTGCGACCCGCGATCTCAAGAATGACTTTACCCGTGACAAGGCTTGGCGCGTCGACGACCGGCAATCGCTTATTGAGCGCTATGACGAAGCGGCCAGGTTGGTCGGCAAAAATGCCGTCGTCCTCCAGGAGATGATACCCGGCTCTGGCGCGGCGCAATTTTCCTATGCCGGGGTCGCGGATCGCGGCACGCCGGTCGCGGCATTGACTGCGTGCCGAACTCGCCAGTTTCCGGTCGAATTTGGCTACACCAGCACGCTGGTGCAAACGGTCGACAATCCCGCCGTCGAGGAAAGCGCCCGCGCGTTCCTGCGCTCGCTGGACTATAGCGGCATGTTCGAGGTCGAGTTCAAATTCGACGCGCGCGACGGCCGCTACAAGATTCTCGACGTCAACGCCCGCACCTGGACCTGGTGCGCGTTAGGACCACCGGCCGGCGCCGATTTTGCCTACGTGATGTGGTGCCTCGCGATCGGCGAGGAAGTTACGCCGGTTCGTGGACGCAGCGGGATCAGTTGGATGCATGCATCGCGCGATATTGTATCGGCTTGCACAGAAATGTGGCTGGGCCGGATCTCGCCGGGAGAATACCTAAAATCCTTGCGCGGGCCGATGGTATTCGCCGCTTTCGCGAAAGATGACCCGTTGCCGGGTGTGCTCGATCTGCCTTTGGTGGCGTTTCGCCAAGGGGTTCGCCGAATACGGAGCTTTTGGCGCGACAATTGAGACGCCGCCGGTCGCAAATGGTTGCGTTTATTTCGGCGGATCGATCAGGCTCACATGCGCGGCGACCACGCGCCAGCCCTGCGGACCCCGCACCCAGGTCTGCATCTGCCGCCCGATTTTTCCCGGCGCCGAAGGGCGCTCGTATAACGTCGCGGCGACCGCGAAATCGCGGCCATAGCTGGTGATGACGGTCTTTTGCAATTTGCGGCCGAGGCCGACCGGCGAGCGCGCCGCGCGAAACGCCTTGATGGCGGCATAGCCGTAGAGATTTTCGTTAACGCCATAGCGAACGGTGCGCGGATCGTCGCGAAAGAATCCGTCGAGCGCGGCGACGTCATTGTTGACCAGCGCCGTTTCGTAACGGTTGAAAGCGTCCGTCACTTCGGCGATGACGTCGGCCAAATCGATATCCATGTTGTCCTCAATCTGTCACGGATGGCGCGGGATCGGAAAATCGAATTGTTGCGGCGGCCGTCCGGTCGGATAGGCGAAGTGCCACCATTCGCGAAAGTAATTTTTGAATTCGCGTCGCGTCATGGCGCCGACAAGTATGGCGCGGGATCGCTTCGCTTCGGCGCTGATCGTCGGGCTGTTGGTATGGCTTTCGAGATCGAAGCAATCGAAGCCGGTGCCCATGTCGAGACTGTTGTCGGGGGCGCGCCGGCGAACTGGAGCGGTGCACGCATCGTAGCTGGCGGCGGGGTCAAAGGATGGCGGTGCGCTCGAGGTCGGCACAATCGTGAGATCGACCGCGGTGCCGCTTGAATGCAACGAATAGGCGGCGATATAGCCTGAGGCGAACAGCGTTGTCTTGGCCAGCGTCGGGAAAAACCGCTTGGTCGCGCCGTCGCCACGACCGTCGTTCGACCAGGCCGCCATCGCGCGCACGGCCCGGGTGGGGCGATAGCAATCGTAAACCTTGAGCGACAAGCCGGATGGCGCGAGGTCCGCCTGCGCCCGCTTGAGCGCTTCCGCCGCTTGCCGAAGCAGTATGCATTCGTTTCCGCCGTAACCCGGCAGCGGATGGCCGACGAAATTGTTCCGGCCGGCGTAGCGCATGTCCTGCGCGATGCCGGGCTCGATATCGCGAAGGAAGACGAAACCATCCGGCAAACGTTCCTGCGCCGGCGCGCCGGCTGCGGCCGCCACGATCAGACCAAAAGACAGGGCTGCGCGATACATCATGCCAAGCGATGCCGCCGCACCCGGTCTTCGTCAACCTCGACGCCGGGCCCAGGCCGGCAACGCGCGGCGGTTCGCGTCAGCGTAACATTTGCCCTCGTGGTGGCAACGGCTCGAGCGCCGCACCGTTATGATCATGATTCCGTCGTCCTCGTCTTCGGCCTTTCGCATGCCGAAAATTACGACGTGTTTCGTTTGCGTTGCACCACTAAATGCGCTGGTCACTTGTGGGAAACTGGCTCATTCTGCGCCGGGGCTAACTTGCAAGGGGGAAACGCCGTGGCTCAAACAATCGAGGCATTTGTCGGCAACGCGCTGGATAACGCAAAAATTTCGCCGCTTCATCGGAGAATCGTTGGGCTGATAGCAGCTGGATATTTTTTCGATGTTATCGATTTTACGATTTTTGGCTCACTCGTACCGTACCTCATCCAATCCAAGTTCGCGACGGGGGCCGAAGTCGCCGCCATCGGCAGCGCCACCATCTTCGGCATGTTCATCGGCACTGCCGGTCAGGGTCAATTCAGCGACCGGTTCGGGCGGCGATTCATCTATCAGTTCAACCTGCTTCTGTTCGGCGTGTTCACGATACTCGGCGCGCTATCCCCCAGCGTCACGTTACTGATCGCCTGCCGCTTTATCGCCGGGCTTGGGCTCGGCGCCGAACAGCCGCTCGCCTTCGCGTATGCGGGTGAATATTCGCCCAAAGCGATCCGCGGCCGCATCCTGGCGATCGTTCACTTCATCGGAGGGGCCTGTGTCTGGCCGATCGGCACAGCACTCGTGCTTGCCTTCAGCGGCCTACTCGATACGCCAGAGCACATTTGGCGCGGCATTTGGCTCCTCATCGGTATCGGCGCGCTGATCGTCTGGGTGTTCCGCTTTACGCTGCCGGAGTCGCCGCGCTATCTGGCGACGCACGGCCGAGGCAAGGAAGCGTTGGATGTGCTTGCACGTCTCGGCATTTCCACGCCGGCCTTGAGCACGCTCTCGACCGACGCCGCCAGCAACACCAAAAGCGACCCCTTTGGTGTCGTGTTCCGCATGTTCCCGAGGCGCGTGGTCGCCGGCATGATCTGCTTCACGGCGTTCTTCGGTGTGGCGATTGGGCTCGGCGCCTGGTTTCCGAACATCATGAATGCAAAAGGCTTCTCAATTACCAAGTCGCTACAATATACCTTGGCGATGAACTTCGCCGTACCTTGCGCCAGTCTGTTTATGATGTACGCGCTCGATAAGTTCGGTCGCAAGATCACCTCAGTCTGCGCTTTCATCGGCGCCGGCATTATGGCGATGGTGTTCGCCAACGCCGCCACCCCGGTCCAGCTTATGGTTGCCGGTTTCATCATGATCTTCTTTGTCCAGGTGGCAGGCAATTCGATGCAGATTTTTGCCTCGGAGGTATTCCCGACCAACGCGCGGGCGTCCGGTTTCGGCTGGGCAGCGGGCGTGGGGCGGCTTGCGACGGCTTTCATCATGCCGACAATCTTGTGGGTGCAAAACGGTTATGGGCTGATGACGGTATTTGTCTGCCTCACGATCCTGCTGTTCATCGCGGCCGGATCGGTCACGCAACTCGGGCCGGAATCGCGGCAGAAGGGGCTCGACGAGGTCGCTGCCCCGACCGGCTGACAATCCAGTTCACCCGACAACCCGAGGCCCGGTTCGGCATTGCGCCGGCCGGGCCTCGGCAATTCTGCCCCGACGTTCAAAATTTGAGTGCCATGACCAGTTCCAACTCTGCCGCCACCGCCAAAAAAGTTCGACTCTTGTCGCGTTGCGACCAGGGCGGCAGGCCAGACGGCGTGCAGGTCATCGTTCACAACGGCCATGCGTTTATTGGCCACATGTTTGCCGATGGATTCTCGGTGGTGGATGTGCGCGATCCGCTCAAGCCGAACACGGTGGCGTTTGTCGCCGCGCCAAAGAACACCCGCTCGCACCACCTGCAAATCCACGGCGACATTTTACTCGCCGTCAACGGCCCGAACATCTGGGCGATGGCGCAATATGCCAATCAAGCGGACTATTACGCCAAGTCGCTGGCCGATACGCTGAAGACCGAGCAGCCATTCGCGGCGGGTCTGCGCGCCTTCGACATTTCGAATCCCGCAAGCCCGCGCGAGATCGGCTTTCTTGGCATCCCCGGTTTTGGCGCGCATCGCATCTGGTGGATCGGCGCTCGCTACGCCTATGTCTCGGTGCATTTCGAAGGCTTCATCGACCACGCGCTGGCGATCGTCGATGTTTCCAACCCACAAAAGATGATCTTGGCCGGACGCTGGTGGCTGCCTGGAATGAACCGCGCAGGCGGCGAGAGCAAGCCGGCCTCGTTCGGCAAGCGAACCGCGTTGCATCATCTCATCAGCACCGGAAATATCGGTTATGCGGCGTGGCGCGACGGCGGTTTCACCATTCATGACCTGAGCGATCCGCCTAATCCGAGGTTGCTTAGCCACCGAAATTATGCGCCGCCGTTTGGCGGTGGTGCGCATACACCGCTGCCGCTGCCCGGCAAGAAGTTGCTGATCCTCGCCGACGAGGCAACTGCGGCGAATTGCGCCAATGGTCTTGCCTATAGCTGGGTGATCGACGTGCGCGATCCGGCCAACCCGGTTTCGATCGCGACGCTGCCGACGCCAGCGGAAGAGGATTTCTGCAAGAAAGGCGCAAAATTCGGTCCGCACAATCTGCATGAGAACCGGCCGGGCTCGATGGTCAGCGAGGATCTTATCTTCGCGACCTATCACAATGCCGGCCTGCGCATCTATGATCTGCGCGATCCGTTTCAGCCAAGCGCGGCCGGCTATTTCGTGCCGCCACCACCGGAAAAAATCGTCGACCAGCGCCCGAACCCGGCCAAGATTATCCAGTCTTGCGACGTGTTCGTCGATAAAAACGGCGTCATGTATCTGACCGACACCAATGCCGGGCTTTACATCCTGCAATACGAGGGACGCTAACGTGGCCGGTAGGTTTGGACGCCTTGCGCTCCATATGTG
>JBPCQM010000289.1:0-25897 GCA_050998115.1 Pseudolabrys sp. | reverse complement strand
GCGCAGCGTGAAGCGCAGCGAAACGGTGCGCCGCAGACCCGGGATCGTTACATACTCGGAATTTGGAAAGGCCCCCGGATCAGCGGCGCACCACTACGCTACGCTTCGTCCTGCGCCGCGTCCGGGGAAAGTCTCAGCCACAGTCCCCTAGCGCCGCTTCTTGCGGAACGCCGCCGTCACTTCTTTCTTCTTGATGCGCGCTTTCGGACTGCCGCGCTGGTTGAGATTTTGCTCCTCGGTGCCGTCACCCATCATGCCGGGATACGGGACGCGGCCCGATTTTTTGGCCCGGCGGGATGCCGACGGTTTCTTCTTGGCCCGCGATGTCTTAGCCGAGGTCTTGGCTTTCTTTGCCATCAAATGCTCCTGCGCTAGGCGTCTTGCCATTGCGATCCGGCCATAAGACGTCGCCGGTCAGGCGACCCGGAGACGTCGCCGGTCAGGCGACCCGGGCGCCAGCCTGGGCGTCAGCCTGGACGTCAGCCTGGACTAAGGCGGCGGCTTGAACAACTTTTTTCGGGAACGTCGCGTGAGTGACCGATACCGTCGTGCCGGTGGGGCTGGCGACCGTTTCAACCTGGGCGCCGAGTTGCTGCGACAGCGCCTTGATGAGGCCGGTGCCGAGCCCGGACTTCGGTTGGGCGAACACACCGGTCGGCGGCTTGCCAATCCCGTTGTCGGCGACCGTAAGCTTCCAGTTCGTGCCGATCATCTCGAAGGCGACGGTGATGCGGCCTTCGGTTTTCTCGTCGGGGAAGGCGTGCTTGAGCGCGTTCATGACGAGCTCGGTGACGATTAAGCCGAGGCTCTCGGCCTGGCGCGTCGTCGCCCTGCCATCCTCGCCGGTGACTTTCAGCGCGATGGGGCGGCTGTCGCCGATCATCGAGCCGGCGAGACTGTCGCACAAGTTTGAAAGATACGGCACAATTTCGATCGAGGCGGCCGCGCCGGAGGCGTGAAGCTGTTTCTGCACAGCGGCAATCGACAGCACGCGCTTGTGCGCGTCCTGCAGATGGAACCGCGTCTCTTCCGACTGCACCGCCCGCGCCTTCATCAGGATGATGCTGGCGATGATCTGCAGGCTGTTGGCGACCCGGTGCTGCAATTCCTCGAGCAGCACGTCTTTCTCTTTCAGCAGCACGTCTTTTTCGCGTTCCAGGACGAGCCGGTCGGTGACATTTTCCATGCCGAGGCTGCGATCACGCGCAGCTCTTTGTCGAGCAGCAGCACAGGCTCGCGCACAGTGTCGACGATGCCTTGAGCGAGCGCCCAGGCGTCGGCGATGCCGCTGAACTGCTCCCGAAAGGCGGTTTGTGACACAAAGCCTCCGCAACCGTGACCGCGCCCGCGATCGACCCGGCCGGAAATGGTGCGGCGGGGTGACTCAGTCGCGGGTTTCCAACGAAACCCCGAAAGCCCCAGATTTCAAATCTTAGGCACGATATGAAACGGAAGTCTGTATAGAATTGACCACTGCCGCGCCTTGCCGCCCGGGGACAGCGGCGCAAACAGGCCAAATCATATGAGCCGGCGCCGCGCACGCGGCGGACACGGGAAAATGATCGCGCCGCTCGGCTGAAATAACGAAAGCCGCTAGCGCCGGAGTTCGGGCTTCTCGTGCAACACCGCGCTGAGCAGCGAATTGTGAATTTCGATTTTACCGTTGTAACTGATGAAGCCCAGTTTGCGGAATTTGTTCATGAAGAAGCTGACGCGAGAGCGCGTGGTGCCGATCATCTCGGCCAAAGTTTCCTGACTGATGTTGGGCTGGATCGGCTGCGGCGTGCCCTCCTTGCCAAAATTTGCCAGCAGCAGAAGCAGCCGCGCCAGCCGCTTTTCACTCGAATTGAATAATTGGTCGATCAAGTCCTCTTCGATCCGGCCATTTCGTGTCAACAGATAGGCCAAGAACAATTCGGAAAACATCGGCTCCTTGTGAAGCACGTCCAGCATCGCCGCTTTGGTAATCGAGGTGATCAAGCATTCTTCCATCGCCGTCGTGGTGGCGATCCGCACCGGATGGCCGTTTATGCAGCCTTCGCCGAAGAACTGCCCGGGGTCCAATATCCCGACAACCGCCTCCTTGCCTTGCTCGGATATGACGGTGAGCTTGATCCTGCGTTTTTGGATGTATTAAAGACGTCGTTCGCGGCCTCTCCCTGCGCAAAAACGACCCTATCCTTGGAGTATTTCGATATCGCTTTGCCCTCGCCCACTTTGGCGAGAAAGGCCAATGGGTCGAACGAGATTTTCGGTGTCTTTGCGGACTTCGTCGCCTTGCCCATGAGAGCTCCCGGCTGTCGGCGTCCAGCGCTATTGCGCCAGCGGGTAGAGACGCAAAACAACCACGCGCCGTGACTCCCCAGCCACGCGCAGTGACACTATGTCACTTTCCGGACATAAGCAAAAATCCGGTCCGTCGCATTTAACCGGCGCGTCAATAAATTCTGGAATCGCTTGATGTTAGAGTGCGCCGAGGCGCAGGAAAATGACCCCGGCCGAGGCTGCGGCCGGGGTCATGGCGCGAGCGTTTACACGATGGGGGGATCCTGAAGACGCCGTGCTCATCCAAAGACAGATAGTTGGCGCCTCCGCCGGGCGTCTGAGCAAAATTGGACAATCGAACAGATATTTTGCAGAGATTTTGACGCCGTGGACCCGTAGGTTCGTATCCCTAACCGCGCCGTTTTGTAGCGCGGCGTCTCGCGGCCCTGGTCGCGGTCTTGGCCGCCGTCTTGCGCCGCCGCGGCTTCGACGCCGGTTTCGGCTTTGCCGCCGCAAAACTCGGCACAAAACTTGGCACATAGGCGCCGATATCTTTCATCGACGGCACCAGATCGATGGCCTTGGCCGGCAGCAAATGCAGGTCGCTTTTGGCCAGCCCGCGCCTGGTCGCCAGCGCGGCGAACACGCCGAGATTGAAGGCGATCGACGCGCTGGTTTTCGGATTGCGGCGGATGAAATTTGACAGCTGCCCGATCCAGAAATTTTGTTTGCGCGCCATGATTATCCTCGCTGAAAATGAAAATCTAAAAATCAATGCTCCGAATAGACAAATGTTCCGTGTGCCGAATTGACCAGACGGAACTCCTCGCCGTGCTATGGATTGATCGGCGGCACCGGAAGGAAAATTCCTTGTTCAACTTCATGAATCACTGGTTCGAGGCGGCGCGGTTCGGCGCCGACGTGCAGCGCGTCATGGCGCTGCGGATGATGCGGCTCGCCGGCGGCGGCCCGCTCGCCGCCGCCGAAGCGCAAAAAATGGTTTCGGAAAAACTCTCCGCGCTCGGCGAGGCGCAACTGGCGATGACCGCCGCACTGGTGGGCGGCAGCAACTTCAACGCCGCCGCCGCCAAGGCTTATGCGCCGTACCGGCGCCGCGTGCGCGCCAATCACCGCCGACTCGGCGGCTGACCGCCGCCACCTCTCCAGCCCGATTCAATTTCGTTTCGCCTGCATGTTCCCGGAACTGCATCGCCAGCGCCGGGTTGACCCACGTCATTACGCCGAAGGAGGCAAATCATGGCAAAGCAATCCAAACAACTCGACGAATTGTTCCACGACACGCTGAAGGACATCTATTTCGCGGAGAAAAAAATCCTCGCGACCTTGCCGAAGATGGAAAAGGCCGCGCAGGCCAGCGAGCTCAAGAAGGCCTTCGCCAAGCACCGCACCGAAACCGAAGGTCATGTCAGCCGCCTGGAGAAAGTGTTCCAGGCGATCGGCAAGAAGCCGCAGGCCAAGACGTGCGACGCTATCGTCGGCATCACCGACGAAGGCGCCGAGATCATGAAAGAATACAAAGGCTCCCCGGCGCTGGACGCCGGCCTGCTGGCCGCCGCGCAAGCGGTGGAGCACTACGAAATCTCGCGCTACGGCACGTTGAAGACCTGGGCCAATGAGCTCGGCCTCAATGAGGCGGTCCGTCTGCTCGACCAGACGCTGCAGGAAGAGAAGAAGACCGACGCCGCGCTGACCGAGATCGCCGAAAACTCGGTCAACCTGGAGGCGGAAGCCGCCTAACGCGCAATGCGACGATGTGGCGAAGGCAACGCCCCGTGCGGCCATCAGGCCGGCGGGGCGATGTTTATTTACGGCGAAAAACCGGCAATTTCCTGGAACTAATGCCGTCAAAACGGCTTAAGCCCCTGCCACGTGTGAATTTTCCACGTGAAGGAGGCCGGGCCATCATGATCACCGAAACTGGAAGTCTTACCGTCGACGACTCGGGATCCGCGCTGAGCTGGCGAGCGATCCTGGCGGGCGGCACCGCATCCGCGGCGCTCACTCTGGTGTTGCTGGCGTTTGGCGTCGGCGTCGGCTTTTCTGTCGTGTCGCCGTGGGGCGACAGCGGCGTTTCTTCGACAACATTCAGCATTAGCGCCGGAATTTACCTCGTCGTAGTGGCAATGCTGGCCTCGACCGTCGGCGGCTATCTCTCCGGCCGGCTGCGTTCGCAATGGAGCACGGTGCACGAGCACGAACGCTATTTCCGCGACAGCGCGCACGGCTTTCTGGTCTGGGCGTTCGCCACGGTGGTGAGCGCGGCGCTGCTCGGCGGCGCGACCTCGCATATTCTGGCCGGCGCCAGCGCCGGCTTTGGTCCGGCGGCGACCATGACCGCGCAAGGACCGGGGCCGCGCGCCAGCGCCAGCGATGTCTACGTCGATAGTCTGCTGCGCGCCGATCCTACCGCGAACGCTCAGGCGGCTCCAAGCGGCAGCGTCCTGCCGGCCGGCCCGCGCAGCGGGGGTGGTGACACTTACGCGACCCGTGGCGAAGTCATGCGCATTTTGGCGCCAAGCCTGCTCAAGGGCGGCACCATCGCCGATCCCGATCGCGCCTACCTCGCCAGGCTGGTGGCGGCGCGCACCGGGTTGCCGCCAGCCGACGCCGAGAAACGCGTCGCGGATGTGACGGCGCAGGCCAAGGCCGCGGCCGATCAGGCGCGCAAGTCCGCCGCCAAGCTGTCGCTCTGGCTGGTGGCTGCGATGCTGGCCGGCGCGTTTTCGGCCAGTCTTGCCGCCATCGAAGGCGGCAATCTGCGCAACCGCGAATGGTACCTGACCGCCCGCTAAGCCGGGCCGCTGCAAACAACGGGAGAATGCGATGCCAATTCTGCTCTGGTTACTCGGCGTTCCGATCAGCCTGATCATCCTGCTGATGATTCTGTAGGAACCGGTTCCGTCCTGACGCGTTAAGGGCCTGACATTTAACAACAGGAGACGACGATGGGATTTGGACGTGGCGCACTGCTCTGGCTTCTCGGCATCCCACTGCCGATCATTATTATCCTGGCGCTGTTCATGCATCACTAGGACAAGCGCATCCTAGGACAGCGATTGAAATTTTGAGGGCCCGGCCGTTGCGCCGGGCCTTTACCTTTCGGCTTCCGTCCGCCCACGAAACCGGCGATAAAGCCGCATGGCGTACGCGCAAAATATCCATAAGGTCGCATTGGTCACCGGCGCCGCGCGCGGCATCGGACTTGCCACCGCAAAACGCTTTCTCGCCGAAGGCTGGCGCGCCGCGCTGCTCGACATCGACGGCGACAATCTGGCGCGCGCTTGCAAGGCCCTGGGCAAGCCGGACGATACGCTGGCTTTGACCTGCGACGTCGCCGATCCCCGACAGGTCGCGGCCGCCTTTGCGGCACACATGAACCGATTCGGCCGGCTCGACGCGCTGGTCAACAATGCCGGCATCGCGATCTTCAAACCGATCCTTGACGTCACCTACGAGGATTGGTCGCGGGTGCTGGCGGTCAATTTGTCCGGCGCGTTTCTGTGCGGGCAGGCCGCGGCGGCGCTGATGCGCGAGAATGGCGGCGGCGCCATCGTCAACATCACCTCGATCTCCGGCCTGCGCGCCTCGACGCTGCGCGCCGCCTACGGCGCCAGCAAAGGCGGCCTCGCCGCGCTGACCCAGCAGCAGGCCATCGAGTTCGCCGCGCTCGGCATCCGCGTCAACGCGGTGGCGCCCGGCCCGGTCGATACCGCGATGGCGAAAGCCGTGCACTCGCCGGCGATCCGCGCCGATTATCACGACCACGTGCCGCTCAACCGCTATGGACTGGAAACCGAACTCGCCAACGCGATTTTCTTCCTGTGCAGCGAGCAGGCGAGCTACATTACCGGACAGGAACTGGCGGTCGATGGCGGCTTCGAGGCGACCGGCATCGGCCTGCCGACGCTGCGCGGCGAACGCCGCAACACCTAGCTGCGGACCTTGAAGGAGACTGTGATGCTCGGGACAACGCTGCCGCTTGCCCTACACATCCTCGCCGCCACGGTGTGGGTCGGCGGCATGTTCGCCGCTTATGTTTGCCTGCGCCCCGCGGCTGGTGTGCTGGAAGGCCCGCAACGCCTGAAGTTGTGGCGCGGCTTCTTCCAGCGGTTCCTGCCCTGGGTGTGGGTCAGCGTGGTGGTATTGCTCGCCTCCGGCTACTGGATGATGCTGACGACGTTCGGTGGCTTCAAGGGCGCGCCGCTCTACATCAATTTGATGCAGACGCTTGGTCTCGTCATGGTTGCGCTGTTCGCCTGGCTGTTTCATGGGCCGTGGCTGAAATTCAAGCGCGCGGTCGACGCGCAGGACTGGCCCGGCGCGGCCGCGCGCATCGAACGCATCCGGCAGATCATCATGATCAACCTGCCGCTCGGACTCCTCGTCGTCGCGATCGGCGGCACCGGGCGGTTTTGGGGCTAGCTTGCGCCCGCCAGCACTTCCGCCAGCGTGTCGAAGCTCTGGCTCCAGCCGGCTTCCATCCCCGCCAGCATCTGCGGCGCCATTGGTACCAGACCGACCGCGTGGGTGTGCAGGACCATTCTGGTTTTGCCGCCCGCGTCGGAGAACGTCACGGTGATTTCTCCTTCAAGCAAATGATTGCCGTCATTGTCGATCGCAATATTGCTGAACACCAGCTTCTTACCCGTCACCACTTCACGGAACACGCCCTTCATCGGATAGTCGGTGCCGCCCGGCCCGCGCATGACGATCCGAAGCGCGCCGCCGACACGCGCGTCGAGCTCGCAAACCGGAATCGTGAAGTGTTGCGGCCCGAACCATTTCGCCATGTGTTTGGGATCGGTCCAGGCTTGCCATACCAGCGCGCGCGGCGCGTCGAAGATGCGGGTCAATACGACGGTGCGTTCGGGATGCTGGGTCGTGGCGGCGGTATTGGTCATGATGGTGCTCCTGCGACGCGATCGCGTTTGTTATTTGGCTTCGGCTGCTGACTTGAGCTTGGCGAGTCCTGCTTCGAAATCGTTACCGATCATTTTGTCCATGTTGAGAAATACGTGGACGATCTTGCCGAAAAACGGCGTCGGTCCGCTCATGTCCCACGTCACTATCGTGCTGTCACCCTGCGGCGCCAGCGTGAAGTCGACGGTGTTGTGGCCTTCGAACGGCCGCACAAAATCAAGCTTGAGCGCGACCTTCGACGGCGCTGCAGCGTCGGTAATTTCCATGCTGCCGGCGCCGACATTCCTGTCGCCATCCCAGGCATAGGTGGCACCCTTGCCGCTGGCGATGGCGCCGTAGCTGCGCTGCATCGCCGGATCCTTTTGTTCGTAAGGCGACCATTGCTGCCAGTGATGGAAGTCGGCGATCAACGGATAAATTCTCGCCGGCGGCGCCTGGATGTCGAGCGAGCGTTTGACCGCAAAATTATCGGGCTTCATCGCGGCGAGCACGAGAATACCGGCGATGCTGATGGCGAGAAGTGCGGCGGCAATAGTGAATGCTTTCAACATAGCGGGCTCCTAGTTCTGCACTTTCGCGAGATAGGCTTCGAGCTGCTCCATGGTGCCGCCCCAGCCCTGCTGCATGCTGTCGTGCGCGCCGTCGAAGGTCTTGCGTTCTTCTTCGGTCGCATTGTGCGGCTCCCACACCAGCGTCATCTCGGTCTTGTTGTCGCCGATGTCCCGGAAGGTCGTGGTCGACAGCGTCTCGCGCGGCCAGGTCGCCGACATCGGATGCCGCGTGACGCCGGCGTTCTCGTCGGAGAACGACACGACGACGGCGAGCTTCTCCGGCGGCCTGATCTCGCGGTAGACGAACTTGCCCCACATGATTTTGCCGTCCGGCGTCTTCATGCCGTAGTGGAACAGGCCGCCCGGGCGTAGGTCGACCTTGGCGCTGACAATTTCGGTGCCTTTCGGGCCGAACCATTTGGCGAGATGCTCGGCCTTGGTCCAGGCGTCCCAGACCAGTTGGCGCGGCGCGTTGAGCGTGCGCGCGAGCACGAACGCCTTGCTGGTGGCGGTCATTAATTCCTCCCGGCTAGATTTTTCAGTCTTGTTTCCACGGCATCAGCGCCCGCAGCCGCGCATCACGCAGCCACAGCCCGCCCCACACCAGCGCGCCCATGATGACGACGATGATGTTGTGGCCGAGCACCGGCGTGGTGTCGCGCAGATGCGTGGCGATGGCGCCGCCGAGGTCGGCCGTAAGCAAAATGGCGCCGAGCACCGCGGTCTGCGGGATCGCGTAGAGCAACGTGGCGCCGAGCATGATGGCGCCAAGCGGCACCGCCAACGACGGCGAAATGCCCATTTGCGCCATGCCGTTGGTGACGAACTCGAAGGCGAACAGCTGGATGCCACCGTCGAACAGGAAGAAGGCAATCATGACGCCGCTGATGGTCCGGCCCACCCAAACCGCCCATTTTGCATTGAGGTTCATCGCGCTCTCCCTGCCTTGCTTCCCTGGTGACTCATCACATCTGCTTCGGCGCCAGCACCATCCAGTTGACGCCGAACTGGTCCTTCAGCATGCCAAACCGCTTGGCGAAAAACGTCTCGGCGAGCGGCATCGTGACCGCACCGCCCTCGCCGAGCGCCTTGAACAATTTCTCGGCTTCCGCCTCGTCCTTGGCGTTGAGCGACAGCGAGAAGCCGTCAAAGTTCGGCTTGCCCTTGTTCATGCCGTCGGACGCAAAGATCGCGGTGTCGCCGACCTTCAAGCAGACGTGCATGATTTTTTCCTTGTTGTCTGGCGTGCACATCTTGGTGTCGGGCGAATCCTTGAAGCGCATCATCATCTCGGTCTTGGCGCCGATCGCCTTGGCGTAGAAGTTGAGCGCTTGCTCGCAGCTGCCGTCGAAAAACAGATAAGGCTGGACGTTCATGGTGTTCTCTCCTGGTTAAGCGTTGACGTTGGCGGCAAGATAATCGGCAAGGCGCGACATCGTCTGCACCAAGCCCTTGTCGGCGCCGTAATCCCTGATGACGCGGTCGCGGTCTTGCGCGGTCGCGAAGGTGCCGCGCCAAGTCAATTTGGTCTGGCCCGGAGCTTCGTCCTCGAATGTGACGACCTGGCGAAACTGCACCGGCTCGACGTCCTCGCCGCCGCCGTGATATAAACGATACGCTCGTTGGGGACGATCTGCTCGAACGTCACGCGGTTCTGGTAGTCGCGGCCGTCCGGCCCGTGCATGACGAAACGCCAGACGCCGCCTACGCGAAACTCGAATTGGCTGGTCGTGGTGGTGAAGCCGTTCGGGCCCCACCATTGCGCCAGATGCTTCGGGTCGGTCCACGCCGAGAACACCAGCGCGCGGCGCGTCATAGATACGGATGCCCGCGATCGATTTCGGGTCACTGTCGAGATCCAGGCTATCTTTTGCGGCCACGTTTCTTCTCCTTCGGCTTCCTGTTCCCGCTTCCGGCTTTGTCGCGGCCAGTCAGTTCGGCGAGATGGGCGTCGAGCCGGTCGAGCCGCTCTTCCCAGAACCTGCGGTAGCTCTCGAGCCATTCGTCGACGCTCTTGAAGCCGACCGGCTCGATCTTGCAGGGCCGCCACTGCGCCTCGCGGCCGCGCGTGATGAGGCCGGCCTGCTCCAGCTTTTTCAGGTGCTTGGAGATTGCCGGACCGCTGATTTTAAAGGGCTTCGACAGGTCCTGGACCGAGGTTTCGCCGAGCGCCAGCCGGGCCAAAATGGCCCGCCGGGTCGGGTCGGCCAGGGCTGAGAAGGTCTCGCTGAGACGGTCCATCTGTTAGTTTCCACTTAGGTTAAGTAACCTATAGGTTAAATGAAAAGAGAGAGTCAAGAGGGAATTTTTGGGAATTATTCCGCAGTCACAGATTTCCGCTAATGTCGAGCCTTCTCATACGCCGCGACAAAGCGCGGCGAGACCTGACGCAGCCGCTCGATATCGACGCGGCCGGTGCGCATGATGTAGCTCATGGCGAAATCCATCGGCGCCAGTTCCATATAGCCGCCGAAGTTCTCGTACCAGGATGCACTCAACATCGCGCCGCGGACGATCTTCTCGACGATCGGCTTGCGTGCCGCCTCGAACGCCGGCAGCGCCTTAGCCACGTCGTCACCGCTTTCGTGCAACGCGCGCTCCAGTGCGATGGCGTCTTCCATCGCCAGCCGAGTGCCGGAGCCGATGGAAAAATGCGCGGTGCGCAACGCGTCGCCGACCAGCACATGCTTGCCGTGATGCCAACGCTCGTTCCACACCTGCGGAAAGCGCCGCCACACCGAATTGTTGGAGATCAGCCGCGCGCCGCCGAGCGCGTCGGCAAACACCTTCTCGCACAGCGCGCGCGCGTCGCCCTCGTCCATCCGTTCCAGCCCGGCGCCAACGAAGGTCGGCTCATCGACCTCGACGATGAAGGTGCTGCGGCCCAGCGCGTAACGATAGTGATGCGCATTGAAATTGCCGATCGGCGTATGCCGGAACGTCTGCGTCAGCGTGTCGAAAACCTTTGTCGTGCCGAACCACGCGAAGCGATTGTTCATCGGCGCAAGGCTTGAACCGAATTCGTCGACAAATGTCTTGCGCACCAGCGAATTGACGCCATCGGCACCGACGATCAGATCAAAATCGGCGAATTCATCAAGCGATAAAACCACGCGCTCGAACCGCGGGACGACGCCCACCGAACGCACGCGGTCTTGCAGAATCTGCAACAGGTTCAGCCGCCCGATCGCGGCAAACCCGACGCCGTCGATGACGATGCGCTCGTTCTTGTGAATGAGCGTGATGTCACTCCACTTCT
The DNA here is from genome assembly GCA_050998115.1 of Pseudolabrys sp. Classification (GTDB taxonomy): domain Bacteria; phylum Pseudomonadota; class Alphaproteobacteria; order Rhizobiales; family Xanthobacteraceae; genus Pseudolabrys. The sequence goes on along the minus strand of JBPCQM010000289.1, from coordinate 14,881 downwards.
CCATCTGCGGCGTGATCGCCGCATAGGTGTCCGGGTCGTCCTGTTGCAGGAATTCCAGCGCGCGGTCGGAGAACACCACGCCGAAGCCGAACGTGGCGTTGGCGGCGTTCTGCTCGACCAACGTGATCGCGGTGGTCGGTCGGCGGCGCTTGATCAGGTAGCTGAGATAAAGTCCGGCCGGGCCGGCGCCGATGATGGCGATGCGCATGACCTCAGTCTGTCATACCCCGCGAAGGCGGGGTATCCAGTAGTCACCGCGCCAGTGAAGGATCCGAGAGGACACGGCGTACTGGATCGTCCGCTTTCTCGGACGATGACGGCAGCGATCAAATCGTCTGGTTATACTCGCCGACTTCCGGATGGGTGCGGATCACGGTATCGATCGCCTTGAACATGTCGCGCATGCGCAGTTCCGACACCGGGCTTTCCACCACCACCACCAGTTCCGGCTTGTTGGACGAGGCCCGCACCAGCCCCCAGGTGCCGTCTTCCACCGTTACGCGAACGCCGTTGACGGTGACCAGATCGCGGATCGGCATGCCGGCGACCGTGCCGCCATTGCCGCGCGTGGCTTCGAAATGCTTCACGATGGCGTCGACCACGCCGTATTTCTTCTCGTCGTCGCAATGCGGCGACATGGTCGGCGAGCCCCAAGTCTTCGGCAGCGCCTCGCGAAGGTCCGCCATGCTCTTTGCCGGATTGCGCTCGAGCATGTCGCAGACCGCCAGCCCGAAGATCATGCCGTCGTCATAGCCGCGGCCGAACGGCTTGTTGAAGAAGAAGTGTCCAGACTTCTCGAAGCCGGCCAGCGCGCCAAGCTCGTTGACGCGCCGCTTGATGTAAGAGTGCCCGGTCTTCCAGTAGTCGACCTTGACGCCGTTCGCCTTCAACACCGGATCGGTGAGGAACAGGCCGGTCGATTTCACGTCGACCACGAAGGTGGAATTCTTGTGCAGGCTCGACATGTCGCGCGCCAGCATGACGCCGACCTTGTCGGCGAAAATCTCTTCGCCTTCGTTGTCGACCACGCCGCAGCGGTCGCCGTCGCCGTCGAATCCGAGGCCGACATCGGCTTTGTTGAGGAGCACCGCGTCGCGCATGGCGTGCAGCATCTTCATGTCTTCAGTGTTCGGATTATAGTTCGGGAAAGTATGATCGAGGTCGCAATCGAGCGGCACCACTTCACAGCCGGCGGCTTCGAGGATGCGCGGCGCGAAGGCGCCGGCGGTGCCATTGCCGCAAGCGGCTACGACTTTCAATTTGCGCTTGAGCTTCGGCCGCTTGAGCAGATCGGCGATGTAGCGATCGGGGAAATTCTCGACGAACACGTAAGAGCCGCCGCCCTTGAGATCGAATTTCGCCTCCAGCACGATGCCCTTGAGTCGCGTCATTTCCATCGGCCCGAAAGTCAGCGGCCGGTTGGCGCCCATCTTCACGCCGGTCCAGCCATTGTCGTTGTGCGAGGCGGTGACCATCGCGACGCACGGCACGTCCAGTTCGAATTGCGCGAAATAGACCATCGGCGTGATGCAAAGGCCGATGTCATGCACTTTGCAACCGGCCGCCAGTAGGCCGGTGACCAACGCCATCTTCACCGAGGCGGAATACGAGCGGAAATCGTGGCCGGTAACGATCTCGGGCTTCACGCCCATTTCGCGGATCAACGTGCCGAGCCCCATGCCCAGTGCTTCGATGCCCATCAGGTTGATTTCTTTTTCGAGCAGCCAGCGCGCGTCGTATTCGCGAAAACCGGTCGGCTTCACCAGCGGCGTGGACTCATATTCATAGGTGTTGGGCGAAAGGGAGAATTTCGGCTTGGGAAACATTCGGGCCTCGTCCGCGGCGGCGCGAAAGGCGCCGGCCGACACACCCAGATAGCGCAACGCGCGCGGCGCGCAAGCGCGCCCTTCGGGCCGGCCAATAGAAGAGAAAATCGTCGGCTACTGTTCCAGCAGCAGCCGGCCTTGCGCGTATTCGTAGCGCTTCAACCGCGACAGAAACGAAACGCCGAGCAGGTTCTGGCTCAGCACTTCGTCGGGCAGCACCAGCGCGCTGACGTCGCGCACCGTGATGTCGCCGACCTCGACCCGGTTGAGCCGCGCCGGCGCCGCCTTGATCTTGCCATTGGCGGTGGAAACGATGGCGGAATAATCGTTGCGCATCGGACGAATGCCGATGCGGGCGGCGTCGCTTTCGCGCAAGATCACCTGCGAGGCGCCGGTGTCGACCACGAAGCCAATGCGGCGGCCGTCAACCTCGGCATTGACCTGGAAATGACCTTGCCGGTCGCTCGACAGCACCATCTCGCGCGGCCCGTTTTGCGTTTGCCGTGGCTTCTCCGTCGCCCGGCTTGAAACCGATTTGGCATGCGGCACCGAACTGTCCAACAGGCGCGCGCCATAGCCGCCGGTTACTGCCAATACCGCCGCGATCATCAAAAGATTGCGCATGGATGAGAGCCCCGCCTTATGACGATCCCAGCACGCAGGCATTCAAGGCGGCCTTAATAAGACCCGCGGTTTTCCGCTATCGTCAGCAAAGCGTAAATGCGACCGCTCGGATTCTAAGTTCCGCGCGGTTTGGCGCGGCGGGTGGCCGGCGCATTCAGCGGGTTGTCCGGCCAGGGATGGCGCGGATAGCGGCCTTTCATCTCGGCCTTGACGTCGGCATAACTGCCGCGCCAGAAACCGGGCAAGTCGCGGGTCACTTGCACGGGTCGATGGGCCGGCGACAGCAACTCGATCAGCAGCGGCACGCGACCGCCGGCAATCGAGGGGTGTTGTGCGAGGCCGAACAATTCCTGCACCCGGATCGACAGCTTCGGACCCGCAGCGGAATCGTAGTCGATTGGCACTTGCGAGCCGGACGGCGCGGTGAAATAAGTCGGCGTCTCGGCGTCGAGCCGCTTGCGCAAATTCCACGGTAGCAGTGTATCGAGCGCCGCGGCGAGATCGTCGGCGGAGATTTGCGCGAGCGAGGTCTTGCCGGAGAGGAATGGCGCCAGCCAATGCGTATTGTTTGCGAGCGCGGCATCGGACAGATCCGGCCACTCGGCACCTTCTGCCTTGCGCAGAAAATTGACGCGGCCGCGCACTTGCAGTTGCGGCTTGCTCCACGGCAACCGCGCGATACCGAGCGTGGCGATGCCATTAGCCAGCAACTTCGCCGAGGACTCGCTTGGCGCGATCGGCTTGGCCTGTTCGTTGAGCGTGATGGCCCCGAGGCGGCGACGAGCCCGCGCCCGCAAACTCGCCGCCGCGCGGTCGAACGTGATCTCGTCGCGGCTTTCGATCTTGCCGGCGAACAACGTGTCAATTTCCTCCGGCGTGATCGGCGCCGCCAGCAAAATGCGGCTATTGGCGGCGGCGCCGGTGATTTCCGCCACCACGAGAAATGGTTCGCGCGACAGCGCCGAAGCCGGATCGAGCGACCCGGCGCGGCCATTGGCGAGCAGGAATGTCGAGCCGGTGTCGCGGCGCTTCGCCACCCGGTCGGGATAAGCCAGTGCCAATAACGCGCCGGGGCTTTCTATACCTCCCACTGCAAGGGGGAGGTCGCCACGCGAAGGGTGGCGGGTGGGGGTCGCTTCGTTTGACTTAGACCCCAACCCGGCGCTTCGCGCTCCCCCTCCCGTTTCAGGGGAGGGGGAAGAAAGTGTCGCCCATCGTCTAGCCATCGCGCGGGCGCCCTCGGCGCGGCGCGAACGGTCGCGGCGGAAATTGTCGAGGCGGTGGATCAAATTCGGATCGTCACCGCCCAATCCGCGCTCGGTCAGGATCGCGGCGATGCTGGCCGCGAATTGCCCGGCACCCTGTTCCGCGGCGTCGATTACCATGCGGGCCAGCCGCGGCGGCAATGGAAGTTTTCGCAGTTGGCGGCCTTCGTCGGTGATGCGGCGTCCGGTGTCGACGGCGCCAAGCTCGGTGAGCAAGGCGCGGGCTTTGTTGAGTGCGGCGGCGGGCGGCGGATCGAGCAGCGCGAGTTGCGCCGGGTCGGCGATGCCCCATTGCGCCAGATCGAGCACAAAGGACGACAGATCGGCCGACAGAATTTCCGGCCGCGTATAAGGCTCCAATGACCCGGTCTGTGGCTCGTCCCACAGCCGGTAGCAGACGCCGGGCTGCGTGCGGCCGGCGCGGCCGCGGCGTTGGTCGGCGGCGGCGCGCGACACCCGCACCGTCTCAAGCCGCGTCAGGCCGACGTCGGGCTCGTAGCGCGGCACGCGGGCCAGCCCGCAATCGATCACGACGCGCACGCCCTCGATGGTCAGCGAGGTTTCCGCAATCGAGGTTGCCAGCACCACCTTGCGGCGGCCCGGCGGCGCCGGCGAAATCGCGCGATCCTGCATCTGCGCGTCCAAAGCGCCATACAACGCGACGATATCGACCGCCGGATCGCTGACCCGCTCGCGCAGCATGGTGTCGGCGCGGCGGATTTCGCCAGCGCCGGGCAAAAACACCAGCAGCGAGCCGGTTTCCGCGCGCAGCGCGCGCTCGACGGCGTCGGCGACCTGCCGCTCGATCGGCGCGCGCTGATCGCGGCCGAGATAGCGTGTCTCGACCGGGAAGGCGCGGCCTTGGCTTTCGACCACGGGCGCGCCACCAAGCAGGCCCGCCACCCGCGCGCCGGCGAGCGTCGCCGACATCACCAGAATCCGCAGGTCCTCTCGCAGGCCCCGTTGCGCGTCGCGCGCCAAAGCAAGACCGAGATCGGCGTCGAGTGAGCGCTCGTGAAATTCGTCGAACAGCACGGCGGCGATGCCGTCGAGCGACGGATCGTCGAGAATAAACCGGGTGAAAATGCCTTCGGTGACCACCTCGATGCGGGTCTGGTGGGAGACTTTCGAGCCGAACCGCACACGCAGGCCGACCGTGTCGCCGACATTTTCGCGCAGCGTCGAAGCCATGCGCGCCGCGGCGGCGCGGGCGGCCAGCCGGCGCGGCTCCAGCAACAGGATTTTCCTGTTCGCAGCCCACGGCTCGTCGAGCAAAACCAGCGGCACCCGTGTGGTTTTGCCGGCGCCGGGCGGGGCTACCAGCAGGGCGGTATTGCTGCTGCGCAATGCAGCGGTCAGCGCCGGCAGCGCGTCGTCGATCGGAAGAGATGTGTCGAATGTTGTCATAACCACCAGAGTCATCATCCGCGAAAGCGGATGATCCAGTAAACGCAGGCGCTAGAAATACGCCGATGTCGGTGGTTACTGGGTCCCCCGCTTGCGCGGGGGACGACAACTTCTATTTGACGCAGATTTTGAAATCATTTTGCCGTCCCTACCCGGCCGACGCTCTCGTAAGTGAAGCCGTGGCGCGCAAGTTCCTCAGCATTATAGACGTTACGCAGATCGACGAGTATCGCTTGCGCCATCACCTGCTTGAGCCGCTTGAAATCCAGCGCGCGGAATTGCTCCCACTCGGTGACGATCACCAGCGCCGAGGCGCCTTGCGCGCAGTCATAGGCGTTCTCGCAGAACGTCGCGCCGGACAATAGCGGCTTGGCCTGCGCCATGCCGACCGGGTCGTAGACACGCACGTTCGCGCCCATGTCCTGCAACGCGGTGATGATCGGGATCGACGGCGCGTCGCGCATGTCGTCGGTGTTCGGCTTGAACGTCAGGCCGAGCACCGCGATCGTCTTGCCGCGGATGTCGCCGCCAAGCGCAGCCGAAACCTTGCGCGCCATCGCGCGCTTGCGCGCGTCGTTGACAGCGGCGACCGTCTCGACGATGCGCAACCGGGCGCCTTGATCTTCGCCGGTCTTGATCAGCGCCACGGTATCCTTGGGAAAGCAGGAGCCGCCATAGCCGGGGCCGGCATGCAAAAATTTCGCGCCGATCCGGTTGTCGAGCCCGATGCCGTGCGCGACGTCCTGCACGTCGGCGCCGACTTTTTCGGCGAGGTCGGCGATCTCGTTGATGAAGGTGATCTTGGTGGCAAGGAAGGCGTTAGCGGCGTATTTGATCAATTCGGCGGTGCGCCGCGACGTCGTCAGGATTGGCGCGGCGTTGAGATAAAGCGGCCGGTACAGCTCCGCCATCACCTCGTCGGCGCGGGCATCACTAAGACCGATCACGATGCGATCGGGATGCTTGAAGTCCCGGATCGCCGCGCCTTCGCGCAAGAATTCCGGATTGGAGACGACGGCGAATTGCGCCTCCGGCCGCGCCTCGCGCAAAATGCGCTCGACCTCGTCGCTAGTGCCAACCGGCACCGTCGACTTGGTAATGACTACGACGAAACCGGACAGCGCCTTGGCGATCTCGCGCGCCGCGTCATAGACGTAGCTGAGGTCGGCCTGGCCGTCGCCGCGCCGCGACGGCGTGCCGACCGCGATGAACACCGCCTGCGCGCCGGAAACCGCGCCGGCGAGATCGTTGGTGAAATGCAGCCGGCCGGCGCGCGAGTTCGCCGCCACGATGGCTTCCAGACCCGGCTCATAGATCGGCATTTCACCGCGGCCGATCGCCGCGATCTTTTCCTTGTCGTTGTCGACGCAGGTAACCTCGTGACCGAAATCGGCGAAGCAGGCCCCGGAGACCAGCCCGACATAACCAGTGCCGATCATCGCGACGCGCATCGAAGTTCGGCCTCAACATGGTTAACAATTTCCGGCCACGCCGGCGGGCGTCTCTTAGCAGAGCCGATCCGGGGTGGCGAGGCGCGCACCTTCGACTTTCTGCGATTGCGTAAACGTCACTGAAACCCATTTGCACCATAAATCCGGCATGGGTGGTCGCATCGGATTTCGCACGCACGACGGGCGGGTCGACTGGGTCGACTATGCCAAGGGCTTCTGCATCTGTTTCGTCGTGATGATGCACTCGACGCTCGGCGTCGAGGCGGCCGGCGACTATGACGGCTGGCTACATCCGGTGGTCGATTTCGCGCGGCCGTTCCGCATGCCGGATTTTTTCATGATCTCCGGGCTGTTCCTGTCGCTGGTGATCGCGCGCGACTGGCGCACTTATCTCGACCGCAAGGTCGTGCACTTCGCATACTTCTATCTGCTGTGGATGACCATCCAGTTCGCCTTCAAAGCGCCCGGGCTGATGCACGACATCGGCGTCCACGGCGCTATCAAGCTGTATTTCGTGTCGCTGATCGATCCGTTCGGCACGCTGTGGTTCATCTATCTGCTGCCGGTGTTTTTCATTTTCGTAAAGGCAACGCAACGCGTACCGGCCGTCGTGATCTGGCTGTTCGCCGCGGCGCTGGAAATCTCGCACCTCAATACCGGCTGGATGGTGCCGGACGAGTTCGCCGCACGGTTCGTCTATTTCTACACCGGCTACATTCTAGCGCCGCACATCTTCAAGGTGGCAAAGCGCGTGCAGAACAATCCGTGGAACGGCGTCCTCATGCTGGCGCTATGGGCGCCGGTCAATGGCTTCATGGTCTATCTCGGCTATTCGCAACTGCCTGGCGTGTCGCTGGCGCTCGGCCTGATCGGCGCCGCCGCGGTGATCCGCCTCGCCGCGCTGCTGTCGCTGTCCGACCTGTGCGCGCCGCTGCGCTATTGTGGCAAGAATTCGATCGTCATCTACCTGTCGTTCTTCCTGCCGATGGCGCTGACCCGCACGCTGCTGCTCAAGACCGGCATCATCACCGACATCGGCACCATCTCGGCGCTGGTCACAATCGCCGGCATCGTGCTGCCGCTCTGCCTGTTCTGGACGGTGCGCAACACGCCGGCCCGCTTCTTGTTCGAGCGGCCGCGCATGTTCCGGCTGACCGACCGGCAGCGCGCGGCGCTGCAGCCGGCGGAGTAGTTATCGGCTTGCTCCACAGGCGTGCGATCCAACGTTGATAAACGCCCGCCGACGGCCCACATTCGGGCCATGCCGTCATCCGCCAAAGCCAAAAAGCCGGCCGCCACGCCTGCCCGTTTACCCGCCGCGGCGTCCGGCCTGAAGAAAGGCGACCACGTCTTCCTGGTCGACGGATCGGGCTACATCTTTCGCGCCTACCACGCGATCCGGTTCGAGCCGCGCACGCCGCAAGGGCTGCACGTCAACGCGGTTTATGGCTTCTGCGCGATGTTGTGGAAGCTCGTCGCCGAGATGAAGGGCAAGGACAAGCCGACGCATCTCGCCGTGGTGTTCGACAAGTCGGAGAAGACCTTTCGTAAGGACTTCTATCCCGACTATAAGGCGCACCGGCCCGATCCGCCCGACGATCTGATCCCGCAGTTTCCACTCATTCGCGATGCGGTGCGCGCCTTCGAGATTCCATGCCTGGAAAAGGCCGGCTTCGAGGCCGACGACCTGATCGCGACCTACGCGCGCGTCGCCTGCGAGGCCGGCGCCACAATGACCATCGTGTCGTCCGACAAGGACCTGATGCAGCTCGTCAACGACTGCGTCACCATGTACGACACCATGAAGGACCTCCGCATCGGCGCCCCGCAGGTGATCGAGAAGTTCGGTGTCGGGCCGGACAAGGTCATCGAGGTGCAGGCGCTGATCGGAGACTCGTCCGACAACGTGCCCGGCGTGCCCGGTATCGGCCCGAAAACCGCGGCGGAATTGATCGGCACCTACGGCGATCTTGAAACGCTGCTCAAACGGGCTGGTGAGATCAAGCAGGACAAACGCCGGCAAAGCCTGATCGACAATGCCGAGCTGGCGCGCATCTCCAAAAAGCTGGTGACGCTCGACCAGAACGTGCCGCTCGACGTGCCGGTCGGCGACCTCGTGGTGCACGAGCCCGACTACAAGAACCTGATCGCCTTCCTCAAATCGATGGGCTTCAAGACGCTTACCCAGCGTGTCGCCGCCGCGGGCGAAGTCGACGCCAGCGCAATCGAAGCCGACAGCAAGGCCACACCGACGCCCGCGTCCGCCGAAGCTGCGGCCAAGCTTACTGCGAGCGGTTCTGCGACCGGGTTGGGCGACCTGTTTCCGCAACCGGCGCAAGCGCGCCCGGGAGGCGACAACAAGGAAGTATTTGCCCCTATCGATCTGGCGCAAAAGCGCGCCGAGCAATTGCGTGGCGCCAAGGTCGATGCGGCGAAATACCAGACGATCGATACGCTCGGCAAGCTCAACCAATGGATCGCGCGGGCTTACGACACCGGCGTGCTGGCGCTCAAGACGGAAACAGCCTCGCTCGACCCGATGCAGACCCCGCTATGCGGCATCGCCATCGCGGTCGCGCCCAACGAGGCCGCCTACCTGCCGCTCGCCCACCGCGAGGCCAGCGAAGCCGAGGCCTCCGGCCTGTTCGCCGCCAAGCTGTGCGACGGCCAAATCCCGGAACGTGCGGCGCTTGACGCGCTCAAGCCGATCCTCGAAGACCAAGGCGTCATCAAGGTCGGCCACGACGTGAAGCGCGACATGCTGGTGCTGGCCTGCCGCGGCATTCGGCTCGGCGCGGCCGACGACGTCATGCTGATGTCGTACGTGCTCGACGCCGGCAAGGGCGCGCACGACATGGACGCGGTGGCCAGCCGCTATCTCGGGCGCAGCCCGGCGCGCTTCAACGAGGTGAAGAACAGGGACAAGGCGTTGTTCACGCCAGAGGCGACGCCGATCGCGCGCACGGCTGGTATCGCCGCGGAGGATGCCGACGTGACGTTGCGGCTGTGGCAAGCGCTCAAGCCGCGCATGGCAGCCGAGCATGTCGCCGCGGTCTACGAGGCCCTGGAGCGGCCGATGCCGCGCGTTCTCGCGCACATGGAGGAGCGCGGCATCTCGATCGATCAGGCGGTGCTGGCGCGGCTGTCCAACGAATTCGGCGCCAAGCAAGTCGCGCTCGAAGGCGAGATCAACGCGATCGCCGGGACGCAAGTCAATCCCGGCTCGCCCAGGCAACTTGGCGACATCCTGTTCGGCAAGATGGGACTGCCAGGCGGCACCAAAACCAAGACCGGGCAGTGGTCGACCGGCGCCCGCGAACTCGAAGAGCTCGCCGAGCAGGGCCACAAGCTTCCGCGCACCATCCTCGATTGGCGGCAGGTCTCGAAGCTACGTTCAACCTACACCGAGGCGCTGCCCGGTTACGTCAATCCAAAGACCTATCGGGTGCACACCAGCTACGCGTTGGCGGCGACGTCGACCGGGCGGCTGTCGTCGTCCGAGCCGAATTTGCAGAACATCCCGATCCGCACCGAGGAAGGCCGCAAGATCCGCCGCGCCTTCATCGCGGCGCCCGGCACCAAGCTCGTCTCGGCCGATTATTCGCAGATTGAACTGCGGCTGTTGTCCGAAGTCGCCGATGTGCCGGCGCTGCGCAAGGCATTCCAGGACGGCACCGACATTCACGCCATGACGGCGTCGGAGATGTTCGGCGTGCCGGTCAAGGACATGCCGGCCGACGTGCGCCGCCGCGCCAAGGCGATCAATTTCGGCATCATCTACGGCATCTCGGCGTTCGGGCTCGCCAATCAGCTCGCCATCGAGCGCGAGGAAGCCGGCGCCTACATCAAGAAATATTTCGAGCGCTTCCCGGGCATCCGCGATTACATGGACGAGACGCGCGAGTTCTGCCGTGCCAACGGCTATGTACTGACCTTGTTCGGCCGCAAATGCCACTATCCGGACATCAGGGCGTCGAACGCGTCGATCCGCTCGTTTAACGAGCGCGCCGCCATCAATGCGCGCTTGCAGGGCTCGGCGGCCGACATCATCCGCCGCGCCATGATTCGCGTCGAAGACGAACTCGCAAAAGCGAAACTCGGCGCGCAGATGCTGTTGCAGGTGCACGACGAATTAATCTTCGAGGTGCCGGAGAGCGAAGTAGTGAAAACGTTGCCGGTGGTGAAGAAGGTGATGGAGGACGCCCCGCACCCGGCGGTGAACCTGCATGTGCCGCTGCAGGTCGACGCCCGCGCCGCCGCCAATTGGGACGAGGCGCATTAGACCGTCGTTTCATGACCGGCTCGTCCGGCCATCCACGTCTTGTTTTCTTGTCACCCAACAGAGGTGGAGGCCCGGTATAAAGTCCGGCAAGCATGGGAAAGAAGGCACCATGTTCCGCCTCGCCGCACTCGTCGCGATCCTGATTCCGAACGCCGCCGAGGCCGCCACTATTGACGGCGCAGCCATGCAGTGGCCGTGGGCTCTGCCGTTTCTCGGCCTCCTGCTTTGCATCGCCACCGGGCCGCTGCTGTTCGCCCGTGTCTGGCACAGCCACTACGGCAAGATCGCATTCGGCTGGACGGCGCTGACGCTCATTCCGCTCGCCGTGGTGTTCGGCGCGCCCGCCGCGCTCGCGGCCCTGGTCCACGCCGCGGTGGCGGAATATCTCAGCTTTATCATTCTGCTCTTCGTGCTTTACGTCGTCGCCGGCGGCATCTTGGTGACCGGCGACATTCGCGGCACGCCTTCGATTAATGCGGGCATACTCGCGTTCGGCGCGGCGATCGCCAGCCTCGTCGGCACCACCGGCGCCGCCATGATCCTGATCCGGCCGCTGATCCGCGCCAATGCCGGCCGCGAGCACAACACACATGTCGTAATTTTCTTCATCATCCTCGTCGCTAATATCGGCGGCGCGCTGACGCCGCTCGGCGATCCGCCGCTGTTCGTCGGCTTCCTGCATGGCGTTTCATTTTTCTGGACCGCGCAGCATCTGTGGCTGCAAACTTCGATAGTCGCGGTCTTCGTGCTGGTGATGTTTTTTGCGCTCGACACATTTCTGGCGCGACGCGATAAAAGAACGCGTGGCAAAAGGAAGACAGCGCCGATCGCCCTCCACGGCATCCTCAATATCTTCCTTCTCGCTCTTACTATCGCGATGATCCTCATTTCGGCGGTGTGGCGGCCCGGTGTCGAATTTGACATTTACGGCACGCATGCCGAATTGCAGAACCTGCTGCGCGACGCCGGGCTTGTCGTCATTGCGCTGGCGTCGCTATGGCTTACTAAGAATGAGCATCGCGCCGAAAATGGATTCACCTTCGAGCCGATCCGCGAGGTCGCCATCTTGTTCGCCGGGATTTTCGTCGCAATCATTCCGGTGATGGCGATGCTGCAAGCCGGGCGCAACGGTACGTTCGGTTTTCTCCTCACGGCTGTCACCACCAATGATGGCCGCCCGCACGAGGCCGTCTATTTCTGGCTGACCGGCGTGCTCTCGGCGTTTCTCGACAACGCACCGACCTATCTGGTGTTTTTTGAGCTCGCCGGCGGCGACGCTAAGCAACTGATGAGCCAGATTTCCGGCACGCTGGCGGCGATTTCGATGGGCGCGGTCTACATGGGCGCGCTGACCTATATCGGCAACGCGCCGAACCTGATGGTCTATGCCATCGCCAACGAACAAGGCGTGCGGATGCCGGGCTTCTTCGGCTATCTGCTGTGGGCGACCTGTATTCTGGTGCCGCTGTTCCTGCTCCTAACTCTGTTGCCGATTTCGCCCCTCCTGAGGCTATCCTGACGATCAATCCGGCGTGATATCGCCGGATTGACCACTGGTTTCCCCTTAAATCGCAACGGTTACGGCCGACGCGGCAGAACCTTTGCCGCAGCTTGGCGTTGGTTCCGCATGCGAAAGCGACACAAAATTACCGGACTGGCGCTGGGCGCAGCCGTGGTGGTAACCCTCGCCACGCCGGCATCGGCGGGCGGCCTGTTCGAGATGCTGTTCGGCGGATTCCGGCAGGCGGCGCGAACCGTGCCCGCCGAGATCACTTCATCGTTCGCCGATCCGTTTGCCGGCATGCGGGAATCCAGTGCGCCGCGCGGCGGCGCCGCGCCCGCGTCGGGTTATTGCGTGCGCACCTGTGACGGGCATTACTTCCCTGTACATGCGCAGGTTGGCGTGAGCGCCGCGCAGATGTGCAGTTCGTTCTGCCCGGCCAGCGAAACCAAGGTCTATTCGGGCGGCGGCATCGACAATGCAGTGGCGCGAGACGGCGGGCGTTATCGCGATCTGCCCAATGCATTTGTCTATCGCCAGAAACTGGTGGCCGGCTGCACCTGCAACGGCAAGTCGGCATTCGGCCTGGCGCCGGTCGACGTCAATAGCGATCCGACGCTGCGGCAAGGCGACATCGTGGCCACCGCCAACGGCCTCGGCGCTTATACCGGCGGCAAGAACCAGACCGCGGAATTCACGCCGATCAGTAATTATCGCTCGCTGCCGAAGAGCTACCGCGACAAGCTTGCCGAAACCAAAGTCGCGCCAGTCAACCCGAATATGCCGGTGGCAAACCCTGTGAGCCTTCGCGGCAGCAAGATCGGCGACGCGCGGCGCGCCTCCAACGAGCGCTGACTTGCAGACTTGAACCACGCCGCTACGTGGTTCACCTTGCGCGGATGCCAATTCCCAAACTAATTGTTACGGCAGCACTGCTGGTGCTGACCACGGCGGCGCACGCCACATCGTGCCAGAAGACCATGGGTTTCGAGCGTTGGCTCGACGAATTCAAAAAGGAAGCCGTCGCGCAAGGCATTGCCCCGCACGTGCTCGCGCAAGCCTTGCCCCAGATGACCGTCGATCCGGCCATTATCCGGCGCGACCGTGGTCAGGGGGTATTCTCGCAAACCTTCCTGCAATTCTCCGACCGCATGGTGGCGGGCTTCCGCTTGCAAAACGGCGCGCTAATGATGAAGAAGCACGCGGCGTTATTCGAACGAGTGGAGAGAGAATTTGGCGTTCCGGCGCCGGTGCTGACCGCGTTCTGGGGGCTGGAAAGCGATTTCGGCGCCAATAACGGCAACTATAGCATCCTGCGCTCGCTCACGACACTGGCCTATGATTGCCGCCGCGCCGATTTTTTCCGCGCCGAGTTGTTGGATGCGCTGCGCATCGTCGAGCGGCGCGACCAGCGCGTCGAGGACATGATCGGCGATTGGGCCGGCGAATTCGGCGGCATGCAGATCACCGCCTCGGACTATCTCAAGAACGGCGTTGACTATGACGGCGACGGCCGCCGCGACGTTATCAAGAGCACGCCGGACACCATCGCCACTGCGGCGAATTTCCTAAAGAGCCTTGGCTGGCAAGCCGGCCAGCCCTGGCTGCAGGAAGTTCGCGTCGCGGCCAATCTGCCGTGGCAAGAGGCCGACCTCAATATCCAGCATCCGCGCTCGCAGTGGGTGGCATGGGGCGTGCGGGCGGCACATGGCACGCTGCCGGCCGACGACATGGCGGCTTCGCTGCTGCTGCCGATGGGCCGCAACGGACCGGCGTTTCTCGCCTACCCGAACTTCAAGGCGTTCCTCGGCTGGAATGCGGCGATGGTCTATTCCACCACGGTCGCCTATTACGCCACGCTGCTCACCGGCGCGCCCGCGGTCAGCCGCGGCGGCCAGGTGTATACGCTGTCGCCGGCACAGATGACCGAACTGCAAACCTTGTTGACGCGCCAAGGTGAAGATGTCGGCAAGATCGACGGCAAGTTCGGCTCGGCAACGCGCGCCGCAGTGAAGAAATTCCAGATCAAGTTCGGCCTGGCGGCGGATTCCTATCCGAGCCTCGAATTGCTCGACCGGCTTCGAGGACGCGGCAATAGCGTGGCGCGCTAGCCGCGCACCTCCTCGCGTTTGTCGCGGCGCAACATTTCTGCGCAACAAATGGATCACATTCGCGCGACCGGCGTTTCCGTAGGCGAAGGATTTCGCGCCGCCGCCCGTTTTTGAGGGACAGCACAGCGGGATTGTTGGAGATTTTGTCATGATGATGAAGTCATTGGGATGGGCGATTCCTGCGCTAATCGCAATTTCGGTTGCGATCCCGGCAAGCGGTTTCGCGCAGCAGCCGCCCAAGAAGCCGGCACCGGCCGCCAAAGCTGCTCCAGCACGGCCCGCCCCCGCGGCCCGTCCCGCTCCCCCGCCGCGCGTCGCCGCCCCGGCGCGCCCTGCTCCCGCCCCGCGTGTCGCCGCCCCCGCTCGCGCCGCGCCGCGCATCGCTGCCCCGCCCCGCCCCGCCCCGCACATTGC
>JBPCQM010000135.1:0-9052 GCA_050998115.1 Pseudolabrys sp. | reverse complement strand
CTCCGCCGTCCACGTTTCTCTTTCTTCCGATTCACTTTTCAAACAGCGTGGGAACCGAGCGGTCCCCCTCCCCGGTGAACCGGAGAGCCGGCGAAACCCCGCGCACCCGAAAACAATCGGGTGCTTTTTCACTGATCCAGTGAGGAGCTTCAGAGGCGCGCCATCGCGCCGGAAGGCGGCGGGTGACGTGCCAAGAGGCGGTATATAGGGTGCAGCCTCGTTTATTGTCAACACAAAACCGGATTTTTTTGCCGGTTCTGGCAGCTTAGCTGACCATATTTTACTTGGTCTTTTCGCGATAGCGCCGCTGGCGTCGGTTGCCATTTCGCGCCGCACTCAGGCCACATTCGGCGGGCGTTCTTGGTAAGATTTTCGCAGTAGGACCTTCCAACCGGGCGCCTTCTTAAGCTCATACAAGCCTGCGTATGGGGCAGAGGGCGTCATTTACGAGTCGTTGCCGCCGTGATTGACCTCCATCAGGTCGCCCGGCATCTTGATCCACGACTCGGGCTTTGGCTTCAATCCGCGCGAGCGCAAGGGGACGGCGAGATTGGATCAGCACCGGCCGCGCAACGCTCCTCGCTCGCGATCAGCGGTCGAAGCCATTGAATTCGGCAACGAGCCGCCGCTTTCGGTCGATGGCAGCGCCGGCGGTCTGATCGATCGCCGTCGCGTTTCGGTGCAGTGGTTTTCCGGCACGATCCTGACCGCCTTATGCGGCGCTGCCTTGATGGGCGGCGCCGTTTTCACGTCGCTCGACGGCGAAACCAATTTCGCGGCGCTGCCGGAGCGCGTCGAGGTGGCGTTGCGCGGCGCGCTCGGCGTCGGCGCTGACAAACTCGGCGTAACGCGCAAAGGCGATCGGCTGCCGACCGCGGAAGAGCCCAATGTCATGCGCAAGGTAATCCGCGATACGCAGATGTCGAGGATGGGTAACCGTGAGGTCGCGCGCGTCCGCACATTCACACAAATCGCCGGCAATTTGTCGCTCACCGTTTCCGATCTCACCGCCAACCTGCCACCGTTCAATCCGCAGCGCCTGCTGGCCGAATCCGCGTCCGGTGCCGCCGACGACACCGCAGCGACTCCCGAACCCGACGCGGAAGTCGCCTTTGTCATGCGCGACCTGCCGCCGATGCTGGCGCGGCTGAAAATCACCGGCACGACGCCGAACGAGGACGTCATCGCACGGGTGCGCGAGACGTCCGAATGGATGACAAAAACCGCCAGCCAATCGCCGGCCGCGCCGGCGATTGCCGCCAATGTCACCGGCATCAAGCTTGCGTACGCCGGCGAACAGGCTCCGGATCCTTACGCCGGCTTCGAGGCCCGTATCGTTCCCGAGAACGTAACGCTGCTGCCGAAA
Source organism: Pseudolabrys sp. (assembly GCA_050998115.1). GTDB lineage: Bacteria > Pseudomonadota > Alphaproteobacteria > Rhizobiales > Xanthobacteraceae > Pseudolabrys. Next base: position 7,686 of record JBPCQM010000135.1, on the reverse strand, counting down.
ACCACCAAGCAGGCCACCGGCGGCAACGCCTGGAATGAGAACGTCGTGCCTGCCAAGAAAGGCGATAGCGTCGGCGCGATCCTGCACACTCTCGGCGCGACCCCCGAAGACATCAAGTCGGTCACCGCCGTGCTTGGTCCGCGTGGCAAGGACGGCGCCCTTAAAGACGGCCAGAAATTGCGCGTGTTGATGGCGCCAACCGCGGGGGGCGCGCGGCTCCAGCCGATCCGCGTCATTATCGCCAACGATGCCGCGGCAGAGGCGGTGGTGGCGTTCTCCGACATCGGCAAATACGTCTCGGTTGACGTTCGCAGCGTTGACACCGAAGTCGCCTCCGCCAGCGAAGACGACAGCGACGACAGCGACAGCGGCGGCGTGCGGCTTTATCAAAGCGTCTACGAAACCGCGCTGCGCAACCAGATCCCAAAGCCGATTATCGAGGAACTGATCCGCAACTATGCCTACGATGTCGATTTCCAGCGCAAGGTGCAGCCCGGCGATTCATTCGAGGTGCTGCTCGCCGGCGAAGACGAAACCCCGGCACCCGACAGCCGCAATGAAGTGCTGCTGTTCGCCGCGCTCACGGTCGGCGGAGAAGTCAAGAAATTCTACCGCTTCCAGTCGCCGGACGACGGCATCGCCGACTATTACGACGAGGGCGGCAAGAGCGCCAAGAAATTCCTGGTTCGCAAGCCGGTCGGCGCCGGCATTATGCGATCGGGCTTCGGCGTGCGGCACCACCCGATCCTCGGCTACACCAAAATGCACACCGGCGTCGATTGGGCGGCGCCAACCGGCACGCCGATTTACGCCTCAGGCAACGGTGTCGTCGAGAAGGCAGGATGGGAATCGGGTTACGGAAAATATGTCCGGCTGCGCCACACCAACGGCTACGAGACCGCCTACGGTCACATGACCGCCTTCGCCCGCAATATCGACGCCGGCACCCGCGTGCGGCAAGGCCAGGTCATCGGCTTTGTCGGCTCGACCGGGCTTTCGACCGGCTCGCACGTTCACTACGAAATCCTCATCAACGGCCGTTTCGTCGATCCGATGAAGATCAAGCTGCCGCGCGGCCGCGTGCTGGAAGGCGCCGCGCTCGCCAATTTCGATCGCGAGCGCAATCGGCTCGACAGCATCATGGCGCGCAAGACCGCGCCGCGCGTCGCCTCGACCGTGGGCATCGGCCGCTAACCGCAGCTTACGCTGCCGCCGCCAGCCTGCCGTTGAAGGTCAGGCCCTGCTTGCCCGCCGAGACGCTGACGTTCTCGCCGTCTTTGATGGTGCCGGCGAGGATCATCTCGGCCAACGGGTCCTGCACCGATTTCTGAATGACGCGCTTGAGCGGACGGGCGCCGTACGCCGGATCCCAGCCTTTGTTGGCCAGCCAATCGCGGGCGCCGGCATCGAGCGCGATGGTGATCTTGCGATCCTCCAGCAGCTTCTGAAGGCGCGCGAACTGGATATCGACGATGCGCGACATTTCCGACTTCTTGAGCCGATGGAACAAGATGATCTCATCGACGCGATTGAGGAATTCGGGGCGGAACGCCGAGCGTACCACCGCCATCACCTGGTCTCTCACCTTGTCGGTATCCTCACCGTCGGGCTGGTTGACCAGGAAATCGGCGCCGAGGTTCGACGTCATGATGATGAGCGTGTTGCGGAAATCGACGGTGCGGCCCTGCCCGTCGGTCAGGCGGCCGTCGTCGAGCACCTGGAGCAGCACGTTGAAAACATCCGGATGCGCCTTCTCGATCTCGTCGAACAGGATGACCTGATAGGGCCGCCGCCGCACCGCCTCGGTCAGCGCGCCACCTTCGTCATAGCCGACATAGCCCGGCGGCGCGCCGATCAGCCGCGCCACCGAGTGCTTCTCCATGTATTCCGACATGTCCATGCGCACGAGCGCGTTCTCGTCGTCGAACAAATAGGCGGCGAGCGCCTTGGTCAGTTCGGTCTTGCCAACGCCGGTCGGCCCGAGGAACATGAATGAACCGATCGGCCGGTTGGGATCCTGCAAGCCGGCGCGGGCGCGGCGCACCGCGGTCGCCACCGCGCGAACCGCCTCCTGCTGGCCGATCACGCGCTTGGCGAGTTCGTCCTCCATGCGCAGCAGCTTTTCCTTCTCGCCTTCGAGCATGCGGTCGACCGGCACGCCGGTCCAGCGCGACACCACCTGCGCGACGTGATCGGCGGTGACCGCCTCTTCCATCATGGCGCCGCGCTTGGCTTCCGAGGCCTCGATTTCCTTGAGTTTCTTTTCCAGTTCCGGGATGCGGCCATAGGTCAGTTCGCCGGCGCGCTGATATTCGCCGCGGCGCTGGGCGTTGGCCAATTCGACGCGCAGCCCATCAAGCTCAGTCTTGAGCTTTTGCGCGTCCGAAAGCTTTTCCTTCTCGGCCTTCCAGCGCGAGGTGATGTCGGCCGACTGCTTCTCCAGCGATGTGAGTTCGCCTTCAAGATTTTTAAGCCGGTCTTTTGAGCCGGCATCTGTCTCCTTCTTCAGCGCTTCCTGCTCGATTTTCAGCCGCACGATTTCGCGGTCGATCGAATCGAGCTCTTCCGGCTTGGAATCCACCTGCATCTTCAGCCGCGCCGCCGCCTCGTCGACCAGGTCGATCGCCTTGTCGGGCAAAAACCGGTCGGTGATATAACGGTTCGACAGCGTAGCCGCCGCGACGATCGCGCCGTCAGTGATGCGCACGCCGTGATGGGCTTCGTATTTCTCCTTCAAGCCACGCAGGATCGAAATGGTGTCTTCGACCGTCGGCTCGCTGACATAGACCGGCTGGAACCGCCGCGCCAAAGCCGCGTCCTTTTCGACGTGCTTCTTGTATTCGTCGAGCGTGGTGGCGCCGATGCAATGCAGTTCGCCGCGCGCCAGCGCCGGCTTGAGCAAATTGGAGGCATCCATCGCGCCGTCGGCCTTACCGGCGCCGACCAGCGTGTGCATCTCGTCGATGAACAAAATGATGCCGCCGGCCGCCGCCGTGACTTCGTTCAGCACGGCCTTGAGCCGCTCCTCAAACTCGCCGCGATATTTCGCGCCGGCGATCAGCGCGCCGAGATCGAGCGCCAGCAGCTTCTTATCCTGCAGGCTCTCCGGCACGTCGCCATTGAGAATGCGCAAAGCGAGGCCCTCGACGATGGCGGTCTTGCCAACGCCGGGCTCGCCGATCAGCACCGGATTGTTCTTGGTGCGCCGCGACAGCACTTGAATGGTGCGGCGGATTTCCTCATCGCGCCCGATCACCGGATCGAGCTTGCCGTCGCGCGCCGCCTGCGTCAGGTCGCGGGCATATTTCTTCAGCGCGTCATAGGCATTTTCAGCCGAGGCGTTGGCGGCGGTACGGCCCTTGCGAAGCGCCTCGATGGCAGCGTTGAGATTTTGCGGCGTGACGCCCGCCTTCGACAGGATTTTTCCGGCCTCGCTGTCTTTATCGAGCGCCAGCGCCAGCAACAGCCGTTCGACGGTGACGAAACTATCCCCCGCCTTTTCGCCGGCTTTTTCGGCGGCGTCGAAAGCGCGCGCGGTCGCGGGCGCCAAATAAATCTGACCGGCGGCCGAGCCGGACACTTTCGGGATTTTATTGAGCGCGGCCTCGGTCGCCTGCAGCGCCTGACGCGAGTTGCCGCCGGAACGGTCGATCAGCCCGGCCGCTAGGCCTTCCGGATCGTCGAGCAGAACCTTCAGCAGATGCTCGGGCACGAATTGCTGGTGGCCTTCACGCAGTGCCAGCGATTGCGCAGACTGGATGAAGCCGCGGGCGCGGTCGGTATATTTCTCGAAATTCATTCACTACTCCCTCGGCCCAAACGACTGGCGCCGGATGTGACAGGCCCCCGGAGGCGGCCCGCCGATTCTCTATGTGGGGAGAATTTATCACGGTGGAAGAGGTTGCGGCGACGCTAGCCAAGCTTTTCCCGGCTCGCTAACAGACGGGATGACCGCGGAAACCGCCATGATCGAGAGCATTTACCGCTACCCGGTGAAAGGCCTGTCGCCGCAGCCGCTCTCTCGAGTGACCCTAACCCAAGGCCGTACGCTGCCGGCCGACCGGCTTTACGCCATCGAGAACGGGCCGTCGGGCTTCGATCCGGCCGCGCCGTCCTATTTTCCCAAGCAGCGTTTCCTCATGCTGATGCGCAACGAGCGTCTCGCCGCTTTACGGACGAACTATGAGGAGAGCAGCCATGTTCTGACGATAGAATGTGAAGGCCGCGAGGCGGCGCGCGGCGATCTACGCACGCCAGAGGGCCGGCTGGCGATCGAGGCGTTTTTCCGCCGCTTCATGCCCGATGAACTGCGCGGGCCGCCCAAAGTGCTGCACGGTGCAAACCACAGTTTCTCCGACGTCGCCAAGAAAGTCGTGTCGATCATCAATCTCGCTTCGGTCGCTGCGATAGCAGCCGCCGCCGGCGCGCCGGTCGATCCGCTGCGGTTCCGCGGCAATGTGTATATGCGTGGCTGGCCGGCTTGGCGCGAATTCGACCTTACTGGGCAATTTTTGCTTGGCACAGCGCGGCTCAAAATGGTCAAGCGCATCACGCGCTGCGCCGCCACCGATGTCGATCCCGCCACCGGCATCCGCGACCTCACCATTCCAAAGACGCTGATGCAAAACTTCGGCCACATCGAGTGTGGCATCTATGCCGAGGTTGCCGCGGGCGGTGATATCGCGATCGGCGATGCGCTAACGGCACCGGCCGGCGAGGAGACCGGCCGTTTGAATTTATAGATCGAAACCTCAGCGCGTGACCAGCGGCCGCCCGAAAATATCGGTTTGTACCGGTCGGCGCGGCTGCGAGCGCGTTGCGCGCGCGTAACGTGACGGTTGCTCGGCGCGCGCCATCATGATGGTGGCGGTGGGAACAGCCTGCGGCGGCCGCAAAATGGCGGCGGTCTGCTCCACCAAGCGCGGGCGTTGCGGCGGCTCGGCTGGAACGAGGTGCTCGGCGAGCGGCGCCGCTTGACCTTGGCGGCGCTCTGCACGCGGGGTTTCGGCGTTGATCGCCGCCAGCAGTTCGGTGATCGGCGAAACGATCCCATCGCCGCTCGGCGCATCGGAAGTAGCGCTCGGCGTCGAAGCACGCGCCAGCACCGGCTGAGCGGTCGGCATCACGTAGGCAATCACCCGCGAGCGCGAATAAAGCCCTTCGCCGACGCGATGACCGTGATTGCCGGAAATGATGATCGGATTGCCGTTCGCATCCATGCCGGTGACGACGCCGACATGGCCGCCGCTTCTGCCACGGCTGAGCACCGCGATCGCGCCGATCCGCGGTTCGGAAACTCGCCGCCCGTACGACGCAAAGGATTTCGCGGCATCGGAGCCGGTGCCGCGATAACCGGCCTTGGCCAGCACGAAATTCATGAAGGCCGCGCACCACAGGCGCGAGCGCCGTGTCGGATTGGTGCCCATGTATTTGCGCGCCTCGGTGACCAGCACCGGCCATCCGAACGCGGGGCGGCGGAGCTTGTGAGAAAGCGGCGAATAAGTTTTGCGCGCGCCGCTGTCTTCGTCGCGCGCATGAAATGTCAGCGCCCGGGCCGGCTGCACCGCGGCGCCGGCGCGCGGATCGCTGCCGCGCTTGACGTTGATCGGCTTGATATTGGCTTTGATATTTTTCGCCGTAGCGCGCTTTTGAGCCGTGATGCCGTTCGGCGACGGTTTGCTATATGCCGGAACGCTCAACGAAAAAAAACTGACGCAAGCCACCGCCAGCATCGTTTCGAACTTGTAACGCATACGAAATCCCACCCCGTGACGCTCGCCGGCAAAAAACCGGCGACGACCTCAGATACCATATGGGTTTTCATCGAATTGAACCGATTGAATTAACGATGAAATGGTTGACGTCGGAACACCGCTGCGCGGCGTCGTGGTTGTGCCGCCAAATCGGCGAGTCGATGCGGAAGGCCGCAAACCGGTGGCCGATTTTGCTCGCGACGTAACCTTAACGCTTAAACAGTTCGGCTAAAGCCACGAAACAAAAAGGCCGCGCCGATTCTGGCGCGGCCCCTCGCGTCACGCGCAGTTCACCTAGGGCGCGTACTCATAATCCGGCTTGTTGAACTTGGCTGGCCGAATGTCCGCTCCTACCCCAAAAGCGACCGCTTTGGCGACGTTCCGAAAGTGTCGCGATGGGTCGATACCGTTGATAAAGTCGGCGATGAGACGGGCTCGGCTGCGCATTTGCCGATCAGCGCCTCATTGGCTCGCCGTACCCCTTTAGGGAGCGGCAACGTTGCTCATGCGACTGACGCTTAACGCCACTAACGGTCAGGCGAGGTAGGCGGCCTGCATGTTCGGCGGAGGCCGCCAGATTTGGTTTGCAAGGGTCTTGAGGTTTTGGACGATCGCGGCGAGGTGGAACTCGTCGCGTGCACCGGAGAGACCTCGCAGGCGCATGCGTTCGAATCCGTGATGAATCTTTAAGTGGGCAAAGCGCATCTCGACGCGCTTGCGTTCATCGCGTGATTTGAGGAAAGCCTTCGTGCGCATCAGTCGGCGCGCCACATCGCGGGCGTCTTCCTGCAGATCGCGGGGGATTTGCCGCGACGGACCCTTGGGACAACACTGCATCTTGAGCGCGCAGACATCGCAGTCGAACTTGGAAGCACGATAGCGAAGCGTGTTGCCGTCGTGCACGGTGCCGGTGGTGTGCAGCACCTTGTTGTTCGGGCAGATGTAAACGCCTTGCCGCCGATCCCAACGAAAGTCGCTGCGAGAGAAAGTGCCATCATCGCGCTCGCTGGCATCGCGGACCGGGATGTGCGGCGCGATCCCGTGACCAACGAGCCAGCTCAGAAAACGGCCAGTCCCGTAGGCAGTATCGGCCGCGAGCCGCTTCGGCTTCAGGCGGAAACGCCGCTCGGTGCGCTCAAGCATAGTCTTTGTGGCCTCGACCTCGTCGTAGGTGCGCGCTGGCGTCGGCTCGACGTCGACAATGATCGCGTTCTCGATATCGATGAGGTAATTGAGCCCGTAGCCGAACTGAACCCGCTTGTTGGCCTTTGCCGTCCAGGCCGAGCAGGGATCGCTCGGCGATATCACCTTCGGCGGCTTGCGATCCGGATTGGGTTCAATCTCGGCTTCAAGTGCTGCGAGATATTCCTTGACCGCACGCGTCTGGCGCTCGGGTAGCGTCCATTCGATCTCGTCCGGCGCCTTGCCGTGGTAGCGGCTGGCATTGGCTTCCATCACGCTCGCGTCGACGGCAAATCCCTCGCCCTTGACCAGACCAGCGTCCATGCAGGCTCGCACCACGGCCTCGAATGCATGGCGCAGGATGTCGCTGTCGCGGAAACGGCCGTGGCGGTTGACCGAGAATGTCGAGTGGTCGGGCACCTTGTCGTCCAGATCGAGCCGGCAGAACCAACGGTAGGCCAGATGCAGTTCGACCTCCTCGCATAGCCGCCGCTCGAAGCGGACGCCGTAGCAGTAGCCCACGATCAGCATCCGCAGCATGAGCTCGGGGTCGACGGAGGGCGGCCGATGTCGCTGTAGAAAGGCTCCAGCTTCCCGCGAAGGTCAGCCAGCGCTCGCGTCACGACTGGATTGATCCGACGCAGCAGATGGACCGCTGGAATACGCTCTTCGAGATTAAACAGATAGAATAGCTGGCTCTGATCGCCCGTCTGCCGACCCATCATGGCAAACCTCCGCCGCTGAAAGCCTC
>JBPCQM010000126.1:0-9199 GCA_050998115.1 Pseudolabrys sp. | reverse complement strand
GAGGGAAAGAACCCGTCATTGGTCACGGCCTCGATGCCGCCGGCCTCGTAGAAATTCCGCGCGAACATCGCGCGCGGGGTAAAATCGGCAACCTTGCCGAGATTGGCGAGAAACACTTTCGGCCGCGAGCCGGTTCGGTTGACAATGGCATCCGACCGGTCGCGCAGCGCCTCGAACGGTTGCGCGAGGCGAATGCTCGGCAGCGGCTCGATGGTGACCGCGCCTGCGTTTTCTTTCGGCAATTTGGCCGGCGCGACGTTGAGCACGGACGCGCGCTTCTCCGCCAGATTGGGAAAATCGCTGGTGCCGGTCAGCGCGTCCTTGCGCCGCGCCACCGCCTTCTCGCGCGCGGCGCGCACGGCGGCCACTTCGCGCTGGATCAGCCCGCTTTCCAGCGCCGCCCAGGCACCGCCGGCCTTGTCGATTGCCTGAAACAGCGTCCACGCGGCTTCGCAAAGCTGGCCGGTCAGCACCTCGATGGCGCCGGAGCCGGCGGCCGGATCGGCCACCTTCGCCAGATTGGCTTCCTCGAGCAAAATAAGCTGGGTGTTGCGCGCCACGCGCCGAGCCAGGGCGTCGGGCAGGCCGAGTGCCGCGGTGTGCGGCAGCACCCCGATGTTGTCGGCGCCGCCAATACCGGCGGCGGCGACCGCCACCGTGTTGCGCAACATGTTCACGGCGGGATCGCGCCGCGTCAGCATGCGCCACGCGGTCTCGGCGGCGACGACCGCCGGCTTCGGCGTCAGGCCGCAGGCCTGCTCGACGCGCGCCCATAATTTACGCACCGCGCGGAATTTGGCGATCGTCAGGAATTGATCGTCGTCGGCGGCCAGCCGGAAATAGATCATGCCGCGCGCCACATCGAGTGCGACGCCGGCCGCCTCCAGCGCGTGCAGGCAATCGACCGCGGCGGCCAGCGCGAACGCCAGCTCCTGCGCTTCCGAGCCGCCGGCGTTGTGGATGATGCGGCCGTCTGCCACCGCGAACGGGCCGCGAAAGCCCTGCGCCGCGAGATCGCGCACGCCGCCGGCGAAAATGGCCGACAGCTCGCGCCACGGCATCGCACTGATGCCGGAGGCGGCGAAGCCGCCGATCGGATTGAGGCTGGCGCGCAGATCGATCGTGGCGGGATCGAGTTTTTTCTCCTTCACCATCGCCGCGAACAGCGCCACGGCGGTGCGGGTCGGCGGGCTGAGATTGAGGTCGAGGGTGATGCCGTCGAGGTAGACCCCTTCGATTACGCGAGTGATGGTCGCGGCCGAGGCGTCGAGCCCATAGCCGTTAGCGTTGAGCGAGCCGGCGAACACCAGCGTCAGCCCGGTCGCGCCATTTTCGAGGTCCTGCATCGCCTGTTGATTGGCCGTCACCGGATCGGGATGGTCGATCCGCGCCATCACGGCCCACGGCTGCGCCGGGCGTCCGGCCACCGGCTTGGCGCCTGTGGCGCGGGGATACAGCGGCTCGATCCGCAGGCCGTCATAGGTTGTGCTGACCAGCCGCTTGGCGAAATCGGCGCCCGCGCCAGCTTTAGTGAGCGCGGCGTCCACCAGCTTGCGCCATTGCGCCTGATCGGCCGGCGGGAAGTCGGCGGCGAGGGAGAGCGAGGCAGGGGCGTCGTCGGTCATCATTTTCTTGTGCCACGCGGCACAATTTACGCCAACCTCTACCCGTCGCCCTGAGGTGCGCACCAAACCTGGTCCGTCATCCTGAGGAGCGCGCGGCGCGCCTCGAAGGGCGACGGCCTCGGGCGCTGCCCGTTCATCCTTCGAGGGCCGCTTGGCGGCCATCTCAGGATGACGGATCGGGCTGCGGTGGCAAACGCTTAATGCCCGTCCCGTCGGCGGCCCTCGCGGCATCCGCCACACGCTTTCCCCCGATCACCCGGTCGCCCGCAATCTCGGCGAGTGGAATGAGCACGAAGGCGCGCTCGAACAGCCGCGGGTGCGGCAGTTTCAGGTCCGGCTGGTCCAGCGTCAGGTCGCCATAGGCAAGGATATCGATATCGGCGCGGCGCGGGCCCCAGTGTTGTTCGTTGGCGCGATCGCGGCCGAGCTGGCGCTCGACATCCTGCGCGCGCGCCAACAATTCGCGCGGCGCAAGCGTCGTCTCGACCGCAATGGCGAGATTGATAAAGGGCGGCTGCTGCTCGATGCCCCAGGGCGGCGTGCGATAATCGGACGAGCGGGCTGTCAGCCGCACGAGTTTGCCGTCGCACAACAGCGCAACCGCGCGATCGAGAATGGCGCGGCTGTCGCCGACATTGCCGCCTAATGCCAGCAGCGCCTCAGCCATTGCGCCGGCGCGCGATGGTGATGCCGACATCGTCGAAGGTGGCGGCGATCGGCGCGTGCGGTTTGTGGATGGTGACTTCGACGGCGGAAACGCGCGAAAACTTCGCCAGCAGCGTGTCGGCGATCTTGCCGGCGGCGGCCTCGATCAGCCGCAGCCGCTGCGTGCCGAACGCGTGGGTCGCGACCTCGACCACCTTGTCATAAGAGACCGTGTCGGCCACCTTGTCGGAGCGGGCGGCGGCGGTGAGATCGATGGTGAGCGTCAGGTCGATCGAAAAGGTCTGGCCGACTTTGGCCTCATGCGGCATCACGCCGTGATAGGCGTGCAGCGCGAGCCCCTTGATGAAGATGCGGTCGGTCATTTTGCGCCACCCGTCGCTTGTTGGATCGCGGCCTGCACCTGGAGCGCCTGCACGGTTTCCGCCACGTCATGCACCCGCACGATATCGGCGCCGCGCTCGGCGGCGTAGAGCAAGCTGGCGAGCGATCCGCCGAGGCGCTCTCCCGGCTGCGAAGACGCCACGCTGGCGATGAAGCGCTTGCGCGAGGCGCCGAGCAACAGCGGCAGGCCGAATTTCCGGAAGGCGGCGAACTGCGCGATGCAAATAATGCTCTGTTCCGGCGTCTTGCCGAAGCCGATCCCCGGATCGAGGATGATTTGCTCGCGCGCGATGCCGGCCTGTTCGGCGATCTGCAGCGAACGCGCGAAGAACGCCAGAACATCGGCGACGATGTCGATGCTCGGCTCCGCCGATTGGCGATTATGCATGACAACGACCGGTATATGGCGCCTGGCGACCAGCGACGCCATGTCGGGGTCGCCCTGCAGGCCCCAGACATCGTTGACGATCGCCGCGCCCTGGTCGAGCGCCCAAGCCGCGACGTTGCTCTTTAATGTATCGATGGAAACCGGCCGACCAAGACCGACGATTGGGCCGAGGATCGGCGACAATCGGTTCTTTTCCTCGGAGTCGCTGACCGGCTGCATGCCTTCATAAGGTCGTGTCGATTCCGCGCCGACGTCGAGGATGTCGGCGCCGTCCGCAACCATTTGACGCGCATGGGAAATTGCGGTCTGCGGATCGGTGAACGCGCCGCCGTCGGAAAATGAGTCCGGCGTGACGTTGAGGATGCCCATCACCCGCGGGCGTTCAGGGTTCATAAGTTCATAAGTTCAGCAAGGCTTTGAAAAACCCATCTATTCAATAGGTAATCTTGAGCGGCAGTTTTTTGGCGTGATCGATCCAGCGAACCACGACTTTTTCCGACGGCAGCAACCGCACCAATTTGCGTTTTTTGTTGGCGTCCACCATCGCCGTTACCAACTTGGAGGGATTGCGGTATTTCAATTCCTTCACAGTGTTGACGCCGGCCGAATGCAGAAGGTCGGCATATTCCTTGCTGACGCCGCGGATGCGCATGCAGTCAGCCATATTCACCCAGCACAACAATTGCCCTTCGTTCAGGCCGGTTTTTTTTGCGAGCGTTTTTCGTCCACGCAGCGTCCGCGCCGCTTCGAGCAGTCCGCCGGTCGAACGAACTCCCGCCGACTTGAGGAGCGCCGCAGTGGGGGGGTCGACGCCTTCGATATCGGTGAGCGGATATGACATGAACATATGAACCTGGATGAACCTGGATGAACTTGATGAACCTTGATGAACGTGGATGAACTACATGAACCTGGACGGAAACTAGATGAGCCCGGATGAACCGGACTGGATGAACTCCAACATATGAACCCCGGCCTTAAATATCCGGAGCCCAGGCCAATCACCGCAAATAGCTAACCTCGAACGAGCCGCCGCAACCATCCGGACCCCGGACGACGCCCACAGCAACCGCCTCAAGCAATCCGAACCCGGACCAAGCCCACCGCAACCCGCCTCAACCATCCGAAGCCGACACAAACCCGCCGCAACCACATCAAGCTAGACGAACTGACTCAAACCCGGGATGGCGCCGACGATGGCGCCGATCGCATCCTCGCCTGCCGTCTCGCGGGCAAAGCCGATCACCTCGCGCGTCACCGCCTGCACCTGCTCCATGCCAAGCCCGGCCGCCATCATTTTGCTGCCGGCGCCCATGATGCCGCCCATGCCGCCGCCCACGCCACCGCCGCCGGAATCGCCTTGCTGCGCCAGCGCTTGCGCGCCCGGCATTTTATCGAACAGCGCCTGCACCTCGCTGGGCGGGCCTTCCTGGCGCAGAAAATCGAGAATGATAGCGACGGCTTTTTCGGCGGTGGGCCGGTCGATGCCGACCTTGGCGACCAGACGTCCGATCAACTCGTCCATATGCCCCTCACATGAACCCTCATCGCGCCCGCGCCGGCGGCGGGTTGCAAAAACATATTGAACGCGGTGATCGGCGATGACAAGCGCGTTGCCCGGCCGTTGCTCTGATTGTTCGCGCGGCGGCTCGCGCGCGCCAGCGCGATGTCAAGCAGAAAATTTCTTGCCGCCTGTGACCGGCGTCACACCCGCGGGTGAACACACTGAGCGGCTGCGCTCCGCGGCGTTCGATCCGCCGGCCGGTCACGCAGTTACGCGGCGCGGCGCAGCGCGTAGCTCTTGCCGTCGCGCGAGGTGACGTGGCCGAGCCGCGCCAGTGATCCGAGCACGCGGCCGACCGATTTTTCGAGGTCTTTTTTCTTGCGGAAGGTGGCGGCGATCGCGGCGGCGTCCATCGGTTCGGCGGCGTTGGCGAGCGCCGCGAATACCGCGGCCGTTTGCTCCACGGCGCCGGACGGGAAAGGCGTCTTGCCTTCGACAATCGCGGGCAAACCGAGGTCGGCGCTGACCTGCGCGCCTTCTTCCTTCGCCGCCATCTTGTCGAGTGTCTTTCCGAACCGCGGAATCTGGTAGTCGGGCCGCAGCCAGCGCACATGGCCGCGGCGTTCCTCGGCGGCGCGCTGGTGGTTGAGCGCGACGAGCTTTTCGAGGATTTGCTCGTCGGTCAGGCTCTGCGGCCAGCCATAGGCCTCGAACACCAGCGCGTCGAGCTTCTCGTGCAGCTCTTTGAGGATGAGAATCAGGCCTTTGTCTTTGATTTCCTCCTCAGCGGGCGTGAGCGCCAAATTCATCTCGTCATGGGCGGGCATAGCCGTCCGAAGGACGGCGTCGCTGCGCTCGTCTATGTCCCGGCCATCCACGTCTTCTTTTGCCGCGCTATCGAAAGTCGTGGACCCCCGGGACAAGCCCGGGGGTGACGGCTGAGAGTGCCGCGGCGACGGCGAAGTTTGTCGCGCCTCGATCGCCTTCAGCTTCTCCAGCACGTTGTAGATCTGGGTCAGCGTCAAGTCGGGATGGTCCTTCTGGCGCGCCTTGCGGAAGGCGTCGAGTTCTTCAGCTTTGGCGCGGATTTTGGCTTTCAGAATTTCGCCCGCCGAGGGGAACGGGAAGGGGTCGAAGACTTTGGATTTTGAGTATCGCGGATCGTTGCCGACGCCAAGCCAGCCGCCGGCGCGCAGCGCCCATAAGCAATGAATACCTGACGACAAAACGCCCAAACAGAATGCGTCATCCAACGAGATCGCGATGATCATGTGGTCTGGGACGAACGCAGATTCCAAGAATTGAAATATTCGGTGTTTTGAGGTTTCGGTTGTCGCAATGAATCTTCTTAGCTTTTCATTTCCTAGCCGGATGTCGGGGCGCTGGCGTCCAAAAAGCCACCATTTGCTACGAAATTGGACGTCTCGGCTTAAGCCCCGCTCTGGCTTAACTGTCGAAAGCAAATGGCTGTAGGTGTGCGGTGCTCGTCGTCGCGCTTGTTCTTCGGTGCAGGAATAAAAATCAATTACGAGCTTTGGATGGTAGTTTCTGACTAAATCGCCGCCGTTTATATACGGTCGAATTATTTCATTATCTTTTAGTTGGTCCAATTCTTGGAGGTGTTGTCCGGCACTCGGCTCTAGGACGAAGCCTCTTCCTGCCAACATCATCCCATTACATGACAGCGCGTCGTTAGCCTTCAATGGTCGAACAGAGGTCGCATCGGCACCTAGTGTCAAATCTGAATTTAGTTTTCCAATGGTCTCCTTGAAACTAATTTTGGGTTGGTCAGAATTCAAAGCCTCCTCTTTTGTTACTTCTCTAAGAACGCCCTCGACCTTGCCGGCGCTCGCAACGGTCATGGCAATTCGCACAGCAGCCGCGTCACGCGTTGCCTTTGTCCATGGATGATCGGGTATGGCAAAAACTATTGATAGCGGCGCCGTTGCGGCGACGAAACGTTCAATGACACGACGATTGAAAACCTGCGAAATCGAATTCGTAGTAACAAAACCAAAGCGCCTTAGAAGCGTGTGTTTACTGACTAAAATGTTTGCCGCACGATCCCACCACAACATGACGAAGTCCGCCGATTCATTTATTTGCGGGTTTGCAGTCCAAATCGCATCAACAGTCGCATCGCCAAGTGCCTCGCGGATTATCGAACCTTTACCTAAAAAAGGCGGATTGCCGACGATGAACTCCGCCGTCGGCCATGTAGGACGGCGCGCGCCAGGATAGCTCTCTCTCTCTCTCTCTCTCTCTCTCTCTCTCTCTCTCTCTCTCTCTGCGGCACCGGATAGCCGTCCCAGGTCAGCACTGCGTTCTTCACTTCGATGTTCTTGAACTGCCGCAGGATCGGCTGCTCCGGCGTGCCGCCACGGGTGCGGAAGTGCCATTGCAGATAGCCGATCCACAGCACCAGCTCGGCGATGGCGGCGGCGCGCGGGTTGATTTCGAGGCCGAGGAACTGGTGCGGATCGACGGTGTGGCCGCCGAGCCCGCGCAACGCCTCCTGGCGGCCGAGATCGAGCAGCGCTTCGAGCACCTCGCCTTCGAGCCGCTTCATCAGCTCCATCGCGACATAGAGGAAGTTGCCGGTGCCGCAGGCCGGATCGAGCACGCGGGTCTCGCAGAGTTTGTCGTGAAACGCCTTCACTTCGTCGGCGGCGCCGTTGTTGTCGCCGGCGGCGCGTTTGGTTTCGGCCGCCGCCTGCACGTTGCGCCAGTCCTCGCGCAACGGCTCGATGATGGTGGCGACCACCAGCCGCTCGACATAGGCGCGCGGCGTGTAATGCGCGCCGAGCCGCCGCCGCTCGGCGGGATCGAGCGCCTGTTCGAGCAGCGTGCCGAAAATCGCCGGCTCGACCTCGTGCCAGTCCTTCTGCGCGGCTTCGTAGAGCTCGCCGATTTCCTCGCGGCCGAGCGGCAGCACATGCGCGTCGGCGAACAGGTTGCCGTTGAACCTGAGCACCCTGGCGCGGATCGAGGCGGCGAACTCGCCGCTGTTCATTGACTTCCAGAGATCGGTGAGCAGCGGCACGAACTTGTCCGGCTCGCTCCGGCAATCGTCGAGCAGATCGCGGAAGGATTCCTCGGGCAGCAGCTTGACGCTGGCGGCGAACATCGTGAACAGGCAACGCATCAGGAAATGCGCGACTTGCTCGGGCGGATATTTCTTCGCTTCCAGCGCCTTTGACACCTGCGCCAGCCGCTCGGCGATCTCGCGCGTCGCCTTGGCGGCCTTGCGGGTCGGATCGAGCGACTGCGGAGCGAGCCAGATCGCCTTGAGGCGGTCGCGCACCTCATCCTTGCGCAGGTCTTCCAGATAGACCCGAAAACTCTGGCGGTCGGGAAACTGGGTGTAATTCTTGCCCTGGCCGGTGAAGTCGGCATAGAGCTCGATGCAGTGGCCGACGTCGCAGACCAGGATGAAGGGCGGCCAGCCGTGCGAGGCGGGCAGCGCGCGGGCATATTCCTCGGCCTGCCGCTTGGCGTTGATCATCAGCACGTCCCAGGCGCGATTGGCGCCGCGCTTGCCGCGCTCCGCCGGCTCATCGTTCACCGAGAACATGTCGTCCTGGCCGGCGACCTTCTTGTCGCCTTTCCAGCGGCTCTGCTTGGCCTCAAGCACGAAGGAGTTTTTCTTGTAGAGGTCGATGCGGCCGACCGACTCGCCTTCGTCGCGATGCTTGCGCACCGCGCGCTCGAACACGTAATCGTTAAATTCGTGGGTCGCAGCCGCAGGGTCCGGCTGGGGAAGATCGAGCGCAGAGCAAAGCTCTTTCAGGAACGAGACGTAGTTGGCGCGCTCCTGGCCGCCCTCCTGGCCCTGCCAGCGGGAGATAAATGGCTCGATTTTTTCGGTGGCCGCGCCCGTCATTGGCACAACCTAGGAGATTATGGCGGCCGTTGAAAAGGTCTTCACCCGCCGTGTCGAGTCTTGGAAGCCGACGTTACTCGCGCTCACGATCTTGCGCTCCGTGAAAAACGCCAAGGATGAGAACCTCGTCTTGACCACGCGACGAGAAATCGTAGACGACGATGTAGGGCAGGCCGCGCACTAGCCATTCATAGGTGCCGGGGACTCGGCCGGCGTGGCCGATGCGCGGAAATTCCGCGAGCCGTTCGGCGGCAAGCCGAATTCGCGCCACCACCGGCGTTGCCGCGACGGCGTTCCGGTCGTTGAGATAGATGAAAATTCCTGCGATGTGGTCCCGCGCTTGCGCGGTATACCGCAGCTTCATAGGCCGCAGGATTTCCAGAGCGCTGCCATTTCTTCGTCAGTCGCGAACGTTGCCTTGCCTTCACGGGTGTCGCGCTGGATGCGAGCGACCTCCTGCGCCTGGGGGCCGGTCAGCCGGTAGCGGCTGATGTCCTGTCGCTCCATTTCGAGCAATACTTGCGCCGCGTCCTCCTGGCGCTGTTCGGGCCAGCGTCCGACGCGTTCAATCACCTCTTGCAGAATCTTCGCGGTCATGACGTTCACTATAGCGTGCAGGCGTGGTTAGGCCAACAGGCCCGCGCAAACAGGCCCGCGCCAAGGGCGCCGTCCGATGACAGACTACGCCGTCACCCGCCATGTCGGGTTACGGTGGGGCGGATTACGCCTTCGGCTAACACGCCCCACGACCC
>JBPCQM010000172.1:0-4506 GCA_050998115.1 Pseudolabrys sp. | reverse complement strand
GCGCAAGCTGCGCCTGCCCGGCAAGCTCTCCGACTGCACCAATTCCGCCGCCGAAGGCTCGGAGTTGTTTATCGTCGAGGGCGATTCCGCCGGCGGCAGCGCCAAACAAGCCCGCGACCGCCGCACCCAGGCCGTACTACCGTTGCGGGGAAAAATCCTAAACGTGGCGTCCGCCGGCAAGGACAAGCTAGCGCAAAATGCCCAGCTCTCGGACTTGATGCAGGCTCTCGGCTGCGGCACCGGCGCGCATTACCGCGACGCCGACCTGCGCTACGACAAGATCATCATCATGACCGACGCCGATGTCGACGGCGCTCATATCGCGTCGCTGCTGATTACTTTTTTCTACCGGCAGACGCCAAAACTGATCGACACCGGGAAATTGTATCTGGCAGTGCCGCCGCTTTACCGGCTCGCGAACGGCGGCAAAATCGTCTATGCGCGCGACGACAAGCACAAGGAGCAGTTGCTCAAAAAGGAATTCAACGCCAATGCCAAGGTCGAAGTCAGCCGCTTCAAGGGTCTCGGCGAGATGATGGCGGCGCAACTGAAAGAAACCACGATGGACCCGAAGAAGCGCACCCTCCTCAAGGTCATGTTAGCGGATAAAGAGCGCAGTTCGACTGCGAAATCGGTCGAGCGGCTGATGGGCAACAAAGCCGAAGCGCGCTTCGACTTCATTCAAGAAAATGCCGAATTTGCCGGCGAGGAACTGCTGGACGTTTAACGCCGAGTGACCTGCGACATCAGTCGATTGGCAGGCCAGTGTAGTTCTCCGCGAGCGAGACCGCGGCGGCGCGAGAACCGGTTAAATAATCGAGCTCGGCGAGTTGGCGCATCATGTCATAGTCGGCGTACTCGCCTTCATCATAGCGATGCAGCATCTGCGTCATCCACCAGGAGAACCGTTGGCCTTTCCAGACGCGCCGCAAACAAGTCGCTGAATAAGCCGATAGCGCCTCGTCGTCGCCGTTACGGAAGAATTTCTCCAGCGCGCGGGACAGAACAAATACGTCCGCCATCGCCAGATTCATGCCTTTGGCGCCGGTCGGCGGCACGATATGCGCGGCGTCTCCCGCCAGGAACAGTCGCCCGAATTGCATCGGTTCGGCGACGAAGCTTCGCATCGCGGTGATACCCTTTTGCAGGACCTTACCTTCCTTGAGCGGGCGCACGCCTTGCAAGCGCGTGTTCAATTCCTCCCAGACGCGTGCATCGGGCCAGTTCTTGACGTCGTCGTCGGGCGAGCACTGGACATAGAGCCGCGACAAATCCGGCCCGCGCATTGAAAAAAGCGCAAAACCATTGCGGTGATAGCAATAGATCAGCTCTTTATCGGGCGGCGGCGATTCCGAAAGAATGCCGAGCCAGCCGAAGGGATAGACGCGATCATATTCGCGCCAGCTCCCGACCGGCAGGCTGGGCCGGCAGACACCGTGAAACCCATCGCAACCCGCGATAAAATCGCAGACGATCTCTTGCGGCTTGCCGCCGTGGTCAAATCGGAGGTTCGGCGCGCCGCCCGCGAAATCGTGAATGCTGGTGCCCTGCGCCTCGAACAGAATCTGACCGCCTTGTGCCAACCGATGCGCGATGAGATCGGTGACGACTTCCTTCTGATCGTAGACGTAGACGTGCTTATTGATGAGTTCGGCAAAATCGATCTTGTGGGCCGCGCCTTTGAACGCGATAAAAATCCCGTCATGCACCATGGCTTCACGCTGCAAGCGTTCGCCGACGCCGGTGTCGATCAAGAGCTTGGCGACCCAGTTCTCCATCAGGCCGGCACGAATGCGATTCTCGCAATAAGAACGGCTGGCCTGTTCGACGACGATTGATTCGATCCCGGCACGGTGCAGCAGGTGCGACAGCATCAGGCCGGCCGGACCAGCCCCGACAATGCCGACCTGAGTGCGCATCGCGATCATAGAGTGCGCCACTCCGACATCGCGGCATTGACCGCGGCCGGCTGCTCGATGGTCGCCAGATGTCCACAATCTCTCACGGTGACGAACCGGGCGCCGGGAATGGCAGACGCCATTTCCTGCGACATTTCAGGCGGCGTGACGATATCGCCGTCGCCGACAAGCACCAGAGTCGGGCATTTGATGGCGGGTAAAATCGGCCGCGAGTCGACCCGCGCAATCACGGCCTCCTGCTGGCGCACGAATGCCTCTGCTCCGGTATCCTCCGCCATCTCCTTGACAGTGCGCACCATGGCGGCATTGGCCTGGTGTGCGGCATTGAGAAAGCGTGGCGCGAGGGTGGCGATCACGTCATCAAGCTTGCCGGCCTTGGCCCAGGCGATCAGTTTTTGCCGCGCTTGCGTCTGCTCCGGCGTGTCGGGCCGCGCTGAGGTGTCGAGCAAAGCAAGCCGCGTCACGCGCTCGGGCGCGAGCCGCATAATCTCGAAAGCGAGATAGCCGCCCATCGACAATCCGCCAAGCGCGAAACGCGCTGGCGCATCCGCCAGGATTCGCTCGGCGATCGCTGTCATAGTGCGGTCGCGGCGATGATCGGCGACGGTCACCGGCCCGCTGGGCCACAAGGCGACGACCTGAGGCATGAACAGCCGGGCGCTGCACAGAACGCCGGGAATGAGGATGAGAGGCGTCGGATTGACCATCGGAAACAGCAGATTATGCGAAAAGATTAAGAGTTAAAGCAGCTTATGCATAACGCAGCATTGACTTTGGCCTTTGCCACCCTATGTTTCGGCCATCGGTCGCATAACGAACACAGATTCGACCGCCAATTCCCGCGCACAAACCGTATTTCGTTCCGGCGCGAGGCCCGGGGCGCATCGCCCCCAACTGAGGTTTTATGTCCTTTTCGCATCTCGGTCTGTCCGACAAGGTTCTCGGCGCCATTGACTCCGCCGGATACAAAACTCCGACCCCCATTCAAGAGCAAGCCATCCCGCACGTTCTCGCGCGACGCGACGTCCTCGGCATCGCGCAGACCGGGACCGGCAAAACCGCCGCTTTCGTTCTCCCGATGCTCACGCTGCTCGAGCAGGGTCGTGCCCGGGCGCGCATGCCGCGCACACTCATTCTCGAGCCGACCCGCGAACTGGCCGCGCAAGTGGTCGAGCACTTCGAGAAATACGGCAAAAATCACAAGCTCAATGTCGCGCTGATCATCGGCGGCGTGTCGTTCGGCGATCAGGACAGCAAGCTCCTGCGCGGTGTCGACGTGCTGATCGCAACGCCGGGGCGGCTGCTCGATCATTCCGAGCGCGGGCGGCTGCTGCTGTCCGGTGTTGAGCTTCTGGTGATCGACGAAGCTGACCGCATGCTCGACATGGGATTCATTCCCGATATCGAGCGCATTGGCAAGCTGGTGCCATTCACCCGCCAGACGCTGTTCTTCACGGCGACCATGCCGCCGGAAATCCAGCGCATCGCCGACACCTTCTTGCACAATCCGGTGCGCGTCGAGGTGTCGAAGCCTGCCACCACCGCCGCCACCATCACGCAGTTGCTGGTCGCCACCGGGCGCGAAGATCACGACAAGCGCGAAACCTTGCGCCGGTTGATTCGTTCGGCTGACAATTTCAAGAACGCCATCATCTTCTGCAACCGCAAGCGCGAGGTTGCGACCTTGCACCGCTCGCTGGTCCGGCACAAATTCAACGCGGTCGCCTTGCACGGCGATCTCGACCAGTCCGCGCGCACCGCCGCGCTCGACGCGTTTCGCCAGGGTGAGGCCAAGCTCCTGATCGCGTCCGACGTCGCCGCGCGCGGCCTCGATATCCCGGAAGTCTCCCACGTTTTCAATTTCGACGTTCCCCATCACCCCGACGATTACGTCCATCGCGTCGGCCGCACCGGACGCGCCGGTCACAGCGGCACCGCCATCACCATCGTGGCGCCGCCTGACCAGAAGGCCGTGGCGGCGATCGAACGGTTGACCGGGCAGACCATTCCCTGGGCCGGCGAACCGACTGCACCGCCCGAGAGTTCTTCGTCCGGCGAGCGCACCGCGCATCGCGGCGGCAGCCGGCATCGCGAGCGTCACCCTCGCGGCGGACGGTCACAGCCGCGCCGGAAGGACGCCGCCGCGCCAACTACCGCTTTCCACCATAAGGCACCGCAAGACGCTCCGCGCCCGCGTCCACCGCAGCCGGAAGCTCCGCAGGCAAGCGAGCAGTCTCATCTGCCGGCCTTCCTGTTTCGCCCCAGCACGCTGAAAGCCTAGGGTTTACCTGAATTCTAGGCAGCCTTGCCGAGGCCATTTACCGGCGATTCACCCTCTCGAATACCTTGACCCACCGGACGACACGCGGCGCTTCGCCGCGCAAGCTGAGGCTTTGCGGGCAGAACGCTTGCAACAAGGGGTTAGGGTCTGTACTCACATAATTTCTTGAAAAATCATAGTGATCGTGATTCACCGTTCGCGGAGGTGAACCATGCGATTTGATTTGAGCGATGAGGAATGGGCTGTTTTGGCACCATTGATGCCTGAAGCGCGAAAGAGCGGGCGCGCTGACGATCGCAAGATCAT